>CAYPYY010000004.1:20690-62020 GCA_964414995.1 uncultured Gemmatimonas sp.
CGATGAACACGCCATCGGTGCACGTATAGCCCACCCGGTAGCCCGCGGCAGTGAGCATCGCCGCGATGAGCCGCGTGGTCGTCGTCTTGCCGTTCGAGCCCGTCACGAGGGCGACGGGCATCGACCGCGCCGCGATCGGACGCGCATCGTCCGGCGGAGACTCCTTCTCGCGCGCGATCATCTCCCGCAGTCGCGCGAGCGCCTCGGCTTGCTCGAGCGGCAGCCGCTCCTCTTCGAGCGACGACGAATCGTACGGCGCTCCACATTCCTCAGCAGCCGTCTGCAACGCCCACTCATTCACGCAGGTCGCGCTCATCAGGGCGTCTGACGGCGCCGTGAACGCGAGTGAACTTCCGGCAGCGTGCGAGCGAACGGTGAGCGCGGTCTCGGTCCATCCCACCGCCGCGCACATCCACGCCACGCGCCCGCCCCAGGCGCGCAGCACGTCCGGCGCGAGACCGTGCGGGCGCGGCGCCTCGAGCACGACGCCCGGCGCCTCGAGCCAGAGACTGGGGCCGAGCAGGCGCCGCGAATCGGTGAAGAGCGGCGGCGCCGCAGCGCCGTCAGCCGTGGCGCTCAGTCGTCGCTCTCGCGCTTGAGCCGCACGCCGCGTTCGTCGCGCACGAGCTCCGAGAGATCGCTGAGTACGGGCTCACTCACCGGCTCAGGTTCCGTGCGGCGCGGCACGGCGTGCTCGGCGGTGACCGGTCGCTGCGTGCCGTCAGGCCGGAAGTGGATGATCTGCTTCCAGGTACGCGTAATCTCGTCGCCGAACACGAGCAGCAGATCGCCGGCGCGCGCCATTCGCAGCGCGGCGTCCACCGCCTCTTGCTCGTCGGGGATCATTTCAATCCTGTCGGCTGGCACGCCGGCGTCGCGCAGCGCCGCCGAGATGATGCGCGGCACCTCGTCGGGCGCGCGGCCGCGCAATCCGTCGTCCCGCCGGCAGATGTAGTGATCGAACTTGCCCGCCGCGACGCGGGCAATCTCCACGAGATCCTCGTCGCGGCGATCTCCGGGGCCGGCGAGCACGACCAGCCGCCGCCCCGTGACATCGAGCCGCTGCGCGAGCAGGCACATCGCTTCCACCGCGTGCGCGTTGTGGCCGTAGTCGAGAATGACCTTGAACGGATGCTCGTTGAAGACGTTTGCGCGCCCCGGCGCCTGGAAGAACGTCGTGTCGAACGTGCGCAGGCCCTGCCGGATGGTCTCGAGCTTGAGACCCATCGAGAACGCCATCGCGGCTGCGACCATCGCGTTCTGCACGTTGTGCATTGCGCGTCCTTCCATCGTGGCCGGGATGAGATGCGTCCACAGCAGTGGGATGTGCGCGCCCTTGTCGTAGATCGTGATCATCTGCCCATTCACGCCACTCTCGAGCGACACAGCCCGCCCGCCCGCACGGATGTGCTCGCGCACCAGCGCGTGACCGGGGTTCGTCGTCACGTAGCAGAGATGCTTGGCCTCCGTGTACGCGGCCATCTTGAGCACGAGCGGG
The DNA here is from genome assembly GCA_964414995.1 of uncultured Gemmatimonas sp. GTDB lineage: Bacteria > Gemmatimonadota > Gemmatimonadetes > Gemmatimonadales > Gemmatimonadaceae > Pseudogemmatithrix. Next base: position 22,189 of record CAYPYY010000004.1, read on the forward strand.
TCGTCGGCATTGAGCACGGCGGTATCGCGTGCGACCTCGACAATGATGCGTTTCACCTCGGCAAGGGCCTCGAGCGAGTCGATGCCTTTCATCCCGAGGTGATCAGAGCGCACGTTGAGCACCGCTCCCACATCTACATACGGTGTGCCCATTCCCGCGCGCAGCAATCCGCCGCGCGCAATCTCGAGCACCGCGACGTCAATCGTTGGGTCCGAGAGCACGAGTCGCGTGGCGACGGGGCCGGTCATATCGCCCTCGACCGTGCGCTGGCCGTCGATGTAGACGCCATCGGTCGTGGTCAGGCCCGGCGTGAAGCCCGCCATCTTGCAGATGTGCGCGAGCATTCGCGATGTGGTGGTCTTGCCGTTCGTGCCGGTGACGGCGGCAATCGGCACCGTGGCCGGCGTGCCCGGCGGAAACAGCATATCCACTACCGGACCGGCGACATCACGCGGCTTGCCCTCGCTGGGCGCGCTGTGCATCCGAAAGCCCGGTGCCGCGTTCACCTCGCAGATGGCGCCGCCGTGTTTGCGATAACTCTCGGTAATGTCGGGCGTGAGGAAGTCCACGCCACCAACGTCGAGCCCGATGGCCTTGATCGCGCGCTCCGCCATCTCCCGATTGTCGGGATGAATGATGTCGGTGACGTCGGTCGCCGTGCCGCCGGTCGAGAGATTGGCCGTGGAGCGCAGGTACACGATCTCGCCCGCCGGAGGCACTGAGGCGGGCGTGTAGCCGCGCTTCTCGAGCAGGCGCAGCGCCTGATCGTCGAGCGCGAGGCGCGTGAGCACTTTCTCGTGGCCCACGCCGCGCCTCGGATCGGCGTTCACGAGATCCACCAACTCCGCGATGCTCCGCGTCCCGTCGCCGACGACGTGCCCCGGCGTGCGACGCGTGGCCGCGATGAGCTGACCGTTCACGACCAGCAGGCGATGGTCGTCGCCAACCTGGAAGCTCTCGACGATCACCGAGCGCGAGACCTCCTGCGCTGCCTTGAAGGCCGCGCGCACCTGTTCGTCGGTCGTCAGGTGAATCGCCACCGCGCGCCCGTGATTGCCATTGTAGGGCTTCACCACGACCGGAAAGCCGATGCGCCGCGCCGCGCGCACGGCGCCTTCCTCGCTCTGCGTTAGCTCCTGCTTCGGTACCGGGAGACCGAGCTGACCAAGGATCTTGTTGGTCTCCTCTTTGTCGCTGGCGAGCTCTACGGCGATGTGCGGCGTGCGTCCGGTAACCGTGGCCTGAATGCGCTGCTGGTACTTCCCGTGGCCCAGCTGCACGAGCGACTGGTTGTTGAGGCGCATCCACGGAATGCCACGCGAATGCGCCGCCTGCACCAACGACGCCGTGCTCGGCCCCAGCGCTCGACGCTGCGCGAACCGAATGAACGTGTCACGCTCCGTCGCCCAGTCCCAGTCGGCGGGCACGATGCCCTCGGGGCGCGCCTCGGCTGGCAACAGCGACGCAACCAATCGGAGGGCCAGCTCGCCCGCCTCGAGACCTTCGTCGCGCTGTTCGTACTCGTAGACGACGTGATACACACCTTCTGGCCCTGCCCCGCGGGTCTTGCCGAACGTGACCGGAATACCGGCCGCGTTCTGCACTTCGATCGCCACGTGCTCCAGCACGTGGCCGAGCCAGGTGCCCTCGTCCTCGGTCATCCGCCGGACGAATCCGCCGGGCTCGCCGTACGAGCACCCGTGCTCGCGCAGGCCGGGCAGCGCCGTGAGCAACGCGTCAACGAACGATGCGCCGAGCCGGCTGGTGGGCCACTGCTCGAGCGCACCAAGATCGAGCGTCAGCCGAATGACGGGAAAGTGCGCGTACAGGGATGGGCCGACGAATACCGACCGTTCGAGGATTCGCATACCCAGAACTTCGCGCTAAGTCTTGTTCACCGCGAGGGTGCCGGCCGAGGCCTCTCGAGTGTGCAGGTTGAAGGTCGCGCCGCGCACGAGGACGTGCAGCGTGAGTCCGAGCATCGCCACGGGGTCGTCGGCTCCAGCGCGATCCATTGACGAGAACTTGAGCTTCGACGAATCCACGATCGTCACGGTCCCGCTGCCTTCCACCTCGACGGTCTGGTCCGGCGAGATGAACGCCGCCGTGTCTTCATCGATCCCAAGCCCAATCAAGAACGGATTGAAGGCCAGCGCCGTGATGAGTCGCCCGAGGCGTCCGCGCTGCGTGAAGTGCTGGTCAATGACGACGCGATTGGTGAGGCCGAGTCCGGGCGCGAGGGTGACCGATCCCGCGTGGGGCGTGCGGTGGTCGTCGCCAAACGCGATCATATGCTCGCTTAGGAAGCTCGCACCCGCACTCGTGCCTGCGACGTGCCCGCCATTGGCGTTGTGCTCGCGCAGCGCCTTGGCCACGGCCGTGCCCCCGATGGTGGTGGCCAGTCGCATCTGGTTGCCGCCCGTGAGGAACACGCCATCACAGGCCTTGATCGCCGCGACACGCCCAGGCTCATCGCCGTCGCGTCGCGTATCGAAATCCATCACCTCCACCTCGGCGGCGCCGAGATCGCGGAAGATGGCGCGGTAGCGATCGCCCGTGTCGGCGAGCTTGGATGCGGTAGGAATGACGACGAGCTTGGCATCGCGCCCGCCGCAGAGCTGCACGAAGCGCTCGAGGATGAGCGGGTTGTTGTCCTTCTCCTCGCCGCCCCCGATTGGGATGATCCAGCCGCGGGTGGCGCCGTCCGGCGTCTGCGACGGCGTCACGCGGGCACCGCCGCGGCTGCTTCAAACGTTCCGCGCACGACGACCTCGCCGCCGCGCACCATCCACTGACCCATCGCCATCACGTCCCGGATCCCTCCGTCGGAGTCGAGTACGACCAGGTCGGCATCCGCGCCGACCTCGATCTGGCCCTTGCGGGCGAAGCGTAACAACCGAGCTGCATTGCTCGTGAACGCGGGCAGCGCGCGTTCCAGCGGCACGCCATCCGCGAGCAGGCGCCGCAGCGTGTGCGCGAGCGCGCCGGGCGAGCCGACGTCCATCGCGGCCACGCGGCCGTCTGCATCAAACGTGGGCAGGCAGCCGCCGCCATCGGAACTGATCGTGATACGCTCGGCCGGAGCGCCAGAGTCGAGATAGCGCACCAGCGCCTCTTCCGCGCTCCACGCGTCCTCTCCCTCGGCGACGGGAAACGCCGTGACGTCCACGTGCGAACCGGCGCGCGCGAGCGCGATGGCCTCGTCGAAGAGCGCGCGGCGGCGATTCACGTGCGTCGGGTTGAACACACGCGGCGGCAGTTCGGACACGGCCAGCGCCTCGCGAATGGGTTCGAGCCCGCGCGGCCCATCGCCAACGTGCAGGTGCACCAACCCCGCCTTGCCTGTCATCAGCCCACCGACGTGCGCTTCGCTGGCGAGCCGCAGCAGCTCCTCGCGCGTGGGCTGACTCGAGCGGTGGTCGCTAATCGCCGTCTTGGCGCCGATGATGCAGTCCACCATCGCGATGTCGCTGCGCACGCTGCCGGTGATCGTCACCGGCGGCACGTGATAGCCGGCGGTCCAACTCCACGCCGAGAGGCCCTCAGCCCGAAGGCCGTTCACGGCAGCGACGAGCTCGCGCGGGTGGCGCGTGGCGTCGTCGGTGCCGAGCACGGCAACGATCGTCGTGACGCCACCGCGCGTGAACTTGGAGAGCGCGAGCGGCGGCACCTTGGTATGTGCACCGGCCTCGCCGCCGCCGCCCGTCAGATGGACGTGCGGGTCAATGAGGCCAGGAATGAGCCGCTGGTTGTCGAGGTCCACGACCTCTACGCCAAGCGAGGCGTCGAGCACGGGGCGGTCCGTGCCGATCCAGACCACCTGGCCGCGGGCGACCAGCACGTGCCGGAGCCCCAGCGGGCGCGGCGCGTACAGACGGGCATTGAGGAGAAGGCGAAGCACGCCGAAAGTTAGCGCAGCCGCTGCTCCGCGGCGCACGCGGCGAGCAGCTTCTCAAAGCGCGTGCGCTGCGTCTCAGGCTTCTTGGCGCTGCAGATCCAGTGCAGCACGGTCTTCCGGTAGCTCGGCGGCGAGGCCTCGAAGAACTTCCACGCCTTCTTGGCTCGCTTGAACTCCCGCCGCTCCGCCGGCGACAGCGCCGCGGCGGTGGTCTGCTCAAAGGCGTACACGCCCGACTTGGCCTTGGTGCGCAGAGCAAACGCCGCAAGTCCGGCGGGCGTCATTCGACCTTCGGCGGTCAGCTGCTTGACCTTCGCGATGTTGATGGCGCTCCAGATAGACGTCGGCCGCCGCGGCGTGAAACGAATCTGGTACGCGGTGTCATCCACGCGCTTCCGTATGCCGTCAATCCAGCCGAAGCACAGCGCTTCGTCCACGGATTCCGACCACGTCATACTCGGCTTGCCGGTAGCGACCTTGTAGTAGCCGACGATGAGCTCCGGCGCCGTTGCGGCGTTAGCCTTCAGCCAGCGACGAAACGCCACGGCATTCGGGAAGAACACAGGCGTCGGCATCAGCGTGAAACTGTCGCGAGCTGCGCCCTGGTAGCCTCGACGATCGCGGGCACCGCTGACTCCGGATACGGCGCCACGCTGCTCACGTTGATCTCACACAACACGAACGTGTCGCGGCCATCCGCATCGCGCGGGCCGAGGAGGAAGTCGAGATCCCAAATCACGGGAAGTTGGGTGCGGGCGAGTCCCAGTTGGCGCTGCAACGCCGGAATCCATTCGCGTTCCAGCTTGTGCCTCAACTCCTGAGACTCCGGCCTTGTGGGTGGATGATAGTAGCGCGGCCCCGGTTCGGGAGCCGATTCGGGCGCCGCGCCGTCAGGAGCTGGATACAGGGCGTTCACGGCCTGGTGCCCAAACCCGGCGACACGGTCGTGCACGAGGTAGCAGCGCGTCATCCCCTCGGTCAGTCGCTCCTGGTACTCCTGATCCACGACACGGCCGTCGAGCGCATCGAAGTACGGGGCGCAAAGATCGACGAACTGCGACAGCGGCATTCGCTCCTCGAGCGCGCCTCGTCGCGCGTGACGCACTTGCACGATCGACTCGAGTGTGACCGGCGGGGTCGGGTCGCCTGCACTTGCCCCCTTCAGCCGCTCCACCCGCCACACACCCTCGCCGCCGTTTCCGCGATTCTGCTTGAGTACTCGCGCCCCGCCGGACGATATCCGCGCCGGGAGTTCACGACGCAGTTGGTCGAGCGTCGTGTAGAGATGCGTGTCGCAGCCCCAACCGAGCGTCCGCGTGCGATACAGCATCTCCTTGGTGCCGAGCTGCAGGATCACGTCCGGATGCGCACTGACATAGGTGCCGGCGGCGGCGACGTCGCGGAGCATCGCGTCCAGCACGCGCCGATCGCGTCCGCCCTCCACGGGATTCACCCACACGAGCACGACGTCGAAGCCCCGCAGCTGGTCGCGCACTTGGTCGCGCACGTCGTCGTGGTACACGACGGGCTCGGCGGGCACCCCCTCGGCGGCGAACGCGCGGAACAAGTCGGCGAAGCGGTTGTTCTCCTTCGTCACCGTGCGCCGCACCGCTTCGGCGCCAGGAAAAAGAATCGCCACTCGACCGGTCGCGGTGTGCGTCACGAGATCCCCTCAGGAGGTGCGTGCCGCTGAATCTGCGCGCCGACGTCGCTCGCGGCGAGCAGGATTCGGGTCGCCTGGCCGTCCCGGGCTGTGCCATCTTTAGGTATGCACGAGACTCTCCCCCCGCTCGACCCAGCCGACTGGACGGCCTTTCGTCGGCTCGCGCACCGAATGCTCGACGAGTCGCTGGATTACCTTCGCGACGTCCGCGAGCGCCCCACGTGGACGCCCACGCCCGCTGAGGTACAGCGCGAGATCTCCACGGCGCCCGTCCCGCGCACCGGCATCGGCGACGAGGCCGCGTACGCCGAGTACACGCGCCTGATCGCACCCTATCCCAACGGCAACATCCATCCGCGCTTCTGGGGCTGGGTGATGGGCACGGGGTCGCCGCAGGCGGCGATGGCGGACTTTCTCGCGAGCGTGATCAACCCACAGATGGGCGGACTCGAGCACGCGCCGGTCTACATCGAACAGCAGGTCGTGAAGTGGTACGCGGAGTTGATGGGATTCCCAGCGAGCGCCGGCGGCATCCTGATGAGCGGCGGCTCGATGGCCAACGTGCTCGGGCTCGCCGTCGCGCGACGCCAGGCCGCGGGATTCGACGTGCGCAAGGAGGGTCACCTCGGGGGGCCTCCGCTGCGCGTGTACGCCAGCGGCGAGGTGCACAGTTGGCTTAGAAAGGCTTGCGAGTTCCTCGGGCTTGGCGACGTGAGCTTCCGTCGCGTGCCCGTGCGCGATGATTTCTCGGTGGACGTCGCGGCGATGGCGGCGATGATCGCGGAGGACCGCAGAGCGGGCGCGCAGCCGTTCTGCATCGTCGGCACGGTGGGGACGGTGCAGACGGGTGCGAGCGACGACCTGAATGCGTTGGCGGACCTCGCGGCGCGCGAGCGGTGCTGGTTTCACATTGACGGCGCCTTCGGCGCGATGGCGGCGCTGGCAGATCACGCCAAGGCTTTCGCGGCGGTGGAAGGAATGGCGCGCGCGGATTCGTTGGCCTTCGACCTCCACAAATGGGGCTACCTGCCCTTCGACGTGGCGATGGTGCTCACGCGCGAGGACCGCCAGCTCACCGAGACCTTTGCCAACCAGGCGCCCTATCTCGCGAGCCTACCGGGCGGCATCGCCTCGTCGGGGAGCATCTACTACAACGATCGCGGCATCGAGCTCACGCGCAGCTTCAAGGCCCTCAAGGTCTGGATGACGATGCGCGCGCAGGGCGTGGATCTGCTCGGGCGACACATCGCGCGCAACATCGACCAGGCGGCGTATCTCGAGACGCTTGTGCGCGGCGAACCGGAGTTAGAGCTCCTCGCGCCAGTACCGCTCAACTTGGTCAACTATCGCTTTGTCCGCGCGGGGCTGGATGACGCGGCGCTAAACGCGCTCAACCAGCGCATCCTCGTGCGGATTCAGGACGAGGGGATCGCGGTGCCCTCAGGCACGATGATCAAGGGGCGGTTCGCCATCCGCGTGGCCATCACCAATCATCGTTCCGAGAACGAGGACTTTGATGTGCTGGTGCGCGAGACAATCCGCTTGGGACGCGCGCTGTAGCGGGCTTACTCCAGCGAGGGTTCCCACGCCTCGCTGGCCGCGGCGCGCACCGCAGGGTTCGCCTCGAGCAGGCGCACGCAGGCGTTCCACCGGAGGATCGCCTCGTCGTTCCCCGGCGTGCGCAGCCGCTCGGCCTCCTGATACGCCTCGAACGCGCGCTGCACCCAGTCCCAGGCAATCTCGTGGCCGCGTGGGACCGCGCGCTTGAGCACGGACTTGGCCCAGCGCTCGCAGATGATCCCGCGGTAGTAGGCGCGCCGATACTCGTCCTTCAACTGCATCACCGCAGTCTCGGCTCGCTTGAGGTCGTCCGCGTGCCCCGCGTCGAACTGGTCGGTGATGGACAAGACGTGCATCACGATCGCCTCGACGTTGTCCGGCTCCACCATCAACACGTCGAGGCAGATGCTTTCCGCGGCCGCGGAGTCGTTGAGCACGCGATACCGATGTGCCTTCTGCAGCGCGGCGGCCACGCCCTCGCGCGTGATCCGCTTAAGGGTCCGCTCGCCCTGCGTGGCCTGGCTCATTGTTTCCTCCGGAAGAGCTTCACGAGCTTCATCACCGGGTCATAGAACTCGTCCACCACGCGTTCCTTGAGCGGGATGATCGCGTTGTCCGTGATCGTAATATGCTCCGGGCAGACCGCCGTGCAGCACTTGGTGATGTTGCAGTAGCCGATCGCCTGGGTCTCCTTGAGATCGCGCACGCGGGACTCGGTGTCGAGCGGATGCATCTCCAGCGCGGCGGTGTGGACGAGGAAGCGCGGACCGATGAACTCGTCGTGCTTGTGGTGGTCGCGTAGCACGTGGCACACGTCCTGGCACAGGAAGCACTCGATGCACTTCCGGAACTCCTGCACCCGGTCCACGTCCTCCTGCTGCATCCGCCAGGTGCCGTCCGGCGCGTCGGGCGCGCGCGGCTTGAACGGCTTGATGCGCTTCTTCACCTCGAAGTTCCAGCTGACGTCGGTCACGAGGTCACGGACGTGCGGGAACGCGCGCATCGGCTCCACCGTGACCGGCGCATCCGCGGGCAGCTCATCCATCCGCGTCATACACATCAGGCGCGGCTTGCCGTTGATCTCGGCCGAGCAGGAGCCGCACTTGCCCGCCTTGCAGTTCCAGCGCACGGCCAGGTCACCGGCGGACTCCGCCTGGATCTGATGCATCGCGTCGAGCACCACCATTCCCTCGGTGATCTCGGTCTGGTACTCGGCGAACTTCCCCTCGCCACGCTCCCCACGCCACACCTGGAACTTGGTCGCGCCCACGCGTCCCTCGCGGTCTGTAGGTGGACTGCCCTGCGGCCTACGCCTTCTGCTCCTCGATGATGTCCTTCAGGTGCTGGGGCATCGGCGGGATCGGGCGACGCTCCAACAGCATCTCGCCGCCACCGCCGCGCCGCATCACGATGTTGAAGCCCCCGTAGGCCGCGTCCTTCTCCGGAAAGTCATCGCGGAAGTGCCCGCCGCGCGATTCCTTGCGCTCGATCGCCGAGCGCGTGACCGCCTCGGCGACGGTGAGCAGGTGGTCGAGATCCACGGCGGTGTGCCAGCCTGGGTTGTACTCGCGGTGTCCGTACACGCCCACGCGCTTCGCTCGGGCCTTGAGTGCCGCAATGCCGTCGAGCGCGCGCTTCATCTCGTCCTCGCGCCGAACAATGCCGACCAGCTCCTGCATCATCTGTTGCAGGTCGTGTTGGATCGCATACGGCGACTCGGCGCCCGACTGCGTGCCGCGCTCAAACGGCTGGAGTGCGTGCGCTATGGCTTCGCTGGCCGCGCGGTCGGCGTCGGTGGACGCGCCGCGCGCCGACTTCGCAAACTGCGCCGCGTGGTCGCCCGCGCGTCGTCCGAAGACGAGCAGGTCAGACAGCGAGTTGCCGCCGAGCCGGTTCGCGCCGTGCAGTCCGGCGGCACACTCGCCGGCCGCGAAGAGCCCGGGTACGGACGACATCTGCGTGTCGCCGTCCACCCGCACCCCGCCCATCACGTAGTGCGTAGTCGGGCCGACTTCCATCGGGACCTGCGTGATGTCGATATTCGCGAGCTGCATAAACTGATGGTACATCGACGGAAGCTTCCGCTTGATGTGCTCCGGCGCGTTCGCGATACGCTCCTTGATCCAGGCGATATCGAGGTACACGCCGCCGTGTGGGCTGCCCCGCCCCTCGCGCACCTCGCGCTGGATGCAGCGCGCCACGTGGTCGCGCGTGAGCAGTTCGGGCGGACGCCGTGCCGACTTGTCGCCCTGCGTGTAGCGCCAGCCCTCCTCCTCCGAGTCCGCCGTCTGGTTGCGGTAGTTCTCGGGGATGTCGTCGAACATAAAGCGCTTGCCCTGCGAGTTACGGAGCACGCCGCCCTCGCCACGCACACCCTCCGTGACCAGGATGCCCTTCACGCTCGGCGGCCACATCATCCCCGTGGGATGGAACTGCACGAACTCCATATCCATCAGCTCGGCGCCGGCCTCGTAGGCCAGTGAGTGCCCGTCTCCCGTGTACTCCCAGCTATTGCTGGTGACGCTGAAGGCCCGGCCGATGCCGCCGGTGGCAAGAATCACGGCGCCCGCAGCAAACAGGCGGAACCGTCCGCGCTCACGATCGTACGCCAGCGCGCCGCAGCAGCGGCCGCCGTCCGTGAGGAGACGGATGACAGTGACCTCCATATGGATGTCAATTGCCTTCTGCACCGCGTGATCCTGCAGCGTGCGGATCATCTCAAGGCCGGTGCGATCGCCGACGTGCGCGAGCCGCGGATACCGATGCCCACCGAAGTTGCGCTGCAGGATGCGCCCGTCGGCGGTGCGGTCAAACACCGCGCCCCAAGCCTCAAGCTCGCGCACGCGGTCGGGAGCTTCCTGCGCGTGGAGCTCGGCCATCCGCCAGTTATTGACGTACTGGCCGCCGCGCATCGTGTCGGCAAAGTGCACTTTCCAGCTATCGCGGTCATCTACGTGTGCCATCGCCGCCGCTACGCCGCCCTCGGCCATCACCGTGTGCGCCTTGCCGAGGAGTGACTTGCAGACCAACCCCACCCGCGCACCCGACTCCGCCGCGGCAATAGCCGCGCGCAGGCCTGCACCGCCGGCGCCGATCACCAGCACGTCGTGTTCGTATCGCTCGTATTCGGCCATCGCTAGAGGATCCGGAAGTCGGTGAGGACGCCAACCGAGCACAGCCGGATGTAGACGTCGGTGAGTGCGACGGAGAACAGCGAGGTCCACGCCCACTTGGCGTGGTCGCGGTTGCAGGTCGTCGAGACCTGGTAGAGCCGCCGCCGGATCGGTGCGCCGGTGATGCGATCCAGCATCCCGCCGACGACGTGCCGCATCGAGTGGCAGCCGAGCGTGTAGCCGGTCAGCAACGACACGTTGAGCGCCATCAGCAGCGTGCCGGCGCCGATCCCGAACTCAGTTCCCGATGCCGCCGGCCACCACATCGCCTTCCATACGTCCCACCACAGGAAGAACAGGAAGATGAACGCGAGCAGCAGCCCGTAGCGATGCAGGTTCTGCAACACCAGCGGGAATGACTTCTCGCCGAGGTAGGTCTTGCGCGGCTCGCCCACGGCGCAGGCCGGTGGATCGGCCCAGAAGGCCTTGTAGTATGAGCCGCGATAGTAGTAGCACGTCATCCGGAACGTGGCCGGGATCGGCAGGATGATCAGCGCGGGCGAGAAGGGTAGCCACGCGGGCCACCACAGTGGCTTGGGTCCGAACCACGCGTGCGGCGAATCGCCCCAGATCTCGGGCGCGTAGAACGGCGAGAGGTACGGCCCGAAGGTGTAGTGGGCGTTCTGGAACGCCGCCCACGTGGCGTACACGATGAACGCCGAGAGGATGACCACCACGGGAACGTTGGGGAGCCACCAGGCGTCGCGGCGAAGCGTCTCGCCGAACTTACGCTGGTCCATCACCGGCAGCGAACGATGCACTGGGGGGAGTCTCCGGGTCGCGGACGCCCCAATGTGGCGCGCGCGCGCCGAGCCCGCTAGACGGCGCTCAGCGCGCCGGGACGCCCGCGTGCGCGCAGATGATCTGCCACTCCTTCGCCGTGACCGGCTGCACGCTGAGCCGCGAGCCCCGCTGCAGCAACACCATCTTCTCCAGGCCTTTGAGGCCCTTCAGCTCGGCCAGCGTGATGATCCGCGGCATCGCCCGCACGGCCTTCACGTCCACCATATACCAGGTCGGCGCGTCCTTCTTGGACTTGGGGTCGAAGTGCTCGTGCCCCTTCTCGAACGCCGTCCAGTCCGGATAGCCCTCCTTCACCACTTCGCAGATGCCGGCAATCCCGGTCGGCTCCGCGTTCGAGTGATAGAAGAAGCAGCGATCGCCCTTCTTCATCAGGTCGCGCAGCGTGTTCCGCGCCTGATAATTGCGCACGCCATCCCAATAGGTGGTCTTCTTAGGCGCCTTCTCGAGATCCGCGTACGACGTCATCTCGGGCTCGGACTTGAGCAGCCAGTAGTTCACGCGATCCCCGTGCGCATCGCCGCCTTCACTGCGTCCACGAACGTGTCAATCTCGTCCACCGTCGTGTAGATGCTCGGCGTGATCCGCAGCCCGTTGAACTCGGGATGCACGATCGGCGTGTTCACGATGCGGTACTTGCTCATCAGCCAGTTGCCGAGCTTGGGCGTGTCGAGTCCCTCGACGTGCAGCAGGCCGATGGCACCCGCCTTCGTGGGGCCGAGTTCCGTGAGCACTTTCACGCGGGGTCCTTCGGCGAGAAGCGCGTTGGCCCAGCGGTCTCGCAGGTACCGCAGCCGCGCGACCTTCCGCTCCGCGCCGATGCCGCGGTGGAACGTCAGCGCCACGGACACGGCATTGAAGTTGGCCTGCGGGTGCGTGCCAATCTGCTCGAACTTGCGGATGTCGTTGGTCTGCGTGGCCTCGGCCGCCATCAGCGGCCAGACGTTCGGGATGCGCTCCTTGCGCACATACAGGAACCCGGCGCCGATGGGCGCGTGCAACCACTTGTGCAGCGAGGTGCCGTAGTAATCGCACTCGAGCTCGTCGCGCGTGAACGGGAAGTGCGCGAACGCGTGCGCGCCATCCACGATGACGGCGATGTTGCGCGGCCGCGCGAGTCGCACCACGTCGCGGATAGGGAGGATCTGCCCCGTGAGGTTGGTGATGTGCGGGAGCTCGATGGCCTTGGTGCGCGGCGTAATCTGGCGCTCGATGGCCCGCACAAGCACGCTGGGGTCGGTGAGTGGCACGGGGAAGCTCACCTGCTTCAGCACGATGCCCTCGCGGCGCACGCGCTGATCCCAGGTGGTCATCATCCGCGGATAGTTCTGGTTCGTGACGATGACCTCGTCGCCGCGCGAGAGGTTGAGCCCGAGGATGACGATCTCGAGCGCCTCCGAAGCGTTGCGCGTCACCGCCATCTCCTCGGCGTCGCAGCCGAACTCCTTGGCGAGCTCGCGGCGCGTGCTCTCCATCCGCGGCTCGAGGATGCGCCAGTTGTGCTCCACTGGCAGCTCATTCACGAAGCGGATGTCGCGGAACAGCTGGTCCAGCACGTGCGTCGGCGCCGGCGAGATGCCGCCGTTGTTCAGGTTGATCATCGTGCGATCGGCGTCGAATGCGCGCTGGATCTGGCTCCAGTACTGCTCGTCGTCGGCGAGTTCCTGCGCGCTGCGCTCGCCGGCGATCGTCTGCGCGGCGAACAGTTGGGTGAACGCGCGCTCGGACAGCGTGGGCAGGGCCACCGAACCGGCGGCAGCGCCAGTGAGGCCGGTGAGAAACTCGCGACGGGACGTGAGCGGCACTGCGAACTCCACGTGAGGGGGCGCCCTCAAGGTATCACGACCAATCCCGATTCGCCGCCGTAGTCGTCGCGTACGCGGGCGAGGTTGCGCGGCGCCCGCCACGGACCGTCTGCGACGCGCACAGCCACCCGGTGCTTGCCGCTGCCCAGGCGCACACGCGCGACCCAGAACAACGTGCCCTCACGCGTCAGCGGCAGCGGCTGCCAGTCGCTGAAGTCACCGGCGATTTCGACGGGCATCGACTCCACAGCGAGCACGCGCACCACCAACTCGCCACCGCCTCCGGGCATCGCCGTCACGTTGGCCTCGGCGATCGCCGAGCGTTGCATCACGGGTAGCGGCTTCTCGCCAAAGCTCACGCGCACCGAGAGCGTGAGCACGTCGGCCTCGGGCAGGCCGCGCAACGGATCGGCAAGTTGCCGGCCGCCGGATCCCAGGAGCGCGACGCGTTCCGTGAGCTGCAGCGTGCCGCTGGCGGTGATCGTGCGGCGCTCGGCACTGGTGCCGCCGAGTCCGTCGCGGGCGATGTAGTTGAGGGTGAAGTCGTGCGGGCCGTTGCGCACCTGCAGCGTCAGCAGGCGGTCGAGCATCTGCGCGCGCTCGGCGTCGATCGGCGGCACGATGCCGCTGGCGAAGAGCAGCGCCAGGTCGTCCGTGCTGAAGTGTACGAGGCCCGCGCTCAGGTAGAGCATTCCGTAGCGCTGCCAGACGCCGGCATCGAACGAGCTCCCCATACTGGCCACGCCATCGCGTCCGGTAAAGCCCGCGCCGAGTCCAACGAAGGCACCGCGATCGTCGCCGACGTAGTGTTGTCGCGCGAACACGTTGCCGTTGCCGCCGCGACCGCTCTGCCGAATGGAGAACGACGCGAGCGCGCCGCCCAACTCGGTGCGCAGGCGTTCACTCACGCGCCACGGCAGGTCTCCGACCAGGACGGCCTGCGCCGCCGCGAGCGAGTCGCCCGCGTACGTAAGATTGCCGCTGGCGATCAACGTGCGGTTGGAGGGCGTCGGCCGCCGCCAAAGGAAGCCGAGCAAGGCCGCGTTGGCGGCGTCGATGCCGCGCTGCGAGACGACGGCGGCACCGGCCTCCACGCGGAGTTCATCGGCGCGCTGCGCGCCGCCCGTGCGGGCGGCGCCGAGGACGAGCAACCCCAGCGCTACAAGGCGCCGCGGGATCACGCCGGCACTAGGGCCTCGTTCCGCGGGGAGCGAGCGCGGAGGCGGCAGTGGGGGCTGGGAGGAGCGACATCACGCCGCGAGCCCGCACTTCCAACGCCGCATCGGGCGTCAGGCCGGCGGCGACATCGGCCTGCACCGATGCCCCCAGTCCGGCGATCTGCGTGGGGGTCGCCCCCCGACGCATCAAGTCGGTGATCTGCTCGAGCGCACGGTCCGGCGGGACCCGGCGCGCCACGAGCTCCGTCAGGACATCCAGCGGCATCGCCACCGACTGTCCCGCGGGATACGCGGCACGCACCTGTCGCAACATCGGAGCGGGCACCCCAACCGCGAGCGCATCCGCGCCCGCCACAATCTCCGCTTCCGACGGCGAGGGGGCGAGGTGCTCGCGCGCCTGCTCAAGGCGTCGAGCCTGTGCCGCCACGGCCACCCGGATTCGCTCCCCGGTAGCACGCTTCGTCACCCCTTCCTGCGCCTTCGCGATGAGAGGCCGCACCGGCAGCCCCCGCGATGCCGCCTGCGCAATCTCGCGCTCGACGGCCACCCGCGCCCTCGAATCCGAAATGCCGGACACCGCGACCCCCTGCGCGCCAAGCGCAGGAGCCGCGAACGCGCTAGCCGTGGCCAGCGCGACGACAGTGAGTCGAATCCGGTTCATCGGTCAAAGACCATCACGACGCTTCCCTCGCGACCGTAATCCTCGTCGCCCGCCTTGGGCGCGCGCGGATCGGCCACCAGCAATGTACCGTCCACGAGGAACGCGTACACGTGGCGACCCGGGGAAAGCGGGACCGTCGTGGTCCACAGGCCGTTGGGCAGCTTGACAAGTGGCGTCGCGTCTTCCTTCCACTCGTTGAAATCACCGACCAGCGCCACCTGCGCGGCACCGGCGTTCTCGAACACAAACTGCGTCGGGACACGCACCGACTCGGCGTCATACGCCGCCGGCTGCGCAACGGGATACTCGCCCGTGGGCGCACTCGTAGCGGCCATCGGGGCCGCCTCGCCCTCGGGCGACACCGCCCCGCGCGAGACGAAGCCAAGCGCCAACGCCGCCACGGCAACCGCGCCCGCCCCCAACGCGCTCACGGCCGGCAGGCGCCAGGCCCCCAGCCAACGCTGCCACACCGACGGACGCGGCGACTCCCACACCGTCTGCAGCACACGCGCGACCGCGCGCTGGTCAGGCGTCGCCTTCGGCGCCCCGCGCAGCGTGTCACGCACACGATCGATGATCGGATCCCGCTCGAACTCAGTCATCCCGCATAACCTCCGTGAGGCGCGCCCGCAGTGCGTCGCACGCCCGCTTTACCCGCATCCGCAGCGCGCTCAGGCCCACGCCTGTCACCGCTGCGATGTCCTCATACGCCATATCCTCGACGTGCCGGAGCAGAAACGCCTCCCGCTGCTCCGCGGGGAGCGTGTCGAGGACCTTGTAGACTTCCTCGGTCCAGTCCCGCCCTCCTTCTGACGTCGCACCGATCCGATCCGGCACATCGCCGTACTGGATCACCACGCTGTGACGTCGCCGCTTCTCGAGCACGGTGCGGCACCGATTGGCCAGGATGCGGAACATCCAGGGCTCGAACCGCGCGTCGTCGCGGAAACGGCTGAGGTTGTGATAGACACGCACGAACGTGTCCTGCACCGCCTCCTCCGCATCCTCGCGATTGCCCACCATATGAAGGGCGAACCGCAACGAGCGCGCGTACATCACATCCACCAGCTGGGCAAAGGCCTGACGATCCCCCGCCTTCGCCCGCAGGGGGAGTGTCGGATCGATGGACGAGTTCGGTCGCGAATCGGACATAAGTGAGGTGCGGGGAGTATCACCCCGCGGCTCCCCCCTACGCCACGCCACGCCGCCCGTCACCAGGTCGTCCGCCGTGTGTTCCGACACATTTGGCAGTACCCGCCCTGCCAATCGGGTGTCACATTTCGGGATATGATCGGGATTTCCACCTTCATTAGTAGCTCGAGTCCCGACGCACGCTCGGTCCCGGGACGGTCGCGCGACACACAGGCAGGCTGATGGGAGAGCTCTCGAACCTCCTCTTCCAGCTTCGCGGCGTGGCCCGTGATGGCTTGGGCGTCGTCCTCGTCGCGGGCACTGCACTCGCGCTGGTCGCGTGGCTGGAACGGACGCGGCGAGTGAACGCCTTCGGAGCGGTGGCGCGCGTGGCCCGGTCGGTAGCAGATCCATTTCTTCGTCCCGTCGAACGCGTGATGGTCCGCTTCGGGCGTCCGCGTGTGGAAGCGCCGTGGTGGGGGCTGTTGGCGCTGCTCGTGATGAGCGCGACGCTCGTCGGCCTTATCGGCTACCTCGCGGCGATCGTGGGTTCGGTGCACGTGGCGTCGGTGCGCGGCCCGCGCGGATTCCTGCGGCTTGGCGTCTCGACCGCATTCATCGTGCTCGAGGTCGCGTTGATCGCGCGCGTGGTGATGAGCTGGGTGGGCGGCAACTACACGCGGCTGGGGCGACTCGCGACGACCCTCACCGAGTGGATGCTCGCGCCGCTGCGACGCGTCCTGCCGCGCATCGGCGTGGTGGACATCTCGCCGATGGTGGCGTGGTTCGGTCTCTCGCTCCTCAGCGGCTGGGTGCTGCGGGCACTCTAGGCGCACTCGGCGGCGGCCGGCGGTGCTTCGTGCGCTGCTCGTACGCGTAGGCCATCGCGAGCAGCTCCGCCTCGCTGTACGGCCGCCCGAGGAACTCGAGCCCCACCGGTAGCATCCCGTCCGAAAATCCTGCGGGAACGGTGAGCGCGGGAAACCCGATGGCCGGGCTCAGGCCGCGATTGCCGCCGCGCCCGTACGCATCTCGGGGCCTGGGGTTCGTGAGCACATCGGCGGCGATGAGCGTCGGTGGTGCATCGAACGTGGCGTACACGACGGCATTCAGCTGATGGTCGGCCATCAACTTGAGGACGTTGATGCGGAGCGCCTCGCGCTGCCGCAGCACGCTGAGGTATCCGATCTCGCGCGTCGAACGCCCAACATTGCTAATGAGGCTGCGTGCGCGCCACGGGTTCACGTCGCCACTGAGGAGGATCTCGCGCAACGTGCGCACGGGCGCGCCCGGGTGCTGCGCGAGGTACGCGTCGGTGGCCTCCTCGGTCTCGTAGCTGTTGCCGACGCCGCCCTCCTCGGACGAGGGCAGCGTCAGTGAATCCACGACCACGGCACCGGCGGCGCGAAGATCGTCGAGCGCGCGATCAAACACCGCGCGCACGGACGCGAATCCCTCCGGATCACGGCCCAGCTCACTCGTGTCGCGCGCTTGGCGGAGCACGCCGAGTCGCACACCACGCAGGGCATCAGGCTTGAGCGCGGCGAGATAGCTCGTCGGGACGCGCCCGACCGACTCCGCCGTGACGGGGTCGTTCGGATCGTATCCGGCGATGACGTCGAGCACGCGCGCGGCATCGGCCACGGTGCGCGTCATCGGACCCATCGTGTCCTGCGTGGGACTCGCAGGCATCATTCCGAAGCGACTCACGAGCGCCAGCGTGGGGCGGAGCCCCACGAGACTGTTGACCGCCGCGGGACCACGGATGGAGCCTCCCGTGTCCTCGCCGATGCCGACGAGCCCGAAGTTCGCGGCAACACCAGTGCCGGTCCCGCCGGAGGACCCGCTGGGGTTTCGTGTGGGGTCGTAGGCGTTCCGGATGATGCCGGAGCCAGAGCCGACGTAGCGCTGGGCGAACTCGCCCATCGTGGTCTTCGCGAGGATGATCGCACCGGCGGCCTCGAGGCGCTGCACGGCGGTGGCATCGCGCGCCGGAATGAAGTCGCGAAAGAGCGCCGAGCCGTAGGTGGTCGGCATATCGCGCGTCTCGATCTGATCCTTGAGCAGCACGGGCACGCAATGCAGCGGTCCCATCGGCTGGCGGGCGCGACGCGCGGCGTCGAGCGAGTCGGCCTCGTGCAGGGCCCGGGCGTTGACGTGCTGCACGGCATTGAGCGCGGGGCCCGCCTTGTCGTAGGCGGCAATGCGATCGAGGTACGCCTGCACGACGGCACGGCAGCTCGTGCGGCCGGCCCGGAGCGCCGCGTGGACCGAAGCAATGTCGGTCTCGACGACGTCGAACTGCTGGGCGGGCAGCGCGCTGAACGCGGCCAGATGGAGCGCGAGCGCAATGCGGCGCGCGAGTCGGGAGATCGGCATCACACCAAACTATCCGCCTGCGTCGCACTCGCCACTTCCCCACGCCACCGGCCGCGCGCTTCTTTCGGAATGGCCCTCACGGCAACGATGTACACGCTGGACGTCGCGCTCAGTCACGTGGACCGCGGCGTCTATGAGCAGCTCGCCATCAAGGCGGCACGGCATCCTTCGGAGAGCGAGGAGTACTTCCTCACGCGCGTGCTGGCGTACTGCCTCGAATACACGGAGGGCATCGCCTTCTCTAAAGGCGGCATCTCCGACCCGGATGATCCGGCGATCGTGGTGCGAGACCTCACCGGTGCCTGGCGGAGCTGGATTGAGATCGGCGCGCCGGATGCCGCGCGCCTGCACCTCGCGAGCAAGGCGAGTCCACGCGTGGCGGTGTACACGCATCGCGAGCCGCGGCTGCTGCAGCGGCAGTGGGAGGACGCGCGGATTCACAAGGCCGAGTCGATCGAGTGCTTCGCAGTGGACCGCGAGTTGCTCGCGACGCTGGTGCCTCAGTTGGATCGTCGAATGACCTGGACGCTGTCGGTGACGGAGGGAGAGCTGTTTCTCGACGTCAACGGCGCGAGCTACGGCGGGAGCGTGGCGCGTTTCGGCGTCGCCGGGTCGTGACCTGGCGACCGCGACGCGGGTTGGCGGCGCGGTGAGCGCGCTGGCGGCCGGCTCGTCCCGTGCGCGACATTCAGCGCAATGAGACTCGCCTCCGTCGCACTCGCCGCCCTGCTCAGCGCACTTCCCACGCTCGCTGGGGCGCAATCCCCCGAGCGTCCCGGCGCGAACGCGACCTATCGCGATCCCCGTGCGTCCGTGGACGCGCGGGTAGCCGACCTACTCGCGCGAATGACCCGCGAGGAGAAGTTCTGGCAGTTGTTTATGTCGCCCGGCGACCTCGACGATCCCGCCGTGCGCTGGGAGCACGGGGCGTTCGGCCTGCAGGTGGGCGCCGTGCGCGGCGTGCCGCCCACGCTGGCCGCGCACGCACACGCGGCGCGCATTGATTCGATCCAGCGGCACTTCGCGCGCCAGACGCGGCTCGGGATTCCCATCATCCCGTTCGACGAGGCCCTGCACGGGCTGATGCGCGAGGGGGCCCTGGTCTACCCGCAGGCGATCGGCCTCGCGGCTACGTTTGACTCCTCGCTCGTGCGCCGCGTTCACGACGCCGTCGCGCGCGAGACCCGTGCCCGCGGGATCCGGATGGTGCTCTCGCCGGTGGTGAACATCGCCACCGACGTGCGCTGGGGCCGCACGGAGGAAACGTTCGGCGAGGACGTCTACCTCACGTCGGTGATGGGCCGTGCACACGTGCGCGCGTTCGAGAGCGCCGGGATCGTCACGACGCCCAAGCACTTCGTGGCCAACGTGGGCGATGGCGGGCGCGACAGCTACCCCATCGACCTTTCGCCGCGCGCGCTCGAGGAGCGGCACTTCCCACCGTTTCAGTCGCTCATCCAGGACGCCGGCGCGCGCTCCGTGATGACGGCGTACAACTCGGTGGATGGGCATCCCGCCACTCAGAGCCGCTACCTGATGCGCGAGACGCTGAAGGAGCGCTGGGGCTTCGACGGATTCATCATCTCCGATGCCGCCGCGACGGCCGGCGCCACGGTGCTGCATTTGACCGAGGCGTCTACGCGCTCATCGACGGAGCACGCGTTCGCGTCGGGGCTGGACGTCATCTTTCAGTCCGCGTGGCACGAACATCGTGGCTACTGGCGCGCGGTGCAGGACGGCGTCGTGCCCGACGCCGTGCTCGATTCGTCGGTGGCGCGCGTGCTGCGCGCGAAGTTCGCGCTCGGGCTGTTCGACTCCCTGCGCATCGTGCCGGACAGCGCGGCACACTACGCCAACCTGCCGGCACATCGCGCGCTGGCCCGCGAGGCCGCGCGCGCGTCGCTCGTGCTGCTGCACAATCCGCCACGAGGTGCCGGCGCGCCGCTCCTGCCGCTCTCCAGCGCCGTGCGCCGACTCGCCGTGATCGGGGCCGACGCCGAGGAGGTGCGCTTTGGCGGCTACAGCGGCACCGGCATCGCTCCGGTCAGCGTGCTCGCCGCCATTCGCGCTCGACTCGGTACCGGTGCGGACGTGCGTTTCGCACGCGGCCCCGGACGCGTGGTTTCGACGCTTGAGCCCGTCCCGGATTCCGCGCTGACACATCGCGTCGAGCGTCGAATGGTGCCGGGACTCCGTGCACGCTACTGGAACAACATCGCGTTCGACGGTGCGCCGCGCGTCGAGCGCGTGGACGCCACCGTGCGCTTTGCGTGGACGCTGTACGGCCCCGCCCGCGAGCTCTCCAACGACTGGTACGCGGCACGCTGGGAGGGCAACCTCGAGATTCCCCAAGGCGCGCCACGACGCCTCGCCGTGATCGGCAACGACGGATACCGCCTCTGGGTGGACGACTCGTTGATCGTGGATCGCTGGTTCAAGCGATCATTCGACACCGCGTATGTCGCCGCCGCCCTCACGCCGGGCAGTCACCGCATCAAGCTCGAGTTCTTCGAGACGCGTGGCAACGGCCGCATCACGCTCGCGTGGGAGATTGCGTCGGACGCCGGGCAGCGCATCGCCGAAGCCGTCGCGGCGGCGCGGGGTGCCGAGGCCGTCGTGGTAGTGGTTGGCGTCGAGGAGGGCGAGTTCCGAGATCGCGCGTCGCTGGCGCTGCCCGGCGCGCAGGAAGAATTGATTCGCGCCGTGGCGGCGACCGGCGTGCCGACTGCAGTGGTGATCGTCGGCGGGAGCGCCGTGACGATGACGCGCTGGCTCGACGACGTGGGCGCGGTGCTGATGGCCTGGTATCCAGGCGAGGAGGGCGGACCGGCGATCGCTGAGACGCTGTTTGGCGACCACTCACCGTCGGGGCGGCTGCCAATCACGTTTCCGGTGAGCGAAGCACAGTTACCGCTCGTGTACGACCACCGGCCCACCGGCCGTGGCGACGACTACCTCGACCTGACGGGATTGCCGCGGTTCCCGTTCGGCCACGGACTCTCGTATTCCACGTTCACCTACGACTCGCTGCAGGTGGACATCCTCGAAGGACTGGCGCAGGGCACGCCACGTCTGCGGGTGCGCGCGCGCGTGACCAACAGCGGCACGCGTGCGGCGAGCGAGGTCGTGCAACTCTATCTGCGCGATGTCCTCGCCAGCGTGGCGCAGCCGGTGATCGCGCTCAAGGGCTTCGCGCGCATCCCGCTCGCCGCCGGCGAATCGCGAACGGTGGAGTTCACGCTCGATGCCTCGCACCTGCGGCTGCGGAACGCGCGTGGCGATTGGGTGGTGGAGCCCGGCGTGTTCCGGATACTGGTCGGAGCGTCATCGGTGGACCTGCGGCTCCGGCTGGACATCACGCTGCAGTGACGGACGATCGTTCACCTCATCCTTTCGGACAATGACGCTGAACAGACGGGCCTTCGTGACGACGGTGGCGGCCAGCGCACTCGCGGGGGCGTGCCGTAGGACACGTGCGCAGGGCGGCGCGCCCCCGACGGCGCGGGGACCGGGTGGCGCGCCGCTCTCGCCGCGCCCACGTCCGTCGGCGTCGCAGTTGCTGTGGCAGCGCGACGAGCTCGCGATGTTCCTGCACTTCGGCATCAACACGTTCACCGACCGCGAATGGGGCGACGGCCGCGAGGACCCGCGCATCTTCGATCCGCGCTCACTCGACGCGCGACAATGGGCGCGCACCGCGCGCGCGGCCGGCTTCAAGGCGATGATCCTCACCGCCAAGCACCACGACGGGTTCTGTCTCTGGCCCACCGCAACCACGCGGCACAGCGTCGCATCGAGCCCGTTCCGCGGCGGCGGTGGCGACGTCGTGCGCGAGTTCGTGGACGCGTCGCGCGCCGAGGGGCTGCGCGTCGGGCTGTACCTCTCACCGTGGGACCGCAACCATCCGACCTACGGCGACTCACCGCGCTACAACGATGTCTACGAGGCGCAGCTCACGGAGCTGTTGACGCGGTACGGCGCGATCCACGAGGTCTGGTTCGATGGTGCCAATGGCGAGGGCCCCAACGGCAAGCGGCAGGAGTACGACTGGGCACGCGTGTGGGGCGCCGTGCGGCGAATGCAGCCGGACGCCGTGATCTTCTCCGATGCGGGCCCCGACGTGCGTTGGATTGGCAACGAGATCGGCGTGGCGGGCACGACCAACTGGTCCACCGTGCGACCGGAGATCGTCCCGCGGCCCGGAATGACCGGCGACGAGGTGATGCGCTCCCTCACCCAGGGCGACCGCGACGGTAGCGTGTGGCGTCCCGGCGAGACGGATGTCTCGATCCGGCCCGGCTGGTTCTATCACCCGGCGCAGGACGCGCAGGTGCGGAGCCCAGAGAACCTCGAGTCGCTGTACTTCACCTCCGTGGGCCGCAACAGCAAGCTGCTGCTCAACGTGCCGCCCACGCGCGACGGATTGCTGCACGATGCGGACGTGCGCGCACTGAGGGGAATGCGCGAGCGGCTCGACCGGCTCTTTGCCACGGACCTCGCGGCGCAGGCCCGCGTGCGCTGGCGTGTCGAGTCGGCCACTGCCGCCGTAGGGGAGGTCATCCTGCCGCGCGCCACGACGGTGTCCGTGCTCGACCTGCGCGAGCCGATCGAGGAGGGACAGCGCGTCGCGGCGTATCGGGTGGACGGCTTCGATGGTGCCGCGTGGCACACGCTCGTCGAGGGCAGCACCATCGGTTATCGCCGGCTCGATCGCATCACGCCGCGCGAGGTCCAACGCCTGCGCGTGGTGATCTCCGATGCGGTCGAGGTACCGTTGCCGGTCGCGCTACGCGCGTTCAGCGGCTGAGCGTCGGCGCGAGCGCGTCGAGCGCCTTGTAGAACATCACGGCGCCGTGCGGTGTGCCGTCGGGATCGAGCGCGTAGTTCGGCACGCTGCCGATCTCGGTCCAGCCGAGTTTGCGATACATCCGTTCGGCGGGCGCGCCCTGCTTGCAGTCCAGCGTGAGCAACGTGAAGCCGCGCACGTGCGCGCCGCGTTCCAGCGCGTGCATCAGACGCGTGGCGAGCCCGCGTCCGCGATGCGCACGACGCACAAGAACCTTGGCGACATCGGCGCGGTGGGGCTGGTTCGGGGCCCACGCCGGCAGCAGCATCGCGCAGCCGATGATCGCACCGTCCACGCGCGCGACCATCAGCTCGCCACGCACGCCGAGCGTGGGCAGGGTGTCACGCCACCAGCGCTCGGCGTGCGCCGCGGTGAGTCCTGCGCGGAAGCTGACTGCGGCGCCATCGGCAACGGCTTCGGCGAGCAGGCTGCCCAGCGCGCGGTAGTCGGCGTCGGTTGCGGGCAGCGCGAGCGGAATGAGGGACTCAGACATCCGGCGAGTCCCCCATCGGCTTGGGCGGTAGGGGCGGTTGGTCGGGCCGCCACCAGGCGTCGGGCGCGCGTGGCGCTTCTTGGGCGGCGCTGACGTTGGCCGCGCTCACTGCCGCGTGAATGAAGTTCTCCGACGGCACGGGCGAGCCGACGAGCCGGCGCAGCATCGCGAGCTGGCCGGCGTGCGTCATCGCGTCGGCAAGCGGACCCTGCAGGAACTGCTCGTCGCTGATTGCGGCGCGGAGGTCGGCATTCGCGAAGTCGTCACGCAGGGCCGCAAGCGTGTCGTGAAAGCGCGCGACCTCGGCATCGAAGCTGTCCAGGCGGGGTGGCGCCCACTCACCCCCGTGGAGAAACGTGCGCGCGTAGCCGATGACGCCCGTCATATGCCACACCAGCTCGTGCGGTGTGCGCGAGAGCGGGCCGACGCGAAACTCCGCGTACGACGGCGGCGCGCCCCGCACGGCCTTCTGCGTGCGGTACGCGAGGGCGCCAAGAAAGTGCTGCAGCAGGGCACGCGAGGGACCGATGGTCGGCGTCATCCGTCGCTCCGGCGTTCATCCGAATGTCCACTGCTGCGAGCCACGACAACGCTCGTCGCGAACATCGCCAGGACGACCGGCAGCCAGAGGGCGCGCTCGGGCGCGCTGGGCGTGGCGGCGTTCGCCACGATCCCGAGCGCGCAGTAGGTGACGACCAGCCACGCGGCGCGCCGGAGCCGCGGCGCCGTCGTGGGATCCGCCAGCTGCGCGCGCCGCGCGACGATCCACGCGAAGGCCAGGAGCAGGCACATCGAGAAGGCCGCCAGCGCGCGGGCCGCAGGCGGCAACGCGCCTGGAAACTGACCGCCCATCGTGAGATGCCCCCACGGCGCGCCGACCACCAACGCCAGTTGAAAGGCGGCGGTGGCGAGCGAGAGCAGCGCGAACACGCGCGCGGACAGGATGACGGGCGAAATCACGGCCCCCAATGCTCACGCGCGGTGGGCGCCGTGGCAAGCGGTGAGCACCCCCCGGAGTGACTATCTTTCTCCCGTTCCGCAGTCGCATCACCTCTGGAGATCCATTCGTGGCCACGATCCTTCAACGCCTCCCGGTCGGGGAGCGCGTCGGCATTGCCTTCTCGGGCGGACTCGACACCAGCGCCGCCCTGCATTGGATGCGCACCAAGGGTGCAATCCCCTTTGCGTACACGGCCAATCTCGGGCAGCCCGATGAGTCGGACTACGAGGAGATCCCGCGCAAGGCGCTGGGCTACGGCGCCGAGAAGGCGCGGCTCGTGGAGTGCCGCCACGAGCTCGTGAACGAGGGGATCGCGGCCATCCAGAGCGGTGCGTTCCACGTCACCACGGGCGGGCAGACGTACTTCAACACCACGCCGCTCGGACGCGCCGTCACCGGCACGATGCTCGTCGCCGCGATGCGCGAGGACGACGTCAACATCTGGGGCGACGGCTCGACCTTCAAAGGCAACGACATCGAGCGATTCTACCGATACGGGCTGCTGACGAACCCGTCGCTCAAGGTCTACAAACCGTGGCTCGACCAGGCGTTCATCGACCAGCTCGGCGGCCGCAAGGAGATGAGCGAGTACCTCGTCGCCCACGGTTTTGCGTACAAGATGAGCGTCGAGAAGGCGTACTCGACGGACTCCAACATCCTCGGTGCGACGCACGAGGCCAAGGACCTCGAGTTCCTCGACAAGGGAATGCACATCGTGCAGCCCATAATGGGCGTGCCCTTCTGGCGCGACGACGTCGCCGTGAAGCGCGAGACGGTGAGCGTGCGGTTTGAGGAGGGCGTGCCGGTGGCGCTGGGCGGCAAGTCATTCGCCACGCTGCTGGACCTGTTCTACGAGGCGAACGCGATCGGCGGCCGGCACGGGCTGGGGATGAGCGACCAGATCGAGAACCGCATCATCGAGGCCAAGAGCCGCGGCATCTATGAGGCGCCGGGGATGGCGCTGCTGTTCATCGCGTACGAGCGCCTGGTGACGGGCATCCACAACGAGGACACGATCGAGCAGTATCGCATCAACGGCAAGAAGCTCGGGCGACTGCTGTACCAGGGTCGCTGGCTGGACCCGCAGTCGCTGATGCTGCGCGAGAGCGCGCAGCGCTGGGTCGCGCGCGCCGTGACCGGCGAGGTGACGCTGGAGCTGCGGCGCGGGAACGACTACTCGATCCTCGACACCACGAGCCCCAACCTCACGTACAAGCCCGAGCGCCTGACGATGGAGCGCGGCGAGGCCTTCTTCACGCCGGCGGACCGCATTGGGCAGCTGACGATGCGGAACCTGGACATCATTGACACGCGCGAGAAGCTCGAGGTCTACACCAAGAGTGGCTTGCTGCGCAGTGGTGGGGCGAGCGTGCCGCGGTTGCCGGAGCCGGGCGCGGAATGACGCGGTACTGGCCGTCGAGGGCGCGGCGACGCACGTGGTGTGACGCGCGCCCTGGCGCGGCTTAGCCGATCGGATCCGTGGGGTGGTCGTACGGATTCGTCTTGGGCTTCCCTGGATCCGTCTTCTTCTTGCCGGGGTCGGTGGTCCACACGGGCCGGAACTCCGTCGTCAGGTTGTCGTAGACCTCGCCCGACGCTTCGCGCTCGGCCACGCGCTTCTCGCGCTGCGCCTGCGCCTCGCGCGTGTGCACGTAGCGCTCGAAGAACTGGAATTCGGTGTCGGCCTGGAAGATCGGCCGCGGCCGCCGCGCCTCGCGGAGCTTGTACGCCGTGTAACTGCCGATGGCGAGGATCAGCGTCACCAGGAACGAGATCAGGATGACCAGCGCGAGGATCGTGCCGACGGTCATAGCCGGCCCGCCCGCTGCAGCTTGCCCCAGTTCATCTCGACGTTCTGCAACTCGTCCACGGTGGCCATCAGCTTGGTGACGTCAATGACGGGGAAGTAGAAGAACCGCATAAAGAATGCGTACGGCACGAGCTTCAGCTCCTCCTGCTCGCCTGACACACAGTACATCGCCGCGATGACATCGAGCAAGGAGAACAGCGCGAACCACCAGACGATGAACGTCCCGAACTCGCCGGTCGCCAGCGAGGTGACCACGAACATTCCGTTCACCACGATGTTCGCCGCCGGCATCACGATGCCCTCGAAGATCATCATCACCAGCGACAGCCAGACCCAGGTGCTGATGGGATTCAGGAGCGCGAACTTGCGCTTCCGCACCGCCTGCAGGATGCCGCGCGTCCAGCGGTAGCGCTGCTTCACGAGGTCGAGCGTCGTCTCCGGCGCCTCGGTCCACGCGATGGCGCGGTCCTCGTACACGATGTGCCAGCCCGAGGCGAGGATCTTGAGCGTCAGGTCCGCATCCTCGGCGAAGGTGTCGCGGTCGTAGCCGCCGACCTCCTGCAGCACGCTGCGCCGGAAGAGCCCGATCGGCCCGGGGATGATGTTCACCACGCGCACGAAACCCTGCGCGCGCCGCGCCATATTCAGCCCCTCGATGTACTCCAGCGCCTGGAAGCGCGCGAGGTGCGTGTCGCGGTTGATCACCTTCACGTTGCCCGCCACCGCGGCCACGTGGCTCTTGGCGAAATGCGGCATCGCCACGCGCAGCACCTGCGACTCGAGCTTGGAGTCGCCATCCATACACAGCACGTAGTCGTGCCGCGCCAGCGCGATGCCGGTGTTGAGCGCGCTGGCCTTGCCGCCATTGAGCTTGCTCACGAGGCGCACCGTCACATCGCCGTGGCGACCCTCGAGCGGCGCGACGCGCTCGCGGGTGTCGTCGGTCGAACCGTCGTCCACCACGAGGATCTCGTAGGCCGGGTAGTCGAGCTGCAGCAGCGAGCGCACCGAGGCCTCGATCACCGGGCCTTCGTTGTACGCCGGAACGATGATGGTCACCGGCGGCCAGAGCACCTGCCCCTTGGCGTCGCCGCGCGCCGTCTGCTCGACCTGGTGCAGATAGCCCAGCCACATAAACGCGAGGTAGCGGACGACCAGCCCCATCAGCACGCCCAAGCTCATCAGGAACGTGCCGACGTACATCAGTGAATCGGTCTGCCCCAGGATGCGCCAAGCGAGATACACGCCGCCGATCACGGCGACCAGCAGCGTCGCGATGCCCAGCCCCAGACGAAGCGTGTCCTTGATGGTGGCGCCGATCATCGCGTCACCCGAGCGCGGAGCCCGCCGAAGGCCGCCGCGTAGGTGCCCGCGCGATCCTGACCGTAGCCGGCGAAGACGCTTAACTCGATGCCGTCGGCGCGCCACGTGGCATCGGTGGACAGCGTAGCCTGGAGCGCCGACTGGACGCTGGTGGGCCGGCCCGGCGCTGTCTCCTTCGACCACGCGATGGCGGGCGCGAGCCGCGCGCCAAGCGACCAGCCGCGCGGGCGATCGCGACGCGCATCCACGGCCACGCCCTGCGTGATGAAGAACGTCGGTGACCAGTAGTCCACGGTACCGCTCGCGAAGGTTGCGCCACTCGCGGTGTAGAGCAGCGCCCACGGCCCGCCCATCTGCCGACGCACAGCGCCTGCGACGACGCTGCGGCCGTTGCCGTCGCCGAGCCGCGCGTGATCGGCCTGCACGTAGATGTCGGTGCGCGCACTGAGCTGCTGGCTCAGGCTGCTCAGCACCGTCGTTGCCGCGCGCACGTCGTCGGCCGCCAGCACGTCGCCCGAGCGCAACGACTCATACGCGGGCTGGCGCCCGAGCGAGACGCGGAACGAACGCGTCTGCGTCGCCTCCGTGAGCTCCAGCAGGAACGTCGGCGACGGTGACCCGCCGTCGAAGGCCACGGCACCGACGCGCCCGAGCAGCGTGAAGCGCCCGAGATGCCGCGACACGCCGATGTCCCCGCCGAACCCGTTGAGCGGCAACCCCAACGCGCCCGTCGCGCGTCGCAGCTCGGCGCCGGCGAGCAGCACAGTCTCGTCCGCCAATGGTGCGGCGCCATACTGTGCGCGGAACAGGAACGACTCAAACCCATCCGAGTCGCCCAGCGCGTTGGTGCTCGCTGTCTTCCCGAAGGCCGGCTCGTAGGTCAGCGCATCGCGACGCTGCACCGCAAGGAGCCGGCGAGACTCCGCCACCCGCGGATCATTGGGCGCGAGCGCCGCCGCGCGATCGTACGCCAGGCGTGAGAGCTCGCGCTCCTGCCGCCAGCGGTGGATGTCGCCCTGCATCAACGCGGCGTCCACCGACGGCTCGCGGCCCTCCGAGGCTGCAGCGTCGGCAATTGCGCCCTCGAGGTTGTTCTGCGCCACCCGAACGCGTGCGCGTGTGAGAAAGAGGGCTGCGGTCGGCGCGCGCATCAGCAGCGTGTCGTACTGCACCTCGGCCTGCGGAAACGCGCGCGTGCGCTCGAGATCTTGCGCGTAACGCAGTCGCAGGGCGTCGTCCTCCGGCCGGAAGGCCACGAGCCGCGCCAAGAGCGGCAGCGTGAGGCTGACGTCGTTCACCTCGAAGAGCACACCGCGGGCTTCGTTGAACAACGCCTCGTCGGGATTGCGCCCCATAATGACTTCGAACGCGCGCACCGCCTCCTGATTGTCGCCGAGGCGCGCACGGGTGCGTCCATAGGCGAGCAGCGCGCGATCGCGCGACGGATCGCGGCCGAGCACGTCCTGCAGGAGCAGCGACGCTGTGTTCAGGCTCTCGGCGGCGACGGCGACATCGGCCGCCTCCTCGCGCAGGTCGAGTGAAGTATCGGCGGCCACCGCAGCCAAGTAGTGCGGCAGCGCCCGCGCCGGCTGGCCCGCGCGGCTCAGCGAGCGCGCCAGCACGAGGCGATACAGCACTTCTTCCGGGTACTCCTCGACCCAGCGCTCGGCGGTCGGGATATCGGGAGTCTGTGCCCGACGCACCATCAGGCGGAACGCGTCGATCGCCGGGTCCCAGCGCGGCGGGATCGGACGCAGCAGCGTGTCGGCGCCCACCGGATCCTCTGCGTCCGCCGTCGCGCGCGCGAGCCCGATGCGTACCGTGTACTCGTCGTCGTCCACGCGGAGCATACTCGCGAGTGACTTGCGGGCCACAGCCGGTGGCAGCTCGGCCACGATGCGTCGCACGGCTTCGCGCAAGACCTCGCGGTCGTCACCGGAGGCGAGGTAGGCGCGATAGTGCGTCACGCCGCGTTCGCGTCGCTCGGCCTCGAAGGCAAGGCGGGCAGCGTCGAGGCGGCGCGGACGATCCAACGGATTCTCCTTGAGCCAGCGTTCGAGCACCTCGAGCGCCTCGCTCAGGCGGCCCTCGTTCCGCAGCACGAAGACCGAGTCAAGCATCGCCGCCTCGGGCGTGGGCTGCCAGCCGGGCGACGTATCCACCACCGGTGGCGGCGGTGGCCGATTCCGCTCGGCCGCCTCGGCAGCGCTTCGCTTCACTTCGCTGCCGGTCACCTGCCAGAAGGCGCCAAGCGCGGCCATCGTCATTGCTGCGAGTCCCACCGCAAAGGCGATTGCGTAGCCGCCGGACGACTTCTTGGGCTGCATCTAGGTGGAGGTAAGGCCGAGGGCCGCGTACATCCGGTCCGCGTCATTCGGGAAGCCGTACTGCTCCGCCTGCAGCGGCGGGCCGCCTTCCTGTTCCCACTGCGTGTCAATGCGCTGCAACAGGCCGGTGAGGTCGCTGGGGCGTGCACCCTCGAGGTACGCGAGCACGCTCTCGTGATTCACGCCGGCGAAGTCGCCGCTGTCCACGCGCAGGATGCGAATCATCAGCGCCGCCAAGGCCTGCGTATCGCCGCCGGGCGAGCTGATACGCAGCACCGAGAAGAACGGATCCCGCACCGAGCTCACCACCGACTGCAGCGTCGCCGCAAAGCCGTCCTGGTCGAAGAGCTGGTAGCGGCCGCCCTCGTCGACGGGCTGGAGCACCGCAGGGATCCCCTGGTCGCGCGAGGCCTGCGCCTTGGACCGCCCGCGCCGCACGATGCCGCGCAGTCGCTCGATGAACTCGGGCTCGGAGAGATTCGCGCTGAGAAAGTCGTCGGCGCCGGCGCGCAGGGCGCGCGTCCGGTCGCTGGCGCGCAGGTGGAACGGCGTGATGAGCACGACCGGCGTGCGCACATCCGCCGAGCGCAGCTGGCGCACGTGCTGCAGCGCGTCCTCGAGCGTGTCGCGCTGCACGACCAGCATCAGCGCGCCGATGCCGTCGCGGATAGTGTCGGCGAACTGCGGCGGCACCGAGGCCCGCACGGTGACGCTGAACCGCGCCTCCAGCGTGGCCTTGAGCGACTCGGGGAACGGCGCGCCCAGCCGCACGATCAGCAGGCGACGGCGCAGCTCCTCGATCAGCGTGTCTTCCTTCACGTTCGGCTCGCCGTCCTGCGCGTAGCCGAAGCCGGGATCGATCTTATAGCGCACCGGCGCCACGGACGGCGCCTGATGGCGCAGCTTGCGGATATTCAGGTAGCCGCGGCGGCGTCCGTGCTCCGACGCCTGCAGGTGGAACACGCCGCCCGCGCGCTGCAGCAGCGGTTCCAGGCGTTGATCGTACAGCCCGGCGAGATCGCCCGGATACGTGATGACCGCTGTCGCCTGGATCGCGTCGAGAAAGTCCACCAGCGCGAACACCGCCTGCGAGCCCGCACCGCCGCCCTCGAGGAAGGGCACGATCGAGTCGATGCTCACGCGCTGCACCGGCTCGTCACCGATGTGGCGGAGCAGCTCCTCGAATGCCAGCGTGGGCGAGGCGGCGCGCATAAAGCGGCGGATGAAATCGAGCTGGAACGTCACCATCCGCACGCGGTCGTTCAGCAGCGACTCGCCGAGGTCGATGCCCAGGAACTCGGCCGAGTCGAGGAGGTCGCCGGGATCGTCGTGCGTGAGGATGAGGCCGCGTTCACCCTGCTGCACCCCGGCATCGATGAACTCGAGGCAGGCACAGCTTTTTCCCGTGCCCGGGTTCCCCGAGATGATGTAGGGTCGTCCCGGCACGAAGCCGCCAATCTGCCGGTCGAGCGGCGCCAGGCCGCTCTTGGTGAACGTCGTCATCGCACTCCTAGGGCGGTCCACACCGCCGGATCTTCCAGTCCAAGTCGCCAGAGCGCCACGGTGCGCACGCCCAGCGCGCGGGCGTCCGCGGCCATCTGCCCCACCAGCGGGCCATCCGCGAGCCAAGCATCGTCACCGTCGCTGAGTCGCAGTCGGAGCGAGCCCGAAGCCGTATCGCGCACGGCGCGCGTGCCCGCGCGCGTGGCCAAGGCCTGAACATCGCTCCACCCGACCACGTCGGTGGGCGCACCAGTCCGCCAGCGATAACCATACACTGGGAGCGCGGCAACCACACGGTCCGGACCGGCCGCCGTCACCCAGCGGGCCAGGGCGTCGCGCGCCCAGTCGCGCGCGACCACCGGCCCCGCGTCGGAGCCGCTCCAGTGCAGGTCGTAGAGCATCACGAGCAGGTGGTCCACGGCGGGCAGCAGGTGGCGCGCGGCATAGGCGACCGTATCGAGCGCCGGCACGGCGATGGCCACGACGCGGGCGCCGCCCCGGCGCGCTCCGCCCGCGAGCGCCGCGCTGACCGCCGCGAGGGCGCTAGTGTCACCCGCCTCCAGCGCCTCGAGGTCCAACACTACGCCGGTGTAGCCGCCACTCCGCACGAGCAGCGCCAGCGCATTCGCCACGCGCTCCCGCTGCGCGGCGTCGGCCCCGAGCCGACGCACCGTCTCCGGGTGGAAGCGCTCGCCCCGATAGCTCGTGACCAAGGCAAAGCGCGGACCGCGGCGCGTCGAATCGGCCTTGGCGGCATCGGCAAACAGCGACGTCGGCATCCCGTCCAGCGTGTCGAGACTCAGCCAGCCACTGACGATGGTGGCGCGGGGCGCGACGCCTGACGCCAGCACCGAATCGCTGCGCGCGTCCCACGGCGCCGTGAAGATCCACAGTTGCTGGCGTGCGGCACAGCCCGCCACAGCCACGATGCAGATTACGGCGACGAGGAGTCGCCGCCACCGCTTGTCAGGGCGCACGCGAGGCGGAGTCACCGCTGGCGATGTCGGACGGAATCGCCACGGCCTCGCCGTTGAGGCGCCGCAGGATCAGCGCCTGCCGACGGCGCATCGCCGCGGGCTCGGTGCGGGGGTTCGACGTGCGGGGCGTCGCCAGCGTCGCCGCGAGCGTGGCCGCCTGCGCACGATTCAGCGCCTTGGCCGACACGTTGAAATACGCCTGTGCGGCCGCCTCGACACCGTAGAGGCCAGGCCCGAACTCCGCGGTATTCAAGTACAGCTCAAGAATGCGATCCTTCGTGAGCTTCTTCGCGATCCGGTTGGACACCGTGATTTCGCGCGCCTTCCGGAAAAGGCCGTCATCCGGCGGATAGAACAGCACCTGCGCCAAGCGCTGCGTCAGCGAACCCGAGCGGCCGATCACGTCCATCTTGTTCGGCACCTGCGGAATCACCGCAAACAGGTCGCTGCGGTCCACGCTGTTGCCGAACTCGAACGCCGCGCGCGGATAGCCGGCCGTCATCCGCATCATAGACCAGTCGGCGCTTTGCCGCGCATTGAACAACGTGTCCACGGCGAGCACCGTGGCCTCGCGCATCGGCTCGGCGATATCGCCGAGCGGCACCGGCAACTGCTTGCGACACGTCGGCAGGTCGTTGCGGATTCCCTCGCAACTGCCCTCGGCGCCCGGCGCCTGGCCGCGCCGCACCGCGGCTTCGGCTTCTTCCTGCCGCAGCTGCATCAGCGCCGTGAGCTGCGGCGTGGTGGACTCGAGGTCTCCGAGCCCCGGCGTCAGGAAGTACCAGCCGAAGAATCCGACAACCATCAGCGTGAGGATGCCGGGCATCCGGAAGCTGCGCGCGGTGACGCGCGCCTGCTCGGGCGGACGCAGCAGCGTCCGCGGCCAGTTCTGCGCGCTCGTCGGCGCGCCGGCGCCAGGGTTGGTAATCGGAGGGACCGGCGCGCCGCCGAGTGCGGGCGTGCTCGCGCGCGGCACGGGGGTCATACTCGTCGTGTTGACCGAAACCTCGCGCGCACTCGGACGCGACGGCGTGCGCACCTGCGCCGCCTGCGACGGGCGCGCCGCGGGCGTCCGCGGCGTGTTGATGCGCTTCACCACATCGCCCGAGTCGCCACCGGTGGCGAAGGCGCGGAGCAACAGCCGGAACTCCTCCTCGTCACCGCTCGAAGCCTCGCGGAAGATCTGTGCGACCTCCTCCATACTGCCAAAGCGATCCTCGGGCGCCTTGGCGAGCATCCGCGAGATCGCGGACACGATCTCCGGCGGACAATCCGGCCGCAGTTGATGCAGCGGCGGCGGCGGCTCGGCGTGATGCTGAAAGATCAGCGCGACCACCGAGTCGCCCTGGAAGGGCGGACGGCCGGAAAGCATCTCGAACGCGACGCAGCCCAGCGAGTACTGATCCGATGCCCCCGTCGTCGCCTTGGAGCCGCTGCTCTGCTCCGGGCTCATATACGTCGGCGTGCCGATGGCCGACCCGGTGGCGGTGAGCGACGACACCTCCTGCACCTTCGCGATGCCCAGGTCGGTGAGCACGACCCAGCCTTCCTTGTCGAGCATCAGGTTGCCGGGCTTCACGTCGCGGTGCACGATGCCGTTGCGGTGCGCGTAGCCGAGTGCGTCGGCGGCCTGCGCCATCACGCGCGAGACCAGCGGAATCGGCAGCGGGCCGCTGCCGCGGATGACGTCATCGAGCGGCTTGCCGTCGATGAACTTCATCACGAAGAAGATCAGGTCGCGCGCCTGACGGATCGCGTAGACCGGGATGATGTGCGGGTGGTTCAGCCGGGCGCCGGTGCGCGCCTCGCGGAGGAAACGGTCCACGAGGACATCGCCAGCGTTGAACAGATCTGACGACATCACCTTGATGGCGACCTTGCGGTCGAGCGCGATGTCGTGCGCGAGGTACACGGTCGCCATTCCGCCGCGACCGAGCTCCTTCTCGACGTTGTACTCGCCGTCGGTGATCTCGCGAAGGCGGACCATCACGGGGTCCGCGCTGCGCGATTCACGGATCGGCGCTACCGAGTCTTCTGCCCCGGTCGAATCGGCTGGCGTTGCGGGCGGCTGGTCGTCAGACATTGAAGGGGGGCGGAGCGCAGGCGGCCGGAGCGAAAGTTCACCCGTTCGGCGTCGCTGAATGTCCCGCCTGCGCACCCGCTCCGCAAGGGTGCCTAACTCCGTTCCCCGTCGTGGGCTAGCTACGTTCCCGTCGGCCGGCCTGAGCCGCCGCGTGCGACCTCGATGGCGCGCAGGAGTTCCGCCGAGGAGTAGGGCTTCTGTAATACTTGCACTCGTTCCATCGAGTGAACGCGTGCCGCGACGTCCTCAGGCGCGTAGCCGGAAATGATGAGCACCGGAACGTCGCCATCCCGCGCCCGGATCTCCTTGAGCGCGACATCGCCGGTCATCACCGGCATCGTGAGGTCGAGGACCACGCAGGCCCACCTTCCCGCGCGCTCCTCAAACCGCGCGACCGCCTGCGCACCGTCCTCCGCTTCGATGACGCGGTAGCCGGTGCGCTGCAGTACCCGGCGGGCGGCGGTGCGGGCGGCGAGATCGTCGTCCGCCAGCAGCAGGAGCCCCTGCCCCAGCGACGACGGTCCCGACTCCGGCTCGAGCGCTTGCGCCGGCACGGCGTCATCCGAGGCCGGCAACAAGACGCGTACGCGGGTTCCCTCGTCTGGCCGCGACTGCACCGATACGCAGCCCGCGTGGCTGTTGAGCAGCCCGAGCGTTGCCGCCAGTCCGAGTCCGCGCCCCGTGCCCTTGGTCGAGTAGAAGGGATCGAACATTCGGTCCATCACGTCCTTCGGCATTCCGCTGCCGCTGTCCTCCACCGACACCGTGACGTACTCGCCCTCGGCACGCTCGGCGCCGAGCACGCAGGCGGCGAGCCGCTCGCGTGTGCAGTGCTCGCGCGCCACGACGACGCGGACGCGACCGGGGCCGCGAATCGAGTCCACCGCGTTGGTGATGAGGTTCATCACGACCTGACGCAGCTCCGTGCGGTCGCCGAGCACGCGGGCCTGGGCTGTTGCCAGCGAGACGGTGAACTCGACCGACGGTGGGACACGGGCCCCGAGAAGCCCCGGGAGTTCCGTGACCATCTCCGCGATGTCGATGACCTCGCGCCGAACGCTCGCCCGTCCGGCGTACGAGAGCAGTTGCCTCGTGAGCTCGGCCGCCCGCAGCGCCGAGCGTTCGATGTCCGAGAGCGCCTCGGCCGTGGGACCGTCGCTCCCCACCATCTCCCGCGCAAAAGAGGCGTTCGCGAGCACGCCGACGAGGAGATTGTTGAAGTCGTGGGCGATGCCGCCGGCCAAGAGGCCGACCGACTCGAGCTTGCGAGCCTGCTGCACGCGCTCCTCGAGCTGCGCGCGCTCCGCCGCCGCGCGATGTTCGGCGGTGGCGTCCTCGACGGAACCGACGTGGCCCAGCAGCTCGCCGCCGGGTGCGAAGAGCGGCTCGGTGCGGATGCGCAGGAACCGCGTCTCGCCACCCACGACGATGCGGTAGCTGTGGCGGAAGGGGCGGCGCCGCTCGTCCGGATCGGCGCCCCAGGCCGCGACGGCGTCGCGGTCGTCGGGGTGCAGCCGGTCTATCCAGCGGCCTTCCGCGAAGTCGGTGAGTGTGAGGTCGAACCAGTCGAGGAGTCGCGCGCTCGCGTAGGTCGTCGCGCCGGACTCGTTAGTGAGGAAGACGCCGTTGGGCGACGACTCGGCGAGCAGGCGGAAGCGGGCTTCGCGCTCGAGCAGCTCGCGCTCGGCCGTGCGCGCGGCCGTGACGTCGCGCATCGTGCCGACCATTCGAATCGCGGCGCCGGACTCGTCGCGCTCGATCGCGCCGCGCGTGTGCAGCACGATGAGGCGGCCGTTGGGGAGGCGCGCCGGCATCTCGAAGTCGTAGGCGACACCGTGCTCGAGTGCGTTGCGCACCCGCGACTCGAACTCCCGTCGGTGCTCCTCGTCCACGGCCATCGCCAGCACGAGCTCAAAGCTGGGCTGCCGGTCGGGCGGGACGTGGGCGATGCGATACGCCTCGCGCGACCACCGCATCTCGCCGGTGCGGAGCTCCCAGCTCCAACTGCCGGTTTCGCCAATGCGCTCGGCGGCCTCCAGCTGTAGCCGCGTCGCCGCGAGCTCGGCCAGCGCTCGCACCTCGTCGGTGACATCCACAAGGGTGCCGACGGTGAATCCTGCGAGCGGGCCCTCGGCGATGGTGCGCCCGCGCACCCGCAGCACGCGGCGCGCCCCGTCGTTCTCGCGCGTGACGGCGACGTCAAAGTGAAACGGTTCGCGCCGACCGATGGAATCGAGCACCTGCAGCCGCACGCGCTCGAGGTCGCTGGGATCCACGCAGGCGCGGACCCGGTCCACGAGCGGCCGACTCGACTCCCCCTCAACGCCGTACAGTTCGCGGCCGCGCCGGGAGATGAAGAACTGCTTGAGGTGGGCCGCCACCTGCCAGTAGCCCACATCGAGGGCGTCGAAGAGCAACGCCGGGGCGATCTCAACGGGAGGCGTTTCCGAGGTGGTCATTGACGCTCCTGCTCCAGCGGACTCGGCAATCTGGGAGCGGTGCCCTGGCGTTGCCAGCGTGAGCGAGGGCCGTGGGGCCTGCCCCTTGCCATCCCTTCATCCGGATAATAGGATATAAGGCACAACCGTTCCCCGTGGCGATTTCGAGGCAACTTGCGGCCACGTAAAACATTCAGCTAAAGCGCCAGCCCGGTGCGCCTCGTCGCATCGGGCATTCGTGTTTTCCGCCATTCCCGTGACCGCATCCAGCTCGCCGTTCCAAGTATCGTTCGAGTTCTTCCCGCCCAAGACCGCGGAGATGGAGGCCACGCTGTGGCGCTCGATCCAGCGGCTGGCACCGTTGGCGCCGCGCTTCGTCTCGGTGACCTACGGCGCCGGCGGCAGCACGCGTGAGCGCACGCACCACACGGTGCATCGCATCCTGCGCGAGACGGCGCTGGTGCCGGCGGCGCACCTGACCTGCGTGGCCGCGACGCGCGAGGAGATTGACGCGGTCGCCGACGATTACTGGAACGCCGGCGTCCGTCACGTGGTCGCGCTCCGCGGCGACATCCCCGGTGGCGAGCAACCCTACCACCCCACGCCCGGCGGCTACGCGTACGCCGCCGAGCTGGTCGAGGGCCTGCGCCGCCGCCACGACTTCGAGCTCTCCGTCGCGGCGTATCCCGAGGTGCATCCCGAGGCCGCGTCGCCGCAGGCGGACCTCGACAACCTCAAGCGCAAACTCGACGCCGGCGCCACGCGCGCGATCACGCAGTTCTTCTTCGACAACTGGAGCTACCTGCGGTTCGTGGATCGCGCGCGCAAGGCGGGCATCACCGCGCCGATCGTGCCCGGCATTATGCCGGTCACGAACTTCACGCAGACCGCGAAGTTCGCCAAGACGGCCGGTGCCTCCGTCCCCGCGGCGTTTGCCAGGCATTTCGAGGGCCTCGAGGACGATGCGGAGACCCGCAAGCTCATCGCGGCGTCGCTGGTGGCGGAGCAGGTGCAGCAGCTCGCGCAGGCGGGCGTGACGGAGTTTCACTTCTACACGCTGAACCGAGCGGACCTGGCGTACGCGATCTGCCACATCCTCGGACTGCGACCGCGATGAAGCGGGAAGAGCGAATTGCCCTACTGCATTCGGAGGCCGCGCGGCGGCTCCTCCTCATCGACGGGGCGATGGGGACGATGGTGCAGACCTACGGGCTGACCGAAGCGGACTACCGGGGCGCACGGTTCGCGGCCTGGCCGCGGGACCTCAAGGGCAACAACGACCTGCTCATCCTGACACGGCCGGATGTCGTCGGGGGGATTCACCGCGCGTATCTCGAGGCGGGCGCGGATATCATTGAGACGGCGACGTTCAACTCGACGCGCATCTCGATGGCCGACTATGGGATGCAGGAGGTCGTGCGCGAGCTGAACGTCGAGGGGGCGCGGCTGGCGCGGCGCATCTGCGATGAGTTCGAGGCGCGCGATGGGCGGCCGCGCTGGGTGGCCGGTGTGCTCGGGCCGCTCAACCGCACTGCGTCACTCTCGCCCGACGTCAACGATCCCGGCGCGCGCAACATCGTCTTCACCGAGCTCGTCGAGGCTTACGTCGAGGCCACCGAAGGTCTGCTCGATGGTGGCGCCGATGTCATCCTCATCGAAACGATCTTCGACACACTGAACGCCAAGGGCGCGATCTTCGCCGTCGAGCAGGTCTTCGAGCAGCGCGGGATGCGGGTGCCGGTGATGATCTCCGGCACCATCACCGACGCGTCGGGCCGCACGCTCACGGGCCAGACCACGGAGGCGTTTTGGAACTCGGTGATGCACGCCAAGCCCTTCTCCGTCGGCCTCAACTGCGCGCTCGGCGCCAAGGACCTGCGGGCGTACGTGCAGGAGCTGTCGCGCATCGCGGACTGCTACGTCACCGTGCACCCGAACGCCGGGCTGCCGAACGAGATGGGCGGCTACGATGAGACGCCCGACTACACGTCGTCGATCCTACGCGAGTTCGCGGAGGCCGGGCTCGTGAACGTCGTCGGCGGCTGCTGCGGCACGACGCCGGCGCACATCCGGGCGATCGGCGAGGCGGTGCGTGATCTCGCGCCGCGGCGCATTCCGGAAATCCCGAAGCGGCTCCGCTTGAGCGGCCTCGAGCCACTCGTCATCGGCCCCGAGTCAAACTTCGTGAACGTCGGCGAGCGCACCAACGTCACGGGCTCCAAGAAGTTCGCCGAGCTGATCATCGGTGGGCACTACGACCAGGCGCTGGAAGTCGCGCGACAGCAGGTCGAGGCGGGCGCCGTCATCATCGACGTCAATATGGACGAGGGAATGCTCGACGCCGAGGCGGCGATGACGCGCTTCCTCAACCTCGTGGCGTCCGAGCCGGGCATCGCCAAGGTGCCGGTGATGATCGACTCGTCCAAGTGGAACGTGATCGAGGCCGGCCTGCGCTGCGTGCAGGGCAAGGGCATCGTCAACTCGATCTCGCTGAAGGAAGGCGAGGCCGAGTTCCTGCGGCAGGCCACGCTCGTGCGTCGCTACGGCGCCGCGGTCATCGTGATGGCCTTCGACGAGCAGGGGCAGGCGGACACCGTGGAGCGCAAGGTGTCCATCTGCGAGCGCGCGTATCGCCTGCTGACGGAGCGCGTGGGCTTCCCGCCCGAGGACATCATCTTCGACCCGAACATCTTCGCGATCGCCACGGGCATTGAGGAGCACGACCGTTACGCGCTGGCGTACATCGAGGCCACCTGGCGCATCAAGGAGCGCTGTCCGCACGC
>CAYPYY010000005.1:0-25370 GCA_964414995.1 uncultured Gemmatimonas sp.
TCGTAGCCCTCGTACTCCAGCAACTGCCCGAGCGCGCCGCGAATGTTCGGCTCGTCGTCGACGATCAGGACGCGGCGCGACATCAGCCGACGATGGTGTAGTGCAGTGGCGGCGGCGCGTACACGACCTTCTCTACCTCAATGCGGCCGAGGCGCCTCTTCACCTCGGGCAGCCAGCGGTCACGGAAGTGCCAGCCCAGCGCCCCGAGGATGAGCAGCACGATCGCGCAACCGATGCGCCCGACGCAGCCGAACAACATTCAGGTGCCTCCCGCGATGCCCGCGAGCACGTTGAGGGCTCCCGAGCGGAAGCCGC
Organism: uncultured Gemmatimonas sp.; assembly: GCA_964414995.1. Classification (GTDB taxonomy): domain Bacteria; phylum Gemmatimonadota; class Gemmatimonadetes; order Gemmatimonadales; family Gemmatimonadaceae; genus Pseudogemmatithrix. The sequence goes on from CAYPYY010000005.1 coordinate 316, forward strand.
GCGGGTCCAACTCCACCTCGTCGAAGCCGGCGTCCCGCACCGCGCGCTCGAGCCGCGCGCGTCCAGCGGGCGTCGCCCAGGCCTCGAGCTCCGCACGCGCCATCTCGACGCGTCCGGTCATCCCGAAGTCGCGGACGCGCAGGTCGCCCTGCACGCCGAGCGCACGCAAGGCGGCCTCGGCGCGCTCGATCCGTTGCAGGCGCGCCGGGGTCACCGCCGTGCCGTACGGCAGCCGCGACGAGAGACAGGGTGAGGACGGCTGGCTCCAGGTGGGCAGCCCGCGCGCACGCGAGCGGGCGCGAATCTCGTCCTTGGTGAACCCCAACTCCGCGAGCGGGCTGCGCACGCCGCGCTCCTGCGCGGCCTTGGCGCCGGGCCGGTGGTCCAACCGATCGTCGGCGTTGGTGCCATCGACCACAACTGCGAAACCCATCGACGTGGCAACCGGCAGCAGGCGTGACCACAGCTCCGTCTTGCAGAAGTAGCAGCGGTTCGTGGGGTTCGCCGCATAGCGCGGATCGGCGAGCTCGTCGGTGTCAACTTCCCGCACCGGGATGCGGAACTCGTCGGCGACGCGCCGAGCCGTCTCCCACTGCACCGCTGGGTAGGACGCGCTGCGACCAATGACGGCGAGCATCCGCTCCGGCCCCAGCGCCTCGCGTGCGACGGCCGCGAGGTAGGCCGAGTCCACGCCGCCGGAGTAGCCGACGAGCACCGAACCCTGGGCGCGCAACCACGCCAGCAGTGCGCGCTCCTTCTCGAGCAACGCTGCGTGGTCCGTGTCGGGAGCGGTGGAGGAGGTCATTCGTACCGGAAAACTAGTCCCTCACCACGCGATGCGAATCAGGGTGCCGCGCGTCCGGTGCCGGGGCCCCGCACGATGCGGCCGGGCTTGGCATCCGTGTGCCGACCGTTGCGCCAGACCGCGACGCCGTTGACATAGGTGGCGACGATGCCCGACGAGACCTGATGGGGTCGCTCAAAGGTCGCGTTGTCACGGATGGTGGCCGGGTCGAAGATCACGATGTCGGCGAACATTCCGGCCGCGAGCACTCCGCGATCGGTCAGTCCAATGCGACGCGCCGTGGCAGACGTCATCTTGCGCACGGCGTCCTCGAGCGTGAGGACGCCCTCGTCGCGCACGTAGCGCCCGAGGATGCGCGGATACGTGCCGTAGGCACGCGGATGCACGAGTCCGGTCGCGGTCTCGGGGTTGGGGCCGCCGGCGTCGGTGCCGATCTTGATCCACGGCTGCCGCAGGTTCAGCGCGACGTTCTCGTCGCTCATCATAAAGTAGATCGTCTCGACGCGACTGCGTTCGGCGGCGATGAGCGTGAAGGCGGTCTCGATCCAGTCCGTGCCGCGCGCGGCCGCGATCTGGCTGAGTCGCATCCCGGAGAAGCGCTGCAGCGAGTCAACAGTCAGGCGCGCGATGAGGACATTCTCGGGCCCCGACAGCGTGCAGAGGTTCTCCCACACGGAGGTCGGCCGTTCGATCTCGGCGCGGATGCGTTGCCGCTCGCGGCGGTCGCCGAGCCGCACGAAGAGGCGATTGTCCTCTTGCGCCGCGGGCGGGAGGCAGGAAGTCAGTCCGGTCGCGCCCGCGGGATACGGATACATATTCGCCTGCACGTCGAGCCCCTGCGCGCGCGCGGCATCAATGCGCGCGATGGCCTGTGGACCCAGAGCCCAGTTGCGCGGGCCGCTGGCTTTCAGGTGATAGATCTCGACCGGCACGTCGGCTTCGCGCCCGATGCGGATGGCCTCGTCCACGGCTTCGAGCAGCTGGTCGCCCTCGGAACGCATATGCGTGATGTAGAGCCCGCCAAACGGCCGCATCGCGCGAGAGACAGCAATAAGCTCGTCGGTGTCCGCGAAGACGCCCGGCGGATAGATCAGCGCGCTCGCCAAGCCGAACGCGCCGTCCTGCATTGCCCGCGCGACGGCGCCCTGCATATCCGCCAGCTCCGCGGGCCCGGCCCGGCCGGCTCGTGCGGCCATCCCATACGACCGAATGGTCGAAGCGCCGACGAACGAGCCGACGTTGAGGCTCATTCCTCGCTGCTCGATCGCCGCGAGCCAATTGGCGAATCCACGCGGCTCGGCAAAGCTGCGCTGCAGCGCATCAGCGTTGGGCGCGAGTGAACGGGTGGGATGCAGCGGCGCCGGCGTATTGCCCTCGCCCAAGATCTCGGTCGTCACGCCCTGCGACACCTTTCCGATGACGCGTGAGTCGCCGTAGAGCAGGAACCAGCCGCTGTGACCTTGGATGTCAATGAAGCCCGGAGCCACGACCATCCCGCTCGCGTCCACGACTTCGCGCGCCGAGGACGGCGCGAGCGCGCCCCGCGGTCTGACGGCCACGATGCGGTCGCCTTTCACCGCCACGTCGCCGTAGAACCACGCGGCGCCGGTACCGTCCACCACGCGGCCATTGGTGATGAGGAGATCGTAGGCGGGCGCCTGCTGTGCGTGTAGCGGCGCGGAGACAAGGGCGACGACGGCGGCGAAAGCGAGCGGACGCATCGGACTCCGTAGGGTCGAGGGAATGCGCCCAAGCTATCGCGGTCACCCACCTCCCTGCGAGTCGGCGCCTCGAAACAGGAGCGCCTCGGCAACGGCGCCTGGCGCGATCAGCGGCTCGCCGTCGAGATCGGCAATGGTGCGCGCCACGCGGAGCGCCCGGTGGAACGCGCGCGCCGAGAGCCGCAAGCGCTCGGCGACTTCGGCCAACAGCGAACGCGCCTCGGGCGCGAGCGCGCCGTGCTGCTGCAGCCAGCGCCCGGGCGCCTCCGCGTTCTGCCGTACACCCGGCAGCACTTGGTAGCGCTCCGCCTGGCGCTCGCGCGCGGCGAGGACGCGCGTACGAATCGTTTGGCTCGTTTCCTCACGCGACATCTGCCCCAGCGCGGCCAGCGAGACCGCCCCGATGCGCACGTGGAGGTCAATGCGGTCGGCGAGCGGGCCGGAGAGTCGCGCGCGGTAGCGCAGAATATCTGCCGCCGAACAACGACATCGGGACGTGGGTTCGCCTTCGTGACCGCAGGGGCACGGATTGGCCGCGCCCACCAGCAGGAACCGCGCGGGAAAGTTCACCGACTGGCTCGCGCGCACGATGGTGACGCGCGCATCCTCGAGCGGTTGCCGCATTGCGTCGAGCACGTAGCGCGGCAGCTCCAGCAGCTCGTCAAGGAAGAGCACACCGCGGTGGGCGAGCGAAACCTCGCCCGGACGCGGCCCCGGTCCGCCACCGATGAGGCCCGGGAGCGAGATCGTGTGATGCGGCGCGCGAAACGGCGGCGTCCGCGCCGGCGCGCGATCGCTGGCCAGAATGCCGCCGACACTGTGCACGGCGACGACTTCGAGGAGCGCATCATCGTCGAGCGCGGGCAGGATGGACGGCAGGCGGCGCGCCAGCATCGTCTTGCCCGCCCCGGGCGGACCGATGAGCAGCACGTTATGCCCGCCCGCGGCCGCGATTTCGAGCGCCCGTTTGGCGAGCGGCTGACCGACGACCTCGCTGAAGCAGGGATCGAATCGCTCGGTGGTCGCAGGCACCGATAGTACGAACTGTGGCAGCGTCCCGGCCCGCAGATGCTCAACAAGCGCGGCGAGCGAGTCGCAGGGTGCGATGGTGACATCGCGCAACAACGCTGCCTCGGCCGCGTTGGCGGCGGGCAGCACCAGCGCACGCGCGCCCTGAGTGCGCGCCGCGCGCGCGAGTGGCAGCGCACCGCGAATGCCGCGAATCGAGCCGTCGAGCCCCAACTCACCGGCACACAGCAGTCCCTCCACCGCGTCGGCGGCGAGTTGTCCGCTGGCGACGAGCACCCCGAGGGCGACCGGAAGGTCGAAGGCGGTGCCGTCCTTGCGAATGTCGGCGGGCGAGAGATTCACCGTCCAGCGGCGCGGCGGGAGTGCGAATCCAGCGTTGACGAGCGCGGCACCCACGCGTTCGCGCGCTTCCTTCACCGAGCCTGAGGGGAGGCCGACCATCGTCCAGCCGGGGAGGCCGGAGGCACCGTCCACCTCGACGGTGACGGGCGAGGCTTCGATGCCGATGATGGTGGCGGAACGGATGGCGGCGAGCACGGCGCGAGGATACGACCGCGCGAGGCACCAGTGTCATCGGGGTAGCGCCGGGCGTCTCATCTCCCTGCGCGGATCCTCCCGCCACCTGCGCAATGTGCCATTGTCGCGCTCCGCGCTAGCTTTCACGAATGCGCGTGCAACCCCTGCTCGTGTCGGCCCTCAGTGTCGCAATCGCGTGGAGCGCCGAGGCACAAGAGCGGCGCCCGGCGCCGCCTGCTCGTGCCCCCGCAGCATCGGCAGCGCGCGGCCCCATCGGCAGCTTCCTCGCCACGCGGATCGATCGCGAGCCGCTGCCGCTGCAGGACCAGGTCGTGGACGAGGACGGGACGCAGTACCTGATCGAGTTCGACCGCCTGGTCCTCGCCCTCCGCGAGGACAACACGTTCCGCGCATCGGTGCGATTCCGCCGCACGCTGTATTCGGCGTCGGCGCGCGCGCGCGGCCGTCAGGCCCCGCTGCAGACGATGACCGTCACCGGCACCTGGGCGCAGAGCGACTCCACCATCCGCTTCACGCCCGACGACAACCCCGAGACCCGCGGCCTGCGGATGCTCGCCGGCACCGTGCGCTCGGCGCGCGAACTCTCCGTTCCCTTTCACTATCGCAACGGCCAGCGCGAGCGCGACCGCGTGCTCGTGATGACCAAGCGCGACGACATTCTCTGATGCGCCTCTCGCTCCGCCTCCTCGCTGCCGCCGCCGTCTCTGCAACCACGGCCTGCACCCCCTCCGCGACATCCACGCCCGCCACGCCACCGGCGCCGGCGTACACGTACGCGCCCGGCGTCGTGCCCGACTCGTTCATCGTGCGGCTCGCGACGAGCAAGGGCGACGTGGACGTGATGCTGCGCAAGCACTGGGCGCCGCTCGGCGTCGGGCAGTTCTACGAGGCCGTGCACGCCAACTACTACGACGGCGCGCGATTCTTCCGGTCGATCCAGGGCTTCGTCGTGCAGTTCGGCCTCGCTGCCGATCCGGCGGCCACGGCGCAGTGGCGCACGCGCACGATTCAGGACGATCCGGTGCGCGAGAGCAATCGGCGCGGCACGCTGGTGTTCGCGAGCGGTGGCCCCAACACCCGCACCACGCAGATGTTCGTGAACCTGCGCGACAACGCTCGGCTCGACGGGCTTGGGTTCCCGCCGATCGGCGAGGTGATTCGCGGAATGGACGCGATCGACGCGCTCTTCACGGGCTACGGCGACGGCGCGAACGCCCCGCAGCAGAACCGCATCACCGCCGAGGGCGAGGCGTATCTCGCGGCCAACTTTCCGAACCTCGACAAGATCACCAGCGCGCGCATCGTGCGCGTGTGGGGTCCGGCCGCGCCGTGAGTGACGCCCTCGGTTTTGTGCACCGTTGGGAGCCGCGAGAGGGTGCGGCGCGCACGCTGCTGCTGCTCCACGGCACTGGCGGCGATGAGAACGACCTAATCGGCCTCGGCGATATGCTCGACCGCGAGGCCAACCTGCTCTCGCCGCGCGGGCAAGTGCTCGAGAATGGAATGCCTCGGTTCTTTCGTCGCCTGGCGGAGGGCGTGTTCGACGTCCCGGACCTGCTGGACCGCACGGAACAGCTCGCCGCATTCGTGCGCGCCGCGTCGGCGCAGTACGGCTTTCCGCTTGACGGGGTCACAGCGGTAGGCTTCAGCAACGGCGCCAACATCGCGGCGGCGCTTTTACTCAAGTATCCGGGACTCGTGCGTCAGGCGGTGCTCTACCGCGCGATGGTCCCGCTGGACGAGCCGCCGGCCGCGCCGCTCACCGGCACGCGGGTGTTCATTGCCGCGGGGGAGCGCGACCCGATCATTCCGCCGGCGAACAGCGAGCGCCTCGCGAAGATCCTGCGCGAGAGCGGTGCCGACGTGACGCTCCGGTGGACTCCCGTTGGGCACCAACTCACGCGCGAGGACGTGGACGCGTCGCGGGAGTGGCTCGGGGCGTAGCGCGCTGGCGAACGCCTAACCCCGGCGCGAGCGCGCCGCTGCCCGTTGCCGCGCCTGAAACACGCTCACCGGCTCCATAATCGAGCCCCGACAGGTCCGCGCGCCGCAGAGACACTTGTACAGCTTCTCGTCCACCTCGGTCTCGTCGCCACTGCGCTCGTACGCGTAGTCGTAGTACAGCTCTTCACCCGGCTGGATGTCGCGGATCGCCGAGATCCAGACGCGCCCACGGATGATCTCCGTCTCGCAATTGGGCTCGCAGGAGTGATTGATGAATCGCGCATCGTTGCCGCCGTGCGTCGCGTCAATCACGGTGCGCGTGGAGATGGTGAACAGGAAGGTGTGATGTTCATCCATCGACTCGTCGTCGTAGCGACGGTCGGCCTCGGCGTGCGTGATCCGCTCGCCGGTGTACTCGATGACGCGCTCGCCCTGCTTAATGAGGCGGGTCGCGAACGCACCGCGACCCGAAATGGGGGAGGTGCGAATCTCAAACGGTTGGGTCTTTGGCATTGGCCCGCAATCTAGCGGGGGTGAGAACCCCTTCTAGCGAATGAGTGGCGCACCAAGCTCCAAGCCGACGTAGAGATTGCGACCCGGCGCCGGCTCGAGCACGCGCCCGCCAAATCCATTCAGCGTCACCGCGCCGATGTAGCGCTCGTCGAGCAGGTTCTGCACGCTCACGAAGGGCTCGGCGCGCCACGCACCGACGCGCCCCGTCCACGCCGCGCGCACGTTGAGCTGGCCGCGCCCCCAACCCTTCACCGGCACGAGGTTGCGGTCGTCGCCAAACATCGCACCCTGCACGCTGTGATCCACGTCGAGCGTGGTCGCGCCGAAATGCGAACGCAGTCCGAGTCGCAGCGCCTGCCGCGGAACGCCGGCAAGGCGATTGCCGTCGAGCGTGTCTGCCGTCGTGCCGGAGAGCGGCAGGATGTAGTCGACGAACCGGTAGTCGGCGATGGTCCAGGCCGCCTGGGCCTCGAGCCACGCGACCAGGCGCGCGTTCACACCGAACTCGAGGCCGCGGCTCCGCGTACGTCCGGCGTTGCGGAAGAACGCGCGCCCGTTTGTCTCCAGAAACTGCACGATGGCGTCGTTGGCATCGGCCTGGAACAGCGCGAGCTCGTAGCTCGCGCGCACACCCAGCTGTCCGCGCGCGCCCGCTTCCATCGTGCGGATTCGCTGCGGCCCCAACTCCGGATTGAATCCGCCCTGGCCATCGGGCCGCACCTGGAGCTCGGTGGTCGTGGGCGTTTCAAACGCCGTGGACACATTTGCATACGGCGCGAACCGCTCGTGGAGACGCCACACCACACCCAGGTGCCCGCTCGCCGCGGTCATATTCCGCGCGCCGGAGTTGTCGGCCCCGTCGCGGAGGAAGTTGTCGTCCACGCGGAAGCGCAGCACGTCGTACCGCACGCCCGCGGAGGCTGTCACGCGTGCGTGCGGGTCCCACTGCACCTGTGCGAACGGGCCGACGCTCGTCACCACCTCGTTCTGGTCGAGCAGCAAGGTGTCTTCCGGCGCAGTCGGCCGACCGCCGGTCGCGCGCTGATTGCGGCGCACATCGAACGAGCGCTGTAGGTCGAGCCCGAACGCCAGGCGTGCATCGCCGAGTCGCCGCGCTGCGTCGAGTCGAGCACCCGTCACGCGGCGATCGAGTGTCGAGTAGGTGCCGTTGGTCGAGCCCGCCGGTGCCGGCGGCGCCACGGCCAGCGCGTTGTCCACGAATCGCCGCTGCGCGTACACCACGCCGCTCCACTCGACGTGATCGCCGCTGCCGCGCAGTCGCACCGACGCGTAGCGCTGCGACACTTCACGCGAGGCGCCGCGCAACACATTGGCCGCGGCCGCGGAGTCCGGATTGGTGGCGTATTCCACCGCGGTGAGCGCACCGGGATTCAGTGCCTTGGGCGTCTCCGCCGTTCCCCCCCGCAACGACAGCGTGACGCCATCGCGCAGCGCGTAGTCCACCGCGCCGAGATACTGCCGCGTGTCGGCCGCGCTGTACTGCCGAAATCCATCGACCGTAGTCCGTGCAAGCGACAACGACCCAAGCCCACGGCCGGCACGCCCGCTCAAGCGCGCCTGCGTCTTGAGCAGGCCGAACGAGCCCGCCGTCTGCCTGAGCGTGACGCCGAGGCGATCCGGCGCCGAGAGATCAGTCGTGAAGCTGATCACGCCCCCCGACCCATTGCCGTAGAGCGAACTGGCCGACCCGCGCAGCACCTCCACTCGCGCAATCGCCGCCAGGTCCACGTTGGTCAACTGACTCTGGCCGTCCGGCAGCGACTGCGGCACGCCATCGAGCAAGACCTTCACGCCGCGCAGTCCGAAGTTGGCGCGGCTGCCGGCCCCGCGGATCGAGACCCGCTGGTCGAGCGCGTAGTTGTAGCGGTTGGCCACAACCACGCCCGGGATGTTCGCCAGTGCCTCGTCAATGCCGACCGTCGCCTGCGCCCGGCGAATCTGCTCGCTGCGCTGCGTCCCCACCGCCCACGGCACGCGATCCAACGTGGACGTGCCGCGGGCCACCTCGATCCGCATCGCCGCAATGCGCGCGGTGCGCAGCGAGTCGTTGGTGGTCGAGTCGGCCGCGGGGGCCTGCGCGGCGAGCGCGCCAGCACTCGCGACGAGCCACGCGAGCGCAGGTGCTCGAGCGGCCTTCATCAATGGCAGGAAGTGAGCGAGGTCACACTTCAACGACATACGCGCGGCGGCCCTTGTAGAGTTCCCAGATTCCGATGCAACGCACCGTCCGATGGAATCTACTGACCGCGCTGGCGTGACCGCCGGGGCCGCGCCCTACGTGCTGCTCGTCGAAGACGAAACGGCCATCCGCGCCGCGTTCACGCGCCTGCTCACGCGCGAGGGATTTCGCGTCGTCGAGGCGGGCAGCGCCGAGGAAGCCCTCGAGCGCGTGGCCTCGGAGCGCCACGCGCCGGCGCTGCTCGTCACGGATGTCGTGATGCCGGGGATGGGCGGCAAGGCCTTGGTGCTCGCACTCCGGGCGCGATTCCCAGACTTGCGCATCGTGATGATGTCGGGCTTCAGCGAGGACCTCACGCTTCGCGCGGAACTCGACTCGCGCAACCTCATCTTCCTGCAAAAGCCGTTCGGCACGCAGGTGCTGCTGTCCGCCGTGCGCGACGTGCTGGCGGCGCCGTAGCGGGCGATTAGTCCGCGCGTGGCCGCGAGCGAATCGCAGCCCGCAGCCGGCGGAAGGCCCTCGCGAACTCGGAGTTGGCCCGCCCCTCGTCCCGCGAGACCTCGCGCACGACCTCACGCCACGCCGCCCGCATCGTCTCGGCGTCGGTGAAGCGACGCGCGGGATCGTTGTCCAGCGCGCAGCGCAACCACTCCGCGAGCGCATCGGGGAACTCGGAGAGATCCAGGCGTCCCGCCAGCTGTGCCGCCAGGATCGCCCGGCCATCAGTGCCGTCGAACGGCGCACGCCCCGTGAGGGTGAAGATGACAATGGCCGCAACGGCAAACAGGTCGGTCGTCACGCCCTGTGCCTCGCCGAGCAACTGCTCCGGCGCGGCGAACGCGGGCGTGCCCGAGGCGCCGGCGTGCTCCGCCCCCATCGCGTTGGCGATGCCGAAATCGGCGATCCGCCATCGGCGATAGCGGTCGATCAGGATGTTCTCAGGCTTGAGGTCGCGGTGGATGATGCCCGCGGCGTGCGCCACCCCGAGCCCATCGAGCACGGAGTCCACCTGCGGCGCGATCTCGGAGAACGTCCGTGGTCCCGAGCGCTTCACGAGGTCCGCGACGGAGCCCTCTTCCTCGAGCTCCATTATGTACCAGTTCACGTCGCCCTTGTTGTCCCACGCGAAGATCGGCACGATGCTCGGGTGCTGGAGCTGCGCGGCGAGCTGCGCCTCGCGGCGGAACCGCGCGACGGCCGTGGCGTTCCGGGCCACGTTGGGATGCAGCATCTTGAGTGCGACCTCGCGCTCCAGCGAGAGGTCGCGCACGCGCCACACCGACCCGTAGGCGCCCTGCCCAAGCGGTGCGAGGACCTCGTAGTCGTCGCCCGTGGCCCAGCGCAACCGGTCCTCCTCGCTGAGCGCGATGTGCTCCCCACTCGCCTGCTCCGCACCGGGAAACGCCAGCGCCGACGTACCCGAGATGCGCTCGATGCGACGCAGCATCCCCGCCATCGAGTTAAACCGCTCCGCAGGATTGGGATTCAGCAGCTTGTCTATGAGCTCGGCGACCGTCACCGGCGTGTCCGGCCGCGCGATGCGTATCGGGGGCGTCGCGCCGGCCACCGGCACCTCACCGGTGAGCAGCGCGAACGCGAGCGCGCCGAGCTGCCACTGGTCTGAGGTCGGGGACGGCACCCAACCCTGCCCCCATTCAGGTGGGCGCGGACACCAGGCCGCGCTCGGCGCCAATCCCTGCGGGCGTTCCTCGGGCGGAACCGCCCACTGCCAGCCGAGCAACCAGATGCGCCCGGTGGGCGTGAAGTAGACCGTGTCGGGCGAGATCGCGCCGTGCTGCGCGCCCGAGTCGTGGATGTACGCGAGCGTGGAACCGATGGCGCGCAGCATTCGCAGCGTGAACGGCACGGTCTCGACGCCGTTGCGGCGCAGGCGTTCGCCGATCGTCTCGCCGACGATCCAGCGCCGCAGATAGCCCGGGCCGCGCCGGCTGCCGACGTGCTGCGTCCAGAAGTGATACGTCGTCGGCACGCTCGGATGATTCCGATGCGCCAGGTGCCGCGCCTCGGCGAACAACCAGGCGTGGTGCGCGGGGTCGGGCGCAGTCACCAGCGCGAGCGAGCGACCGAGGGCGTCAATGACTTCGTGGGCGTGGCGGTACGGCGTGTAGACGCCGTTGTTGCCCCACCGCCAATCGGGCGGCAGCTGCCAGCCCTCGAGGTGCGGCGGAATGCCCTGGGAGTTCCTGTTCGGGACTGCCGGCTCGCCGGAATTCATCGCGAGCGAAAGTTAGTCAGTCCCGCGGCGGTGCGGCCAACCGAACGACGAGCAGTGCGCCCGCACCCTCCGTGGCCTCGGCGCGGATGGACCCGCCCCAGCCATCGATCAAGCGCCGCGAGATGGCGAGGCCAAGCCCGCTCCCGCTGGTGCGGGTGGAAAAGTGCGGCTCGAAGATGCGCTCCAGCAGATGCGCCGGGATGCCGCCGCCGTCGTCACGCACGCGGAACTCAGCGCCGCCCTCCGCCAGCGTGGACAGCGTGAGGGTCACGGCACGTGCGCCGGCGAGTCGCGAGTTCTCCAGGAGGTTGAGCAGCACCTCGCGGAGTTCGCGCCCGCGCGCGGCGACGAGGACGGGTGCGTCGGGAATCTGTCCCTCCCAGTGCACGTCCGCCTGCCCCATACGCTCGAGCTCCAGCACGTCGCGGGCGACGGCCGCGGCGTCCACGCGCTCCGCTGGCGACGTCGAGACGGGTGGCGCGCCGTAGCGACTGAACGCGCGCGCGATTTCGTCGAGTCGGTCGATCTCGGCGAGCATTCGCGTGGTGTTCTCGTCGAGCACCTTGTCGAAGTCCACGCGGGGGTCGCGCCGCGCGCGCTGCAGGTGCTGCATCCCGAGCCGCATCGGCGTGAGCGGATTCTTGATCTCGTGCGCAATCTGCCGCGCCATCTCGCCCCAGGCGAGCACGCGCTCGGCGCGCGTGACGTCGGTGACGTCGTCCAAGGTGATGACCACGCGCCCCGAGCCGGTGGCGAGGCGCGCGAGTCGCACGTTCAGCCGGCGGCCGCCGTGCTCGACTTCCAGCGAGGCCTCGTCGCGCGCCGCGTGCCGGAAGTCCTGCAGCGGCGACGCGAGCAGCGCGCGTGCCGGCGCGGCCAGCGGCCCGCCCATCAGGAGCGGCGCCCCGAGAATCGCCTCGGCCCGCGGATTGGAGAACGTCACGCGATCGGCTTCGTCCACCGCCACGACGCCGCTCGCGACGTTGCGCAGGGTGGCGGCCAGCCGCCGCTCGGCCGTTTCGAGCGCCTCGCGACTGGTGGCCAGGTCGGTGGTCATCTGCGTGAACGCAGAGAACACCGGCGTAAACTCGAACGGCGGGTTCTCGCGCAGGGCCGGCGCGGCGCCACCGCGCGCGAGCGTCAGCGCGGCGGTGCGCAGCTCGCGGATGGGTCGCGAGAGCTGTCGCGAAGCCGTGCCGCTGGCCCAGAGCGCCGCCGTGGCACCGAGCGCGAGTGCAAAGAGCAAGTAGATCGCGAGATCGTTGCGACGCCGGTCGAGCAGGCGCTCGTCGAGCCGTGCCGGCGCCGCGAGCACGAACTGCACGCCGGACGAATCTACAGCTGCACGGTAGCCAATGCGCACGCGCGCATCGCCGATCACCTCCGCGTGGCCGACACTGACTTCGTCCTCCTCGGCGAGGTTGAGCACCACGGCCGGCGGCAGCAGGCGACCGACCGGGGCCAGCGCGTCGAGCGCCGGATCGCTCGAGGCGAGCAGGATGCCATTGGCGTAAAGGAAAAGCGGCGTGTCGAAGCGGCGACTCACTTCACCGAGCCGGACGGAATCCGTGGAGTTCGCGACGCCACGCAACGTCTCGCGCACGAGCAGGTCGCGCGCCTGCGCGTCGTCGGCTTGGATGCGCCGGAACGACCAGAAGCCGAACAGCAACGACGGCACGAGAAAGCAGAGGAACAGCGCCGCCGACAGCCGCGTCCGATAGGACGTGAGGAGCTCGCGTCGCCGACCCCGCCACCAGCGGGGCAACGACCCGTCGGCGGCGACGAGCAGCGTCCACAGGCTCCCGAGCACGACGAGGTCCAGGAGCACCAGCAGCGTGCCGCGCGGCACCAGCGCCTCGAGCGAGCGCAGTTCGACGACCGCGTGGACCCGCCGCGAGAGGCCGCCGATGCTCGGCAGTTGCCAGTCGCCGTGCAGCTCGTTGCCGTTTCGCGACCACGTGCCGCGCGAGTTGGGTGCCGACGCCGCGCTCGCGCTGCGCTCGCCGACGCGAAGCAGGTACGGCGGCTCCGGCGTCGGCGGCGGCGAGAAGCCGAGGAAGGCCCCAAACGGATCGCTCGCCACGAGGCGCGAGCGCGGCGCAATCACCACGGTGGTGGCCGTGCCGTCGGCGTGCGGCACGCTCAGCACCAGATGCATTCCCGGATCGCCACGAACCTCAGTGATGTTCGGCTGCCGCGTCTGCTGCACCTCGTAGGCATAGAGGTTGACACCGGCGCTCATTCCCGGCGCCCGACCCACGACGAGGTCGGCCATCAATGCACCGTCGGCACCCCAGGTGCTGACCTCGACCGGATACTCCGCGGTGGCCAGTTCGCTGCGCGCGAACTGCGCCAGCAGGTCCACGCGCGTGCGCGCCGCCTGGGCGGCATCCAGCACCGCGGGATAGCGATCGAGCAGGACCGCGGCCTCTCGATCGGCCCGACTGAGGCCCTGCACGTCCCGCACGGCCAGATCCACGCGCTCTCGCAGCGCCGAGAACCACACCAGCGTGGTCGCACCGCAGGCCGCGACGATGGCTACGGGCAGGACGATCGTGCGCGCCCGCCGCGTAATGGCGAGGGCGGCGATGGCCACCACCCACAGCGCGGTATACGCCTGCGGAAAACGCCCCGGTGCCTCGACCAAGATTGGCGCCAGGAGCCCCGCGATAATCGCGAGGACCGGCGCGACCCACTCCGGCAGGCCGCGGTCGCCACCAATCGCGCCCTGCCCGAGCGTGATGCCCAGTAGGAGCACGGTCACCGAGGCCAGGAAGATCGTGAGCTGCCACGCGACCCACAGGCCGAGCGGCACGCCCACCGCCGGCACCTCGAGCCCGCCAGCCAACTCGCGCAGGAGATACGGCGCGACCGCGGCGATGACGATGATCGCTACCGCGGCCTGAGGGCGGGTGCGCAGGCGCACGCGGGAGCGCCGCATCGAGAGCAGCGCGAGGAGCAACAGTGCAGACGTCAGCGCCAGCGCCCCCGCGTCCGCGGTGAAGTGCCAGCCCGAGCGCACCATATAGAAGCTCGGGTCAAACAGCGTGCCCACGTTGGAGAACACGTTGAAGGGCACGATCGCCGGCACCGCGAGCGAGGCGCCGAGCACCATCAGCCGTGCGCGCAGTCCGGTGTCGCGCCGCCAGGCCACGGCCAACAGCAGGAACATCAGCAGACCGACGCCGATGCCGGCCCGTGGTAGGGCGCGCTCCCACGCCAATGCGCGCAGCACCTCGAGCGATGGCGCGACGGCGCGCACCGCGAGCGCCGCTGTGCCGGCGATGGTGATCACACCCGCATCGGACACCTGCCGCGCAGCCTCAGGCGAGGCGTAGCCGAATCCCACAATGCCGATCTCGCTGGCCACGCGGCCCGCCAGCGAGGGACTGAGGCGGTCCGCCGGCGGATCAGCGTGCAACACCGACGTCGCGACCGCCGCATCGTTCCCACGCTCGGCCACCGCGTACGCCACGAGGTAGAACGGCGTGGCGACAATCCCGCTGAGCCCCGGCAGGGAGTCGAGCGCCACCAGCAGGCGGCCGCTCCACGCAGACGGTCGGCCCCCGCGCGCCACGAGCACGGCGCGCACGCCGCCGGGAGGCACCGCCGTCGCCAGCGCCCCAAAGGCCCCGGATCGCCCGTCCGGGGCGTCGAGCGCCGACGTCGCAATGCGCTGCAGGTCCGCCACCTCGGAGGTGACCTCGTCCTGCAGCCGCTCGACGGCCGACTGCGCGAGCTCCTGCCGCAACGCCTCGCCTCGCGCGTCAATCTCGCCGATCCGCCGATGATACCACGCGGTGTTGGCGACCAGCGCCGCCGCGACGGCCACGAAGAGCCAGCGGCGGAGTCGAGCGGTCTCCGAGGCCCCGACCGAGAGCCCGACGAGCACCAGCACACCGACGAGCACCGCACCGCCGACCCACGCGCCGGGTACGCGCACCCAGTACGCGCCAAACAACAGCACCACCGCCGCGACGACGAGCCAGGGCTCGTAGTGGACCAGGCGCGGGGCGGGCGGGCGTGATTTGCCTGAGGCGGCGGTGTTCACATCGGGATTATACACGCTGGGCGAGAGCCCCCGTTATCGGCCGGAATCAGCCGCTGGCGGTCGTAATAGATTGTCCCGCGTGATTCGCGTCGCTCCACTGCTCCTCGCACTCTGCACCCTACTCGCGCCGGCAGCCGCCGGCGCCCAGGTGGTCGTGCTCGACGAAGGTACGTTTTCGCTGCTGCGCAGCGGAGAGCGTGTAGGCCGCGAGGACTTCAGCATCCGGGGCGCGCGCGCGCAGGGCTCGGGGTTCGTCGCGCAGGGCAACCTGCTCGCGGGGGAGCGTCGCCGGAGCATCGTGCTCACGGCGGACTCCGCGGGAACGCCCCTGCGCTTCCAGCAGGACACCCGGCAGTCCGATGCCGTAGTGGAGACGGTGCTCGGCGAGCAGCAGCGAGGGGTGTGGTCGAGCCGAATCCTCGGTAGAGATCGCGAATCGGCCCGCGAGTTCCGACTCCCGTCGGACACCTTCGTTGCCGAGGCCGGCGTCCTGCATCACCTCTGGTTCGTGCTGCGGTTTGGCGAAGGTCGCCCCCTGACGCTGCTGCGGCCGAGCGGACCGGCGCAGACGACCATCGCCATCGAGGAGCAGGCCCCGGACCGGGTGCGGATCGGCGCCCGAGAACTCGTCGCGCGACGCTGGGTGGTTCGACGGAGCGACGACACGCAGGTGCTTTGGGAAGTCTGGACGGACGCCCAGGGCCGGTTGCTCCGCGCCATCGACCGCGGGACGGGCCTCGAAGCCCTCCGGGACGACCCGCCGGCCTGACGAAAATCGGCCGAAACGCGGGTGAAACACTTTGACTCGTCCGCTCGTATAGCTGGCGAGTTCTCATCCACTCTGACTGGGTCCCACTTTGTCCCGATTCCTTCGGTCCGCCTCCCTCTTGCTCGGCCTGGCCGCGCCACTCGCCGTCCAGGCGCAGCAGGCGACGACGCTGACCCTGCCGGAGGCGCTTGAGATCGCGCGGCGCAACAACCCGCAGTACCAGCTCGCGCTGACCGGGCGCACGCGCGCGCAGGCCAACACGCGCGCCGCGTACGGCGCCCTGCTGCCCAACGCCGACGCCAACTTCTCGTCGAGCTATCGCGAGGGCCGGCCGCAGTTCTTCGGCGGTGTGGCCTTTGGCGCGACGTCCGACATCGTGTCCTCCTCCTGGGGGCTCTCGGCGAGCTCGCGCCTCAGTATGGGCACGCTCTACAACATTCGCCGCGCCAACGCGTCGCTCGATGCCGCCGACGCTGAAGTCGCCGCCGCGCAGTATGCGCTGAATGCGAACGTCACACAGCAGTTCCTGCTGGCGCTGCAGACACAGGCGCGTGCCGCCTTCCAGGACACGCTGGTAGCACAGCAGCGCCTGCAACTTGAGCTGGCGCAGGCCCGGGCCGGCGTCGGCACCGCGACCTCGCTCGACGTCAAGCGCGCCGAGGTGCAGTTGGGGCAGCAGGAAGTCGCGGCGCTCCGCGCCCACAACCAGGCGGCCGTCGCCGTCCTGCAGCTCTTCCAGCAGTTGGGCGTGAACAAGCCCGAGGTCGTGTCGCTGGTGGCGGATCTGCCGGTGACGCCGGTGACCCACACGGTGGCGGACCTGCTGGCGCAGGCGCGCCGCGAGAACCCCACCCTGCGGGCCGTCCAGGCCCGCGAGCAGGTGGCGGTCGCCGGGCTGCGCTCGGCCCGCGCGGAATACACGCCGACTCTCTCGTTCTCGGCCTCGGTGGGTGCCTTCACGCAGAAGCAGACGGACATCGACATCACGATCGCCCAGGCCCAGGCGTCGGTGGAGTCGTCGCGGGCCAGCTGCCTCACGACGGACTCGCTGCGTCAGGGCGCGGGGATGTCGGGCATCACCGCGCAGTGCAACGCGATCGTCTGGACGCCGGCGCAGGCGCAGGCTATTCGCGACGCCAACAATCGCTTTCCGTTCGACTTTACGCGGAATCCCTACAATCTTTCGATGAGCATCTCGCTGCCGCTGTTCGATGGGTTCGGACGCGAGAGCCGTTTGCAGGAAGCCAACGCCCAGCGCTCCGACGCGCAGTACAACGTACGTCGGCAGGAACTGGCACTAACGGCGGACGTGACCTCGGCGTTGGTCACGTTGCAGGCCGCCTACCGCACGGTTGAGCTCCAGCGGCGAAATGCCGCCACGGCTCGCGAGGCGCTCCTGCTCGCCGAGGAGCGGTACCGCGTGGGCAGCAACACCTTCGTGGATCTCACCACGGCGCGCGCGGAGTACGAGCGCGCGGAGACGGACCGGATCGACGCAACCTACGAATTCCACCGGGCGTACGCGGCGCTTGAGAACGCCGTCGGCCGCACGCTTCGCTGACCTGAGGACGTAATGACCAAGAAGACCAAGCTGGGCATCGCGGGTGCGGTAGTGGTGGCGCTGGTCGCCATCGTCGCCACGTCCGCCGCCAAGAACAGCAACAAGGGCACGCTGGTGCGCATCGAGGGCGTGGAGTCGCGCGACCTCGTGTCGTCGGTGACGGCCAGCGGCCAGGTGAGCGCACAGCGCAAGGTGGACCTCTCCGCCGACATCACGGGCCGCATCACGCGCCTCGCGGTCAAGGACGGCGATATGGTCAAGGAGGGCCAGTTCCTCCTGCAGATCGACCCGCAGCAGTTCGAGGCGCAGGTGCTGCGCGCCGAGGCCGCGCTGGCCAACGCCCGCGCACAGCTGGCGCAGGCCCGTGCCAACCGCCTGCAGGCGCAGCGCAACTTCGAGCGCCAGTCGGAGATCCGGAAGACCAACCCCGCGCTGATCTCGGCAGCGGAAATCGAGCAGCTCGAGACGCAGTTCGAGGTCAACGAGGCGCTGGTGAAGGCCGCCGAGGAGAACGTGAAGCAGGCCGAGGCCTCGCTCACCGACGCCCGCTGGCAGCTTTCGCGCACGACGATCTACGCGCCGATGAGCGGCCGCATCACCCGCCTGAATGTCGAGGCCGGCGAGACGGCCATTATGGGCACGCTCAATCGCGATGCCGCCATCCTGCTCACCATCTCGGATATGGCGGTGCTCGAGACCAAGGTGAAGGTCGACGAGACCGACGTGTCGCGCATCGCCATCGGCGACTCGGCGGTGGTGCAGATTGACGCCTTCCCCGACACGACGTTCATCGGGCGGGTGACGGAGATCTCGAACAGCTCCGTGCGCGGGGCGTCGGCCGGCACGACGACCGACCAGGCGATCGACTACGAGGTGACGGTGCGCATCCTGAACGCGCCGTCGGATACGCGCCCGGACTTCTCGTCCACGGCCAAGATCATCACCGACACGCGGACCCAAGTGCTCTCCATCCCGATCATCGCGCTGACCGTGCGCGAGAACGAGGAGCTCAAGACCACGGACGCGCCGCCGACGACCTCCAGCACGCCGACCCCGGAAGTCGGCCGCCGGGACGTCGAAGGCGTGTTCGTGGTCGGCGAGGACAACAAAGTCACCTTCCGGCCCGTAAGAGTGGGAATCGCCGGCGAGAAGCACTTTGAGGTGCTCTCGGGGCTGCAGGCCGGGGACCGCATCGTGGCCGGCACCTATCAGGCGATTCGTGAGTTGAAGGACGGGCAGCTCGTCCGTGAGCAGCCCGCCACGCCGAAGAAGCCCGAGGAGGGCAAGTGAGCCACGATACGCAGGACGTTCCGATGAGCACGACTGCCGAGCGGCAGGTCGTGCTCGGCGCCGAGGGCAACGCTCCCGGCAGCGAATGGGTGATTGTCACACGCGGCCTCAAGCGTGAGTACGATATGGGCGGCGAAATCGTCCGCGCCCTGCGTGGCGTGGATCTCGCCGTGCGTCGCAACGAGTACGTCGCGATTATGGGCCCCTCGGGCTCGGGCAAGTCCACGCTGATGAACATCATCGGCTGCCTCGACACGCCCAACGCCGGCGAGTACTGGCTCAACGGCCAGCTCGTCTCGACGATGAAGGACGACGAGCTCGCCCGCGTGCGCAACAAGGAGATCGGGTTCGTCTTCCAGACGTTCAACCTGCTTCCCCGCGCGACCGCGCTGCACAACGTCGAGCTGCCGCTGGTCTACGCCGGCATCTCCGCGTCGGAGCGGCGCGAGCGCGCGATGGAGGCCCTGCGCTCCGTGCAGCTGGGTGAGCGCGTGCATCACCGGCCGAACGAACTCTCCGGCGGTCAGCGCCAGCGCGTGGCCATCGCCCGTGCGCTCGTGAATCGCCCGTCCATCCTCCTCGCGGACGAGCCGACGGGTAACCTCGACTCGCAGACCTCGGCCGAGATTATGCGCGTGTTCGAGCACCTCGCGGACACCGGCCAGACGGTCATTATGGTCACGCACGAGCCCGACATCGCCGCGCACGCGCGCCGCGTCGTCGTGCTCCGCGATGGCACGATCGCCAGCGACGAGCGCCGCGAGCACTTCGTCGAGAAGGTCGGCCTGCAACACGGCCACTAGGCGAACGTCGCGGGGGACGCCACGCGTCCCCCGCCCCGCCTGACGCGCCGGACGACTCACTCACCATTCGAATGCCAATCCTCGAAGCCGTCCGGCTTGCCCTCGCCACCATCCGCGTGCAGAAGCTCAAGAGCTTCTTCACCCTCGCGGGCGTGTGCATCGGCGTGATGTTCCTCATCACGGTCGTGAGCATCATCGAGGGGATGGGGCGCTATATGAAGGAGGACCTCGTCGGCAAGCTCCTGGCCGTGAACTCCTTCGAGCTGCGCCGGCGCCCCAACATCAATATGGGCGATATGGATCCGGCGATCTGGGAAGAGTACCGTCGCCGGCCGCGGCTCTTCCTCTCGGACCTGTATCCCGTGGTCGAGGTGCTGCCGGAAGGCACGCGCTGGGCGCAGGAGTCGGAGAACACCGTCACCGCCGTGTCGCAGTACGCACGTCCGCGCAGCACGACCGCGATGGGCATCGACGGCGACTGGTTCACCATCAAGAAGCTCGCCCTCGCCGACGGCCGTGAGTTCACCGAGCAGGAGCTGCGGCAGGGCGAGAACGTCGCCATCATCGGCCCCGACCTGGTGGAACGCGCCTTCCCGGGCGTCGATCCCATTGGGCGCGAGCTGCGCGTGGCCGGCGTGCCCTACCGCGTGATCGGCGTGACGGAGTCGCGCGGCAGTGCCTTTGGCATCTCGTTCGACAACTTCCTGATCGCGCCTTGGCGCTCGCCGATCCGCAAGCAGCTCAACCCGTCGCCGGGGATGATCGATGCGGTGGTCATCCAGGCCGAGAACCAGACGATCCTCACCGAGGCGCAGGAGCGCGTCCGCGGCGTGATGCGCACGCGGCACAAGCTGCGGCCCGGCGCCAAGGACGACTTCTCGATGGAGACGTCGGCGAGCGCGCTCGAGTTCTGGAACAAGATCGAGAGCTACCTGATCGTCGCCGGCGTGGCGTTGCCGGCCATCGGCCTCGTCGTGGGCGCCATCGTGATTATGAACATTATGCTCGTCGCCGTAGCGGAACGGACGCGCGAGATCGGCATCCGCAAGGCGCTGGGCGCCAAGCGCCGCGACATCCTCGCGCAGTTCCTCGTGGAGTCGGCGACGCTCTCGACCGTCGGCGCGATGCTCGGCATCCTGATGGGTGCGGGCCTCGCAGCGGCCATCGAGGCCGCGACGCCGCTACCGGCGAGCGTCGCGCCGTGGTCGGTCATCGTGGGCGTCAGCGTCGGGATGGGCGTGGGCATCATCTCGGGCGTGTATCCGGCCAGTCGCGCCGCGCGCCTGGACCCGGTCGTCGCCCTGCGTCAGGAGTGATGCCGTGAGTTCAATGAACGCGCGTCTCTATAACCTGACCGAGGGCGTGCGCATCGCGCTCGAGGCGATCGTCGGCAACAAGGTCCGCGCCGGCCTCACGATCCTCGGCGTCGCGGTGGGTGTGTTCGTCGTCGTGGTGATCTCGGCTGCGGTGCACGGCATCAACCAAAGCGTGGCCCAGGATTTCGAGAGCACCGGGCCGACGACCTTCTTCGTGACGCGCTACCCGATCAGCTTCGAGGCCTGCGACGGCACCGAGGACACCTGTGCGTGGCTGCGGAATCCGCCGATCTCGTGGGACGAGGTGGCCAGGCTGGCCGATCTGCCGGGCGCCGCGGCCGTGGGCGTGCGAATGGACTGGAGCGGCGCGTTCAAGTACCGCGATCGCTTCCTGCCGAGCGCGCCGATCGAGGCCTACACGTCCAACTGGGCACAGTTCGGCGCGCCGGAGCTGCAGCCCGGCGGGCGCGCTTTCACCGAGCAGGAAGTGCGGGGCTCGGCGCGCGTCATCGTGCTCAACACCACGGCGGCGGAGCGGCTCTTTGGTGAGTCCGAAGCGCTCGACAAGACGATCACCATCAACGGAATCCCCTTCACGGTGATCGGCGTCTACAAGGACAAGGGCTCGTTCCTGTCGGGCGCCGACCGTCCCAAGGGCGTGATGCCCGTCACCACGCTGCAGCGCGCCCTGAACGTGCGCCGCAGCGATATGGGCCTCGTGGTGAAGCCGCGCACTGGCGTGACTCGCGACGAGATGGTGGATGAGGTGACGGTAACGCTGCGCGCGATGCGTGGCCTGCGCCCGTCGCAGGAGTCGACGTTCGCCATCATCACGCAGGACAAGTTGATGGAGACCTACGACAAGATCTTCGGGATGTTCTTCCTGGTGATGATCGCGCTGTCGGCGGTGGGCCTGATCGTCGGCGGCGTGGGCGTGGTGGCGATTATGATGATCTCCGTCACCGAGCGCACGCGCGAGATCGGCGTGCGGAAGGCCCTCGGAGCCACGCGGCTCACGATCCTCTGGCAGTTCCTCATCGAGGCCGTGACCCTCACGGGCATCGGCGCGCTGGCCGGGCTCCTGCTCGGCTGGGTCGTTGCGTTCCTCATCCGCTCGGGCACGCCGATCGCGGCCTCGATTCCGCCGGGTGCCGTGGTCGCCGCCCTGCTGGCGTCCGCCGTCACCGGCATCCTCTTCGGTATGATCCCCGCTGCGCGCGCCGCGCGGCTGGATCCCGTCGAAGCCCTCCGTCACGAATAACCCCGCCCCGTGCCGCTCTTCGAGGCTGTCCGGCTCGCCCTCCAGACCATCCGCGTCCAGAAGCTGAAGAGCTTCTTCACCCTCATCGGCGTGATGATCGGCGTGATGTTCCTCATCGCCGTCGTGTCGATCGTGGAGGGGATGAGCGACTACGTCGAGAACGACTTCGCCGCCAAGATCATCGGCGTGAACACGTTCGATGTGCGACGCTGGCCCAACTTCACGCCGGACGAGAGTGACGACGAGTGGCGCCAGTACCTGCGCCGGCCGCGGATCTACTCGCCGGACTACGAGATCGTCCGTGACGCGTTGGGCGGCGCGTATCGCTTCGCGCGCGTCAACGAGACCTTTATGCCGGCGCTCTCGGCGGGCATCCGCCCGCGCGACGTGCAGGCGATCGCCACTGACGCCAGCTACTTCGACATCAAGCGCTTCGGCATCACCAACGGCCGCGCGTTTACGCAGCAGGAAGTCGCGTCGGGCGCCAAGGTCCTGGTCATCGGGTCGGAGGTGGCGGAGTACTACTGGCCCAACCTCGACCCGGTCGGCCGCCAACTGCGCATCGGCGGCCAGTTCTACGACGTGATCGGCGTGATCGAGCCGCAGGGCTCGGTGTTCGGCTTCTCGATGGATCGGCTGGCGATCGCCCCGTTCACCTCGCCGATGGCGCGCTCGATCCGACCGCGCGGCGACATCGGCCGCATCACGGTGCAGGCGCCGGACCGCGAGGTGCTGGAGTCGGGGATGGAGGAAGTGCGCGAGGCACTGCGCGGCTTCCGTCGGCTCGGACCGGGCCAGAAGGACGACTTCGCGTTGGAGACGTCAGACGCGGCGCTCAGCTTCTTCGACGAGCTCAAGGGCAAGCTCATCCTGTTTGGCACGGCGCTGCCGGCCATCGGACTCGTCGTCGGCGCGCTCGTGATTATGAACATTATGCTGGTCGCGGTGGCCGAGCGGACACGTGAGATCGGCGTGCGCAAGGCGCTCGGTGCGAAGCGCCGCGACATCATCGCGCAGTTCCTGGTCGAGGCGGCGACGCTCAGTGTGATCGGCGCGGCCATCGGGGCCGCGCTGGGCGTGGGGATGGCGCAGCTCATCGCGGCCCTGACGCCGCTGCCCGCCAGCGTGGCTCCGTGGTCCTTGGCCTTCGCCCTCGTCGTGGGCGCGGGCGTCGGCATCGCCGCCGGCATCTACCCTGCGAGCCGCGCGTCGCGGCTCGACCCCATCGCCGCCCTGCGCCAGGAATAGCCGATGCGCCTCTGGGATCGCTTCACGATGACGCTCGAGGGCGTGTTGATGGCCCTCGACTCGCTGCGCGCCAACAAGGTCCGCGCCGCCCTGACCATCTCCGGTGTCGCCGTCGGCGTGTTTGTCGTGGTGGCAATGGGCGCCACGGTGCACGGCATCCGCCAGTCGTTCCAGCAGGATATGGACGAGTTCGGCACGACGACCTTCCAGATTCGGCGCCGCAATCCCGGCTTCAGCGGCTGCAACCCGACCGATGACTGCCCCGAGCGCAACTACCCGGGCGTGTCGCTGGCCGAGTGGCAGGCGGTGAAGCAACTCCCCGAGGTGCAGCACGCGATGGCCTGGCTCTTCGGCGGCGGCACGGCGACCTACCGCGGTGCAATCGTGAAGAACGTCGGCTATGACGCGCAGAGCACGGAATGGACGCAGACGGACGTGGCGGACATCGTGCAGGGGCGCACGTTCTCGCAGGCCGAGCACGACGCCTCGGCGCTGGTCGCGCTGGTCAATGAGAAGCTCGCGGAGGAGCTGTTTGCCGGATCTGATCCGGTGGGCAAGGAGATCCAGCTCGACGGCACGCGCTTCCAAGTCATTGGCGTCTATGCCACGAAAGCGGGCTTTCTCAAGTCGCTCGATGGCCGTGGGCCGGATCAGCCGCGGATGGTCATCCCGATGATGACGGCGTGGCGGCGGCTGGACGTCTGGCGTCGCTCGCTGATGGTAATGGTGAAGCCGGCACCGACCGTGACGCGCGACGAAGCGATGGACGCGGTGACGGCGACGCTGCGCTCGATGCGTGGCCTCCGGCCGCGCGAGGTCAACACGTTCTTCCTCGTCGGGCAGGACAAGATGATGGAGACGTTCGATTCCCTCTTTGGCGCCATCTTTATGGTCGGCCTCGGGCTCTCGGCCGTCGGCCTGATGGTCGGTGGCGTCGGCGTGGTGGCGATTATGATGATCTCGGTCACGGAGCGCACCCGGGAGATCGGCGTGCGCAAGGCGCTCGGGGCCACGCGCGGGACCATTCTGTGGCAGTTCCTCGTCGAGGCGTCCACGCTGACGACGCTCGGGGCGCTGATTGGGCTCGTACTCGGCGGGTTGCTCGCGTGGGTCATCCGCTCGAACTCGACGATTCCGGCGAGCATCCCCACGGGTGCCATCATCTCGTCGCTGCTGGCGGCGGCCTTCACCGGCATCGTGTTCGGAATGCTGCCGGCGACGCGGGCGTCGCGGCTCGATCCGGTCGAGGCGCTGCGCCACGAGTAGGCGCGCGTCGGCCTGGGAAGGGGGGCCGGGCCCTCTAACGCCCTGCGGGACGAAGGGCGATACTGTTGTATATGGCGCGTCGCCGGGCGTCCCCACCATCCCCGCTGTTCGTGCTGGTCTGTGCCGCCACGCTCGCGTGTGGTGAGCAGACCGCATCGCCGGCCATTGGCTTCACGTACAATTGGGGCGACGGGCCGTTCGAGGCCTTCGTGCAAAGCGAGCTCGATCGCACGCGACCGCCTGATGGCGACTCCATCCGCTTGATCGCGTCGGCGATCGGCGGCTGGGCCACCTTCGGCAACACGCCGCTCGCCGCCGAGGTCCGCCGCGCGACCATCCTCGCCGAGAATCGGGATGTGCTGGCGGTGGTTGGTCCCGGCGGGAGCCGCGAGGCGCTGCAGGTCGCCCCGATCTACGCCGCGGCCGGCGTGCCGCATCTGGTCCCGACCGCGACGAGCCGCCTCTTGAAAGACTCGCCCTCGGCGATGCTGTTGCTCGCGGCGGA
>CAYPYY010000005.1:25470-50850 GCA_964414995.1 uncultured Gemmatimonas sp.
GTCGAGGTGGCCTGCCTGGCACGCGCCGCGCGAGCGCGGTGGTCGCGCGCCAAGTTCCTCGCCGGTGACGGCGTCTATCTCGATCCGCTGATCTTCGATCGCGCTCCCACACAGGCCGAGGGCCTCTACTTCGTCGCGTTCTGGCACAAGGACCTGCCCGGCGCGGCGTCTCAGGAGTTCGTCGAGCGATTCACCCGTGCCGTCGGGCGCGAGCCGCGCCACGGCGAGGCGATCTACCTCGATGCCACGATGATTGCCGCTGCCGCCATCCGCGACGGCAACCACTCGCGCGCCAGCGTCGCCGAGTACGTGGGCTCGCTCGGGGCGAGCCGCCCGCCGTACAGCGGCGTCACCGGATCGATCGGCTTCGCGCCCGGATCACCGCGTCCGCTGCATATGACCCAGATTGTCGGCCGCTCGACCGTGCTCGTCCGCACGCCGTGACGGCGCCACGTCAGTCCATCCCGCTCCGGGCCATCCTCGTCGGCATCGGCACGGGCGCGTTGCTCTGGGCCGGTGTCATCGGCCTGCAGTTCGCCCGCGCCGTGCGTCCGGCGGCGGATAACCTGCAGGGCCTCACCAGCGACCTGCTGGCCGACCACGATTCGATGACGAAGGCCCTGGCGCGCTTGCGGGCCGTGCGCCGGGAGGTGGTGGCGCTCTCGCAGTTGGACGACCTCTCCGCGCGGGTGCGCCATCGGGACTCGATCAGCGCGGACGTACGCGCGCAGCTCGATCGCGGGGCCGCGATGCGCGCGTCGGTCGAACGCTCGGACATTCCGCTCGAGATGCGGCTGCTGTTGGCAGAGGCAATTGAGGTGCAGGCGGGCGTCGCCGTGGACCTGCTCGAGGCGATTCGCGCCGACGCGGCCGGTGATGTGGCGCTCACGCTGGAGAGTCTACGCCGCTCCGGCGTTCGTGCGGACTCCGCCGCAGCCCTGCTCTTTGGCGCTGAGCGCGTGGCGCTGGTGGAGTTGCTCGCGGCGCAGGAGCGCCTCGCCGCGCAGGTCGGACGACTGAACCGCGCCGCGGTCGCGACCGCCGGCGTGGGCCTCGTCCTCATCCTGCTCACGTTCTGGCTCGTGCGCACGCGGTTCTATCGTCCCGTGCAGGAGATGGAGCGCGCGGTCCGGAGCATCTCCGAGGGCGACCTGACGACGGAGATTCCGGTCGAGCACGCCGATGAACTCGGCACCCTCGCGTCGCACTTCAACGCGATGACGGCCGTCTTGCGCGATCGCGAGGCCGAGGAACTGCGCCGGCGCGACAATC
Organism: uncultured Gemmatimonas sp.; assembly: GCA_964414995.1. Lineage (GTDB taxonomy): Bacteria > Gemmatimonadota > Gemmatimonadetes > Gemmatimonadales > Gemmatimonadaceae > Pseudogemmatithrix. The sequence goes on from CAYPYY010000005.1 coordinate 26,743, forward strand.
TCACGGAGCGATTCGGACGCATCCTCGACGAATCCTCCAACGAAATCTGTGTCTTCGACTCCACCACGCTCCGGCTGTTGCAGGCGAATCGCGGCGCGCGCCACGGGCTCGGCTACGGCGCCAAGCCGATGCCCGACGTGACGCTGTCGGACCTGCTGGCCGGGATGGCGCCGGAGCGCTTTGAGATGCTGATCGGCGGACTGCGCCGCGGGAAGCCACCGCGGCTCCTCCTCACGACCTGGCTCCGCCGCCACGACGGCTCGCTGCGACCCACCGAGCTCACCATCCAGCACGCGAGCGATGGCGAGAGCGGCGTGTTCATCACCGTCGCCGAGGACGCCGGCGTGCGCCAGCGCGTGCGCGCGCTCGACGACCGGCTCCGCGAGTTCGCGCTGCGCTATCAGGACGTCCTCGTCAGCGGCGACCTCGAGGCGGCGCTCAAGCCGCTTTCCCGGATGGGCGCCGAGGCGCTGGAGACCGCGCGCTGCGGGATCTGGCGGCACGGCAACGACGAGGTGTCACCGATCGTGGTCTTCGATGCGGCAAAGACCGAGTTCGTCACCGCTGCGCCCCTGACCGTGGACGGGCCGTCCGACGACAGCGGCGTGCTGCGGCTCACGCTCACCAGCGGCGCGCGCACGCTGGGCTATCTGCTGCTCGAGTCGACGAACCCCGGCCGGATCTGGACGGCGGAAGAGCGCACCTTTGCGGGCGCCGTCGCCGGGCTGGCCGTGCGCGCGTTCGAGGCCAACGAACGTCGGACGCTGGAGCAGGCACTGGAGCGCGCCCAGCGGATGGATTCGATCGGACAGCTCGCCGGCGGCGTGGCCCACGACTTCAACAACATCCTCACGGCCATCCTGGGCAATCTCGAGTCGTGCCGCGAGGACCTGGAGCCCGACCACCCGCTGCAGGAGTCGCTGCAGGAGGCGCAACACGCAGCCCACCGCGCCGCCGACCTGACGCGGCAACTGCTGACGTTCGCGCGACGCCAGGTGGTCGAGATCAGCGCGATGGACCCCGCGGCCGCCGCGCGCGACGCCGAGGCAATGCTCCGCCGCCTGGTCGGCGCGGGCAAGCGGCTCACGGTCGAGGTCGCCCCCGACGTCGGCCACGTCCGACTCGGGTCCGGCCAGATGGAGCAGCTGCTGATGAACCTCGTGGTCAACGCGCGCGACGCCAGTGCCGAAGGCGGTGAGGTACGCGTGGAACTGCGCGAGGTCACGCTGAGCGCTGCGGCGGCCGCGGAGCACCCGGGACTCGCCGAGGGCCGGTACGTCGAGATTGCGGTCAGCGACGCCGGCGTCGGAATGGACGCGCGCACCCTCGAGCGCGTGTTCGAGCCGTTCTTCACCACCAAGCGACTCGGCGAAGGTACCGGCCTCGGCCTCGCCGTCTGCTACGGCATCGTGCGCAACGCGGGCGGCGTCATCGCCGTCCAGTCCGAGGTCGGACGCGGCACGACGTTCCGCATCCTGCTCCCCAGCGCGTCGCGGCGCAGCTCGCCGTCGTTGGGTGTCACCGTGGGCGCACCGACCTCCTCGCAGCCGTTCATCCTGTTGGCCGAGGACGAGCTTGCCATTCGTGCGCTGCTGACCCGAATGCTGACCACGCGTGGCTACCAGGTGGTGGCCGCGGAGGACGGCGAGGACGCACTCCAAAAGCTCGCGGGCGAGACGCGGGCCCCCGACCTGCTTATCTCCGACATCGTGATGCCGCGCCGCGGCGGCGTGGAACTGGCGCGGGAGCTGCGGCGGCGATATCCGCAACTTCCGGTGCTGTTCATCTCCGGGTACACCGCGATGGCGGCCGTGCAGGACGGCGAGCTCGAGGACGCGATGTTCCTCTCCAAGCCCTTCAACACCGACGATATGCTCCGCCGCGTGCGGACGCTGCTGGACACGCCGGCCACGGAGAGCGCGACACCCCGCTAGCTTGCAGGGGTGAGAAGCAGCGACGTCCTCGGCATCGCGCTCGCGCAGATTCGCGGCAACCCGCTGCGGACGTTCTTCACGCTGCTGGGTATCATCGTTTCGGTGGCGTTCCTCGTCGCCGTCGTGGCGATCATCCAGGGGATGAACGCATACGTGAAGGAGAACATCGCCGACGCGATGATTGGCACCAACTCCTTCCAGGTCCGCCGGACGCCCATCTCGCTCGCCAATTTCAACGACGATCAGTGGGCGCGTATTCAGCGGCGCCCCCGTCTGAGCGCCCGCGACGCCGAGGTCGTGCGCGCCGCCTTGCCGGAGGCGGAAGCCATCTCGATGACCACCGGCCGGCCGACGCCGCGCGAGGATGTGAGCTGGCGCGGGCGCACCATCGGCTCCGTGATGGTCTTCGGCATCACGCCCGAGTATCAGGTCGTGCAGGACTATCGCACGCTCGCGGGGCGGCCGCTGTCCGCCGTGGACGTCGCGCAGCGGATGCCCGTCGTGGTGCTCGGCACCGAGGTCGCCGAGAAGCTCTTCGAATCGGTCAATCCCATCGGACAGGAAGTCCGGATTGCGGGCCAGCGCTTCATCGTCGTCGGCGTGAACGAGGCCAAGGGACGAGTGCTCGGCCAATCGTTCGACGCCTACGGGCTGATTCCCTTCTCGCGATTCGAGATGATCTACGGTCGGCGCCTCACGACGACGGTGTCGGTCAAGATCAGCGATCCCGAGGTGCTGCCCGGAGCGATGCTGCGTGCAGAGGAGGCGATGCGCGTGGCGCACGGGCTCCGGCCGAACGAGGAGAATGACTTCTCGATCGAGACCGCCGACGCGCTCGTCAGCTTCTGGCGGAATCTGACGCGCATCCTCTTTGCGGTCATTCCGGCGGTCGTCGCCATCGGCATCGTGGTCGGCGGCATCGTCATTATGAACATTATGCTGATGGCCGTGAACGAGCGGACGCGCGAGATCGGCATCCGCAAGGCGGTCGGCGCGCGCTCACGCGACATCGAGCGGCAGTTCCTGGCGGAGACGATCACGCTCTCGGCGCTGGGCGGCCTGATCGGCGTGCTCGCGGGGTGGGCCTTCGCGTTCGTTGTCTCGGTCGCCAGCCCACTCCCGGCGCGAATCACGTGGTGGTCGGTGCTCGTGGCCCTCGCGCTCGGCGCCGGCATCGGCGTGATTTTCGGCGTGTACCCGGCGCGGCGCGCGGCCCGACTGGATCCCATCACCGCGATGCGGGCGGAATAGCGTGCGGCTCCCCGCCCTGCTGGACCAGTATCGCGAGAACCTCGGCATTGCGATGGACACGCTGCGCGTGGCCAAGCTGCGCAGCGCGCTCACAATCCTCGGCGTCGTGATTGGCGTCGCCACCGTGATGACGATGGCCTCGCTGGTGGAAGGACTGCGTGCGCAGATCATCAATTCCGTCGAGGTCGCCGGCCCGACCACGTTCTACGTGCTCAAGGCCTACTCCAGCACACCCATCAACCCGGACAATCCCCCGGCCTATGTGCGGATCCGTCCGGACCTCTCGCTGGAGGAGGCCGAGCGACTGCGCCGCCTACCCGAGGTGGAGTACGCGGCGCTGTGGGCGCAGACCGTGACGCGGCTTGCCTACCGCGCCGAGCGCACGCAGCCGACGGCCATCTTCGGCGCCGACGAGGGCTTCACGCTCGTGCAGGGCGGCGAGCTGACGGAGGGACGCTGGTTCACGCGGAACGAAGTGCTGAGCGGGGCATCAGTCGTCGTGGTGGACGATGCGATGGCCCGGCGGCTCTTCGGCCGCGAGTCCATTCTCGGCAAGACAATGATGGTCGGAGGGCGGCCGATGGTGGTGATCGGCCTGTATCAGCCGCCGGAGAACATCTTCGCGCCGCAGGGGGCGGAGACGGGCGCCATCGTCCCCTACCGTCTGCTCGACGCGCAATTTCAGTTCGACCGCACCAACGCGCTGTGGATCCCGGTGCGCCCGCGCGACGGCGTGTCCGTGGAGGACGCGCAGGCGGCGGTGACCATCGCCCTGCGCGAAATGCGCCGCCTGCGGCCGTCGCAGCGCAACACTTTCGACCTCGTCACGGCCGACCAGATCCTCGAGGTATTCAACCAGCTCACCGGCGTGTTCTTCGTGGTGATGATCGTGCTGGCGAGTGTGGCCCTCCTGGTGGGCGGCATCGGCGTGATGGCGATAATGATGGTCTCGGTCACCGACCGCACCCGGGAGATCGGTGTGCGAAAGGCCCTCGGCGCGACCCGCGGTGACATCCTCGTGCAGTTCCTGATCGAGGCGGCGACGTTGACCGGCATCGGCGGCGCCATCGGCATCCTGTTCGGCATTGGGGCGGGCCAGGCGGTGACGACACTGCTCGGCATCAAGGCGGCACCGCCGCTGGGGTTGACCGTGATCGCCGTGGTCGTGTCGGTGTCCATCGGCATCGTGTTCGGCATCCTTCCAGCGCAGCGGGCGGCGCGGCTGGATCCGATCGAGGCCCTTCGGCACGAGTAGCGGCACTCGACTAGCTTTCAGGTGCACGACCGTGCGGTTGCCGGTCGCGCCCGGCGCCTTGGGCGCTCTTCCCGAATCACACCAGATGTCTTTCGAATCGCTCGGCCTCGCCGCGCCGCTCGTGCGCGCGACCGTTGACCTCGGCTGGACCCGCCCCACCCCGATCCAACTCGACGCCATTCAGCCGGCGCGCGAGGGCCACGACTTGCTGGCTTGCGCCCAGACCGGCAGTGGCAAGACGGCCGCGTTCCTCCTGCCCGTCCTGCACCGGTTGCTGGCGCTTCCCACCCGGGCGACCCGCGCGCTCGTGCTCGTGCCGACGCGTGAGCTTGCCGCGCAGGTGCACGCGGACTTCACGGCGCTCGCCCAGTTCACCACGCTTCGCGGCGCCGCGGTGTTTGGCGGCGTCGGGATGACGCCGCAGGAGCAGGCCTTCCGCAACAAGGTGGATGTCATCATCGCCACCCCGGGTCGCCTGCTGGACCACATCGGCCAGAGCGCCAACTACGTGGATTTTCGTGGCCTCGAGGTTCTCGTCCTCGACGAGGCTGACCGAATGCTCGATATGGGATTCCTCCCGGCGATCAAGCAGGTGCTGCGCCACCTGCCCACCAAGCGCCAGACGCTGTTCTTCAGCGCGACGCTGCCCGCGCCGATCGTCGAGCTCTCGCGTCAACTGCTGCACGCGCCGGTGCGCATCAACGTGGAACGCGTGGCCAAGCCGGCCGCGGGCATCGAGCAGGCGATATGGCCGGTGAAGGAGGCGCTCAAGCCAGATCTGTTGCTCGCGCTGCTGCGCGCCAACGAGATTGGCAACGTCATCTGCTTCACGCGCACCAAGCACCGCGCAAATCGCCTGGCCGACATCCTCACCAAGGCCGGCGTGCCCAACGCCAAGATCCACGGCAACCGAAGCCAGAACCAGCGGACGGAAGCCCTCGAGGGCTTCAAGACGGGCAAGGTGCGCGTGCTCGTCGCCACGGACATCGTCGCGCGCGGCATTGACGTGGAGGCGCTCGAACACGTGGTGAACTTCGACGTCCCGCATATGCCCGAGGATTACATCCATCGCGTCGGCCGCACGGCGCGCGCCGAGGCCACGGGCGAGGCGTTCACGCTGGTGAGCCCCGAGGAGGAGCAGGACCTACGCGCCATCGAGAAAGCGATCGCGCGCAAGCTGCCGCGGCGCACGCTGGCGGGGTTCGACTATGACCACCGGCCGATCGAGCGCTTCGAGGTCCCGATCGCGGAGCGGATCGCCGCCATCCGCGCGCGGAAGGCAGAGGAGCGCGCGCGGGCCAAGGCGAAGGCCGAGCGCAAGGCGGCGAACGCGGGCGCTTCGGGCGGCGGAGCGCGCGGCGCGACGTCGGGGACCACGAGCGGAACGCCGAGTGCCAAGTCCGGCGAAGCCGGGCGCCGACGCCGCCGACGTCCGCGCGGCGGCGGGCAGCGTCCGCGCTAGCGTGACGCTCGCTCGATGGTGAAAGTGAGGGCGGCCACGTCATCGCGGCCGCCCTCTCTTGTTCGTCTACTGCCGGCAGGCCGCCTTGGGATCCGGCTTCGGCCCGTCCAGCTTCGGGCGACCGGCGCGGTTCGCCAGGTCGAGCGCGACGTCGAACACCAAAGAGCTCACGTTGAAGAGCTTGGTGTAGTCGATGTACTGCGGTTCGTCGGTCACCTGGTGGTAGTCGAGATGCAGGCCCGTGTGGAAGAAGGTGACGGGAATCCCGTGCCGCGCGTACGCCGCGTGGTCGGAGCGGCAATAGATCCGCTCCGGGTGTCCGTCGGCGTCGTGACCGTAGTCGAACGCGAAGCCGTGCCCGCGCTCACGGTTGATGCGCTCGATGAGGTCGCCGAGTTCGCGCGAGAGCCGCCGCGACCCGACGAGTTGGAGATACCGCGGGCCGCCGCCCTCGATGTCATCGGCGCCACCACGCCCGATCATATCCATATTCAGCTGCGCCACGATCGAGTCTAGCGGCACGGTCGGATTGCCCACGAAGTAATCCGCGCCGAGCAGCCCCTGCTCCTCCGCCGTGTGCCACACGAAGAGCAACGATCGGCGCGGCCGTTCCCGCATCGTCGCGAACGCCTCGGCAATCTCGAGCAGCGCCACCGTGCCCGAGCCGTCGTCGTCAGCGCCGTTGTAGATGGAGTCCGGGCGCGAGGGCCGCGAACCCGGTGCCGGGAGCCGCGGCGCGACCTTGCGGCGCGACGCATTCAGGGTGCGGACCGAGTCGTGGTCGCGCGCGCGCGACGCCACCGGATCGTGGTCGCTGTGTGCGCCGATCGCGACGTACTGTCCGCGCAGGGCCGGATCGCTGCCGGGAAGCACGGCCACCACGTTGCGAGCCGGTACCGGCGTCGAGGTGAAGCTCAAGGCGAGTTCGAGCCGCGTCCCTTCCGCCGCGAGGAGCGCGTCAAAGAGCGCGTTACTGACAACCAGCGTCGGCGGCAGCTCCGTGCGCGCCGCCGCCGGGTCCGCCAACTGCGGCCCCCGACGTCCCACCATCGTCCCGCGCGCAAACCCGGGGACGATGACCACGGCCGCCGTTGCAAACGGCTCGCCCGCGCGCACGCTCGGCACGAACCGCGCCACCGAAACCTGCCGCGCGTTCTGCCGCAGGAGGATCGCGCGGCCCTGTGCGGCGCCCGCCGTGATCCACGAAGCGCTTTCGCCGGCGGTGCCGCCGAGGGCAATCGTGGCCTCGCTGGCACGGCGGACGCTGCCGCCACTCGGCGCGACGACGGCGAAGTCTTCACCGGCCGTCCACGTGCGGTCGCCGAGCCGTATGCTGCCGCTCGCGTCGACCCGCGGCTGCATCGGGACGTTCTGGAAGAAGCTTCCGTCGTCTCCCGCGGGCCGAAGCCCGAGCCGCCGCGCCTCCGCCGCCAGGTACGCCGTTGCCACCAAGTGCTCCGGCGAGCCCGTCGGGCGTCCGCGCATCGAGTCGTCGGCGATCAGATAGAGGCGCGTCATCAGGTCCCCGATCGTGATCGAGTCGCTGGTGGGCTGCGGGGCGCGCGTTCGAGGGGCCGCAGTCGTCTGCGCAGCGAGCGCAGCGGGGAACGCGGCGAGGGCGACAATGGAGGTCGCGAATCGCATCGGTGGACGGAACGTGAGGGGACGACGCTGGGGTGGGGGCCCCACGGCACTACAGAACGCTAACGCAGGGACCGAGTGATACGTTTATAACGGTGGGGCAAGGTTTCCCCCGACAAGCGAAACCCTCTTGGAGGATGTATGCGGACGATTCGTACGCTGGTGGCTCTGGTGTTGGCGCTTGGCGCGGTGCCGGCGATGGCGCAGGGTGGCGCAGGCGCGCCGGGCGCCCCTGGTGCCCAGCGCGGTGGAATGCAGCAGCGGCAGTTCGAGGTGCTCTTCCGTGGCATCACGCTGACGCAGGCGCAGCAGACGGTCGTGGACTCGTTGCAGACGGCCAACCGCGAGGCGATGCGCACGATGATGGCCGCCGGCGGAATGCAGGACCCCGCGAACCGCGAGAAGGCGCGTCAGTCGCGCGAGGCGTTGATTGACGAGATGCGTAAGGTGCTGAACCCGGATCAGGCGCGGCAGTACGACGAGAATCGCCGGGCGATGCAGCAGATGGGTGGCCCGCCGGGCGGCCAGCGGCCGCCGCGCTGAGCGCGGCGTCACGCACACGCAGTCAGACGACCCGCGACCGCCCTACGGTCGCGGGTCGTCTCGCAGGATGGCGTAGAGCACATTGTCGCGCGGCACGCCGTCCTTGATCACGTAGCCGCGCAGCAGCCCCTCGCGGCGCATCCCGGCCTTCTCCATCACGCGCCCCGACGCCGGGTTCTCCAGGTAGTGTTGCCCTTCGACCCGATGTAGCGCGAGCACGTCGAACGCGTGCGCGAGCACGGCCCGAAGCGCCTCGGTCGCAATGCCGCGACCCCAGGCCGACTTGGCGATCCAATAGCCGACTTCGGCGCGCCGATGGTCCATCACGAGGCGGAGGCCCATCGCGCCGACCACGCGCCCCAATTCCGTGATGCCCCAGATGGCCTGCTTGCGCGCGACGTACCACTCGCCGTGCCGCGCGATCCACTCGGCGGCGGCGCCATCGGGATACGGATACGGGATGGTGAGCGTCTGCAACGTGACCGCGCGCTCCGAGAGTTCGCGCTGGACAGCCGGCGCGTCCGCCGCGTCGAACGGACGCAGCACCAGGCGCGAGGTCTCGAGCGTCGCCAAGGGGCGAAGGTCCGCAGTCATACGGGGAGTCTGCGGTTCGCCGAGCACCGCATCAAGGGGCCAAACCTTCCCTGCTCCCCTCGGCGGCGGCAGATTGCACCAATGACCGCTACCGTGGATCTCCTTGCCGTCGCCGCGCACCGCGACGATGTCGAGCTCACCTGCGCGGGCGCGCTGATCACGCACGGCCGACGCGGCCAGCGCACCGGCATCATTGACCTCACGGCCGGCGAGATGGGCACGCGCGGCAGCGCCGAGATCCGCGAGCGCGAGGCCAACGCGGCGGCACGCGTGATAGGACTGACCGTGCGCGAGAACCTGGGACTGCCGGACGCCGGCATCGTGAACACGCCGGAGACGCGCCTGCTGCTCGCCCGACGCATTCGCGCGCTCAGGCCCCGCGTGGTGATCGCGCCCGCGCCCCGCGGCCGGCATCCCGATCATCGCGTGGCATCGCAGCTCGTGCGCGACGCCTGTTTTCTGGCCGGCCTCAGCAAGCTGGACGCCGAGACGGCGCCGCATCGACCGCTCAAGGTGCTCCACGCGATCACGTACCGCGAGGACCACGTAAAGCCCACGTTCGTCCTGGATATCACCGACGCGTTCGAAGACAAGCTGGCGGCCATCCGCTGCTACGCCTCGCAGTTCGACGCCGTCACGTGGGCCGGCGAGGTCTACCCGAACGGCGAACCACTCGAGGACATCGTGCGGCATCAGGCGGCGCACTACGGCTCGCTGATCCGCACCCGCTACGGCGAGCCGTACTTCACCTTCGAAACAATGCGCGTGGACGACGTCCTCGCGCTCGAGGTCTCCACATTTTGAGCACCCCCCGCGAGCTGTCGTATCCGACATACCTGGAGCTCGACTCCCTGCTCTCGCTGCAGCGGCCACAGAGCGCGCCGGAACACCCCGACGAACTGCTGTTCATTGTCGTGCACCAGGCAAGCGAGCTCTGGTTCAAGGTCCTGCTGCACGAGTTCGATTCCCTGATCGCGCAGCTCACCGACGGTGACGCGCAGGCCGCGCTGCTCACGATGCAGCGCATCAACACGCTCGTGGAGCTCGTGGCTCACGAGCTGTCGGCGCTCGACACGCTCCCGCCGCAGCGCTTCCTGCAGTTCCGCGGATTCCTCGGCAGCTCCAGTGGATCGCAGAGTGCGCAGTTCCGCGCCATCGAGGCCACCAGCGGCCTGCGCGACCCGCATTTTATGGCCGCGTTGAAGGAGCACGGTGAGCTGCCGGCTGCCGTGCAGCGCGCCATTGCGCGCCCCACGCTGCAACAGTTGTACCTGGACCTGCTCGCGCGGCGCGGCGTCTCGCTCGAGGCCGTCTACACCGACGCGCAGCACGGGCTCCTGCAGATGCTGGCGGAAGCGTTCCTTGCCTACGAGCAGGGTTTTGCGCGCTGGCGATTCCTGCACGTGCAGTTAGTCGAGCGCATCATCGGGCCCGACACCGGTGGTACCGGCGGCACGCTCGGTGCGAAGTACCTCGCGAAGACGGTGAGCCAGCGCTTCTTCCCCGAGTTGTGGGCCGTGCGCGCACGACTCTACGGGCGCGGATGAGCGCCGCGGTGGACGACGGCGCCGGCTGGCACGACATCTCGATTCCGTTCGCCCCTACGACGCCGGCGTGGCCGGGCGACACGCCCTGCTCCTGCGGATGGGCCTGGTCGATCGCCGACGGCGCGAGCGTGAACGTGTCGCGCTGGGAGACAAGCCCGCACGTGGGCACGCACGCCGACGCGCCGCTGCACGTGCGCGCGGACGGCGACGGCGCCGACCGACTGCCGCTCGCGCCATTTGCCGGCGCGGCACGCGTGCTCGATCTCACCGCGCACGACGGCGACATCGGCCTTGAGGACCTGCAGGCGGCCGGCTGGCGCAGTGGCACCCCGCGAGTGCTGCTTCGAACCGGCCGCAGCGTCGCCAACGGTGGCTTCCCCGGCGCGTGGCCGAGCTTGACGGTGGCGGCCGCGCGTGCGCTGGTGCTCGACGGACTGCGCCTGCTCGCCGTGGACTGTCCCAGCGTGGACGCGCGCGAGAGCAAGGAGTTGGGCGTGCACCACGCGCTCTTCGGCGGCGGTGCGTTCGTGCTCGAGAACCTGGACTTGAGCGGGGTCGAGCCGGGCGCGTACGAGCTGCGCGCGCTGCCCCTCAAGGTCGGGGCGGTCGATGCCGCACCCGTGCGCGCCCTGCTCCGCGCCCTCTAGTCGCGCCAGCGCTGCCGCGCCCACGCACGTACTCATTGCGCGAGGCGCCCGCAGATGGCGCCCGCGCTCCCTCTCAAGTGGAAATGCCTCTCGTGACCTCGCGACTTCTCCGCCAAGCACTGCTTCTGGTGGCTCTCGTCCCCGCCACTGCGCGCACGCAAGCGGCCGATCCGTGGACGACGCTGCGCGCCGAGTCCTTCGTGCGTCCCGCGGCGCACATCGAGCGCCTCGTCACGGCGCCGCGCACGGACATCTCGTTCTCCAACCTCAGCCCGAGCCGCAGGCACGCGCTGCGCCTGACGGGCCCTGGGCGCGGGAGCATCGCTGCGTACGGCCGCGCCCACCTGTGGCTCGGCGGGCTGCAGGTGGACACCGCCGCCAATCGTGCGCGGGCGCTGACGACGTCACGGTTTACAGGCATTGATCTTGTGTCGCCGCGCACGGGAACCGTGCAGCGGGTGGACACGCCGGCAGGCGCGCAGGTGAGCGACGCCACGTGGTCCCCGGAGGGCGGCCGCATCGCCTATCTCGCGCATTTCCCGACCGCCACCTACCTGTATGTCGCTGACGTCGCGACGGGCCGGTCGACGCGCCTCGGACGCACGCCGCTGCTCGCCACGTTGGTGACGGCGCCGCAATGGACGCCGGACGGCCGCAACCTGCTCGTCGTCGTCGCGCCCGCGAACCGCGGGAGCGTGCCAACGCTCGGCACCAACGGCATCGCGTCCGGTCCGCAGGTGCGGCTGACCGAGGGTGTCGCCCGCCCGCAGCGCGTGCACTTCAGCCTGCTCGAGGATCCGCACCAGGTCGCGCTCTACAAGTACTACACGCGTGGGCAGCTGGTCCAAGTGGATGCGCGCAGCGGCGTGCAGCGCAACATCGGCCAGCCCGCGATGATCCGCTCGGCCGATGCGTCGCCGGACGGACGGTACTTCCGCGTGACGACGGTGGTTGAGCCGTTCTCGTACATCGTCCCGCACACGGCGTTCGGCACGGTCACGGAGCTCTGGGACGCCAACGGACGCGTGGTGGCGACGCTGGCCTCACGCCCACTGCGGCAGGGCGAGGAGCAACCGACGGCACGCGCGCGCACCGAGTCGCCCGACACCGCACGCCGGAACTTCGCGTGGCACCCGCGCGGCGGGCTGACATACCTCGTGACGACCGTGGGCAGCAACAACCGGGCGACGGGCACGCGGTGGATGCACTGGCGCGCGCCGTTCGGCGCGGCAGACACGGCGCGCATCCTCGAGGGCAGCGCGCGGCTCACGAACGTGCTCTGGGGCAGTGATACCGCGACGTTGTTCGTCGCCGACAGCGGCGCCGTCTTTGCGATCCGCGCGGCGGAGCCCAGCGTGCGGTATCCGCTGGGCCGCGGTGTCACGTTGCCCAGCGCCGGGTTCTTCGGCGGCGGCGATGACGATGCACCCGGTGGCGCCTCGCGGGCCGACACGATTGGCGTGGGCGGCGCGCTCGAGGCGCGCCGTGGTGTTGACGGCGCCCAGCTGATCCAGGTCAGCCGCGACGGGCAGTCGGTGCTGGTCAGTGGCGTACGGCGCTACGGCGACGACTGGCATCGCCGCGCCCCGCGTCCGTGGCTCGACCGGCTCAGCATCACGACGGCGGCGCGCACGCGCTTGCTCGACTCGCCGGCGGATATCTACGAGGACTTCGTGGCGGCGCTCGACGCCGACTTCAACGAGGTCGTCGTCACGCGGCAGTCCGCCACGGTGATCGAGGATGCGTGGTACCGCGACCTCGCCGCCGGCACCACGCGCAAGCTCACGAATGCGGTAGACGTCGGGCCGGAGCTCACCGGCGCCGTGCGCAAGCGCATCCAGATCACGCGCCCGCGCGATGGCATCAAGTTCTGGGCGGACGTGACGCTGCCACGTGGATGGCGGCCGGGCCAGAAACTGCCGGGCATCATCTGGCACTACCCGCGCGAGTACACGAGCGCGGAGGCGTACCAGCGCTCGCGCTGGAACGTGAACATCAATCAGTTCCCCGCCGTGCCGCAGGCGCGCCCCGCCAGCGCGATTGTGCTGTGGGTTGCCGCCGGCTACGCGTTGATCAACCCCGACATCCCGATCTTCGGCGACAGCGGGAAGATGAACGACAACTACACACGTGACCTCGCCGACAACCTCGACGCGGTGCTCGACGCCGCGGTGGACTCGGGCTTCGTCGAGCGCGACCGCGTCGGCATCGGCGGCCACTCGTACGGCGCGTTCGGCACGGTGAATGCGATGACGCTGCTCCCGCACTTCAAGGCAGGCATCGCCGGCGATGGGATGTACAATCGCACGCTCACGCCGTTCGGCTTCCAGAGCGAGCGCCGCGACTTCTTCGAGGCGCAGGAGACGTACCTCGATATGTCACCGTTCCTGCGAGCGGATCGCCTGGCCGGGGCGCTGCTGATGTACCACGCCACGGAGGATCAGAACGTGGGCACGGCGCCGTTGGCCTCCATCCGGATGCAGCAGGCACTGCAGGGACTCGGCAAGACCTCTGCACTCTTCCTGTATCCGTACGAAGATCACAGCGTGGCCACGTTCGAGAGCGACCTCGATCTCTGGGCGCGCTGGATCGCCTGGTTCGACGTCTACGTCAAGCGGCAGGGGCCGGTGCTGCAGTAACGGCGCCCCGCTCGGGACTCGCGGCGGACGGCCCCTCCCGGGTCGTCCGCCGTCGTCCTTTTACTGGCTGACCGTCGCACCGCCTCGTACCTTCTGGGCGTGACCGACGACCTCCTACCGCGACTCCAGCGCTCCCTCGGGGACGCGCTGCGCATTGAGCGTGAACTGGGGGGCGGCGGGATGTCGCGCGTGTTCCTCGCCACGGAGACCGCGCTCGAGCGCCAGGTGGTCGTGAAGGTGCTCGACCTCGAGGGCGCGGTCGCGGCCAGCGCCGAGCGGTTCCGCCGTGAGGTCAAGGTCATCGCGCAGTTGCAGCATCCGCACGTGGTGCCCGTGCTGACGGCTGGCGGCGACGACACGCTGCTGTGGTACGCGATGCCGTTCGTCTCGGGCGAATCGCTGCGCGCCCGACTCGTCCGTGAAGGCGCGCTCCCGCTCAACGACGCGGTGCGCATTACGCGCGAAGTGCTCGACGCGCTCTCGGCGGCGCACGCGCGCGGCATCGTGCACCGAGACATCAAGCCGGAGAACATCCTGCTTGAGGGCCGTCACGCCGTGGTCGCGGACTTTGGCGTGGCCAAGGCCCTGGCCGACGCCGGCGTCAGTAGCGGCCTCACGACCGCCGGGATGGCGCTCGGCACGCCAGCGTATATGGCGCCCGAGCAGGCGATGGGCGACAGCACCACGAACCACCGTGCAGACCTGTACGCGGTGGGCGCGGTGCTGTACGAGATGCTCGTGGGCGCACCGCCGTTCGCGGGAAATGCGCAGGCGGTTATTGCCGCGCACCTCTCGGCGCCGGTGCCACGCGTCGAGGAGCGGCGCGGCGACGTGCCGGCGAGCATCGCCTCGCTGGTGCAGCGGTTGATGACGAAGAACGCTGCCGAGCGCCCGCAAACGGCGCTCGAGGTGCTCGCGACGTTGGAGAGCGTGACGACGCCGCAGGGATCGCCGCTCGGGACGACGTCGGGTGAGACGAGCGGACTGGCGACGCTAGCGCAGACGGGCTCCGCTGCGGCAGCGGCGGCGATCGCGAGCACGCGCACGTCGACACCGGCGAAGCCCGGTGCGCGCCGCGTGCGTCAAGCGGTGATCGCCGTCGCCGCGCTCGCGCTGCTCGGCTTTGCGGCCAATTCGCTGCTGCGACGCGGCTCAGTCGGCGGCGACGCCGATGTGATTGCCGTGACGCCGCTCGGTTCCACGGGTGACGCGACGCTCGAGCGGTTGGGCCGCGACCTCGTCGTGACGCTCTCGGCGAACCTGGACGGCGTCGGCGCGCTGCGCGCCGTGGACGCGATGAGCGTGATCGCGCGCGCGCGCACGCAAGACGCACCGCTCTCGCTTGAGGCGGCGCGCGAGATCGGGCTCGGGCTCGGCGCCAAGAGCGTGGTGCACGGCTCGCTGATTCCCGTGGGGAGCCAGGTGCGCGCCGACGTGGGGCTCTACGCCGTGGGCGGCGGCGACGCGCTGGCCCGCGTCAGCGCCACGGCAAGCCCAGACGACATCGGCGCACTCACCGACTCGCTGACCTCGGCGCTGCTGCGGCAGATCTGGCGCGGCGGGCGAGCGCCGTCGCCCGTGCTCGGGGACGTGGCGACCTCGTCGAACGAAGCTCTGCGGGCTTTCCTGCGCGGTGAATCGTACTTCGAGCGCTGGATTCCAGACACGGCGGAAATGGAGTATCGGCGGGCCGCGCAACTGGACTCGAACTTCGCGCAGGCGTGGATGCGCATCAACCTGGTGCGAGGGCTCGCCGTCATCCCGGCCGACACGATGGTGAACCGGCGACTGCTCGAGCTCATCGACCGGTTGCCGCAGCGTGACCAAGACCTTGTCCGCTACTCGACGACGCCGATGCCGACGCTGACACGGTACGAGCGGGCAAAGGAGATCGCCGATCGCTATCCGGATTACCACACCGCCGTGTATCGCGCGGGGGACATCCCGGTGCACGCGGGACCGCGCGTCGGCATTCCGGTCAGCGACGCGTGGCCGTACATCGAGCGACTGGACTCGATTGCTCCGCAGAATGCCGACAATGCCCAGCACCGATGGTTCGTGGCGTTGTCGCTTGGTGACACGGCGCAGATGCTGCGGGGGCTGCGGGATATGGTGGCCCGCAGCCCCTCGACGACCTGGGCCCAGGGCAACCTCCGGATCGCCGAAGCGGTGATGCGGACTGGCGAGCTGCCGAGCGCACGCGATCTCCTGCCGTACTTTGAGATCGCGAAGCAGTTCCGCGCCGAGATTGCTCAGATGACCGGAGGCGCGCAGATGTTGGCGGCCCCGCCGCTGACGGTGGGGCCGACGCATCGGGAAGCGCTCGATCTGCTTTCACGCGATCCGGCGTACGCCTTCCTGCATCGGCTGCTGCCGCTGGCCAGGGCGACGGCAGAGTTTTCGACCGGCAACGCGCGCAAGGCTCTCCAGCAGTTTGAGGAGGTCGCCGGCTCGCCCAACACTCCCGCGTGGCGCGCCTCGGTGTTTCGCGCAGCCGCGACGGCCGGCTGGCTCGGGCTGATCTCCCCCGACGAGTTCGACGCGCAGCTCGCGCGCGCGCGTCAGCGCGTCCCGCTCGACAGTCTAGGTGCGCAGGCGTTCACCGCGCACTGGGCGGAGGGGATCGCTGCGATCGTGCGCGGCGACTCCGCTCGCCTCGAGCGCGCCGCCGCCGCGATGTTGGACACAAGCGCGAATCGCCAACTACAGGTTCGCGGCCTGCGCGCACTCTGGCGGGAGCGCCGGACCGGCAAGATCGACTCGCTCGTTGCGTACGAAGACGAGGCAATGCAGACCGCCCGCTTCTTCTCGCCCGCAGTCCCGCTTCACCGCGTGGCGATCGGCCGCGCGCTGGTGCGCGCCGGCGATCCCGGGCGCGCCGAGCACTACCTGCAGTGGTACGACGGGTTCCCCGTGGATGAGGCGCCGATACTCTCTCGTGAACTCGGCTGGGTATTCAGCGCCTACGAACGCGGCATCGCCGCCGAGGCCCGTGGCGACACGCGCGGCGCCATCCTCCAGCTCCAGCGCGTGGTCCGCTGGATCGACCAGCCGAGCACCGAGCTCAAGCCAATGGTGGACGACGCCCGCCGCCGCCTCGACCGGTTGCTCGCGGCGCGCCGCTAGTCCCAACGCGCGCGCTGCACCGCGGAGCCCTTCGACCTGCCGCGCCGACCGCCTACATTGCAGTGATGCGCCGTGCCCTCCGTCTGGCCCTGACCCTCGTCGCCGTCGCGACCGCGCCGGCCGCTGCCCAGCAGCGCCCGATGCATACGGCCGCCGACGTCGCCTTTATGACCGGGATGATCGCGCATCATCAGCAGGCCCTCGTGATGGTCGAGATGGTCACCGACCGCACGACCTCGCGCGACATTCGCCTCCTCGCACTGCGCATCGAGCTCTCGCAGACCGACGAAATCAACCTGATGAAGTCGTGGCTCCGCGCGCGCCGCCAACCGGTGCCGGGCGAAGGCGAGCACGCGGGCCACGAGATGGGCGCCGGCCACCTGATGCCGGGAATGCTCACCGACGACGAGCTCGCCCGGCTCCGCGCCGCGCGGGGCGCCGACTTCGACAAGCTGTTCCTGCAGATGATGATCAAGCACCACGAGGGAGCCATCACGATGGTCGCCGACCTCTTTGCCTCCGAAGGCGGCGGGCAGGAGCCGGAGATGTACGCCTTCGCCTCCGAGGTGGACGGCGACCAGCAGATGGAGATCACCCGGATGCGTCGGCTGCTCGCCGAGCGTCCGTAGCCCCACACCAGCCGTCCGCCCGTCCCACTCGCCCCTGAGGAGCGTTTGATGTCGATCCTGTCGCGTGCCGTTGCCAGCCTGTTGCTCGTTGCCGCCATTGCGCCCGTCGCTGCGGCACAGGAGCCCGAGACGCCGCCGCGTCAGCTCGAACCGGCGTTCCGCTGGGATCCCTCGGATCCGCGCATCAACCTCAAGGCCGGTTATCTCGATGCCGGCGAGGCGATTCGCGGAATGCGCAAGCTCGCCAGCGTCCCGCGCCCGGCTGGCTTCGGTGATGCCACCAACCTCGCCGACGCCGGCTACTGGAACTCCGACCTCGCGTTCCAGGGCACGACGATGTTCGTCGGCAACTTCTACGGCTGGATGGCCTTCGACGTCGCCGATCCGCAGAACCCGAAGCTCACGGTCGCCGTGCCCTGCCCTGGTGGCCAGGGTGACGTCTCCGTGTGGGGCACGCTGCTCTTTATGTCCGTCGAGGCCACGAACGGCCGCGTGGACTGCGGCACGCAGGGCGCACCGGGTCCGGTGAATCCCGAGCGCTTTCGCGGCGTGCGCATCTTCGACATCTCCAACCTCGCCGCGCCCAAGCTCATTGGCGGCGTGCAGACCTGCCGCGGCTCGCACACGCACACGGTCATCCCCGACGCGCGCGACGCCTCGCACATCTACATCTACGTGAGCGGCACCTCCTCCGTGCGCTCACCCGACGAGCTCGCCGGCTGCGTGCAGAGCGACACCGCCGCGAACTCCTCGCAGTTCCGCATCGAAGTCATCGAAGTGCCGCTCGCGCGCCCGCAGGACGCGCGCGTGGTGAACGCGCCCCGCATCTTCGCGGACGCGCAGGGCAACATCGCGGGCCTCTGGCAGGGCGGCAACCACGGCGCCGGCACCCAGTCCTCGCGCCGTACGAACCAGTGCCACGACATCACGGCCTACCCCGCCATCGGGCTCGCCGCCGGCGCGTGCTCGGGCAACGGCATCCTGCTCGACATCTCGGATCCGGCCAACCCGCGCCGCATTGACGAAGTCACCGATCCGAACTTCGCCTACTGGCACTCGGCCACGTTCAGCAACGACGGGTCGAGCATCATCTTCACGGACGAGTGGGGCGGCGGGCGCGGCGCGCGCTGCCGCGCCACCGACCCGCCGACCTGGGGCGCGAACGCGATCTTCGCGGTCGAGAATCGCAAGCTCGTGCTCAAGGGCTACTACAAGATTCCCGTGCCGCAGACGGCCAACGAGAACTGCGTCGCGCACAACGGCTCGATCATCCCGGTGCCGGGCCGCGACATCAAGGTGCAGGCCTGGTATCAGGGCGGTCTCTCGATCTTTGACTTCACTGATCCGGCCAATCCGTTCGAGATCGGATTCTTCGATCGCGGGCCGGTGAGCGACACCTCGCTCACCACCGGCGGCTTCTGGTCCGTGTACTGGCACAACGGCAAGATCTACGGCGCCGAGATGGTGCGCGGCACCGACGTGCTGGAGCTGACGCCGAGCCAACACCTGTCGGCGAACGAGATTGCCGCCGCTTCGCTGATCTCAATGCGGGAGCTGAATACGCAGTCGCAGCCCGAGATCGTGTATCCGGTGGCGTATCCGGTCGCACGGGCGTACGTGGACCAGCTCGAGCGCTCGCGCGGCCTGGCCGCGCCCCGCGTGGCCGCGATGCGACAGATGCTCCAGCGCGCCGAGAGCGGTCGTGGTCGTCAGCAGACGGAAGCACGCGCGCAGTTCGGTCGAGTCGCGGAGCAGTTGGAGTGCGATGCCGCAGCCGCACGCACACTCGATGCCCGCCGGATGCGCGCGCTGGCGACGACCTTGCGCGGCCTGGAGGCGGCGGCGCGCTAAGTGATGACTCGCACGATGAAGCAGGCGTGGCTGGTCGTGCTCGTCGCCGCCTGTGGCGCGGGCGACGGCGTGGCTGGCACGCCCGGCGAGCCGCTGGGTCGCCTCGAGGCGGGGGATTCGTTGCCCAACCTGACGCGGCCAGCGGCCTACGCCGGTCCGCTGCCCTGCGCCGACTGCGCGGGCATCGAAACGACCTTGGTGCTGCACGCCGACGGCTCGTATCGCATCCGCGAGCGCTACGTCGGCGAGCGCGAGCCGAACGATTTTGCACGCATCGGCCGCTGGACGCTGCGCGCGGACAGCATTCCCCGGCTCACGTTGTTCACCGACAGCGGGCCCCGCCACTTCGCGCTTACGGACGCGCTCACGCTCACGGCACTGGACCGCGAGGCACGGCCCCTGGGCGGCGCCGCGCCCGCGACGCTGACGCGCGTCGTCGCGCCGGCCGTCGTCGAGGGACAGCTTCGCGTCCGTGGTGAGTTCCGGTACGCCGCCGATGCCGCGACGCTGGTGGAGTGCTCGGGCGGGCGTCAGTTCACGGTTGCCGGCGATAGCGCCTTCACGCGGCTGCAACGGGCGTTTCGTGAGGCCTCGCTCGGCGCGGGTGCGGGAGTGGTGGTTGATCTCGTCGGTCGCCTGGCGCTGCGCGAGGGAGGAGAGGAGGGCCAGCGACCGGAGACCATCGTCGTGGACTCCTTCGCCGTGCAGGGCCCGCGTGCTGCCTGCGAGGCGAGCCGCGTGCGCGCACTGCTCGCCGTGGGCGACTGGCAACTGACGTCCCTCGGTGCCGACACACTGCCCGAATTGCCGCGGGAGCTCCAGCCCACGCTGCGCTTCGTGCTCAGCGAGCCGACGATGTTCGGCAACGCGAGCTGCAACCGCTTCACCGGTCGCGCCTTCCTACGCGGCCTCGACCTCGTGGCCGCACCGCTCGCGAGCACCCGACGCCTCTGCGCGGACTCCACTGCCAATCAGCGCGAGGCGCGGTACCTGCGCGCGCTCGGCACCGGCGGCTGGTTCCGGGCCGAAGGAACTGTGATCGTGCTCACACACGGCGGCACCGAGGTGGCGAGGTTCCGGAGGCGCTGACGGCGGCGCGTCCTTGGCGGGAACGGCCTTCGTGGCCCTTTCGTTTCCCCAATGGTACATTCTCGCCACACCCTGCCGGAGCTGACGTGGACCGACCCGACCTCTTGCTCGCCTATCTGGACCCGATGTCGGGGTCGCTGATACTCCAGGCGATCATCGCAGGTGTGTTGGGCGGCATCGTGACGATGAAGCGCGCCGGGGTCTCCGCGCGCGAGCTCGTCCGGCGGGCGTGGCGTCGCCTCACCGGATGACCGCATCCCCCGAGCGGATCCGCGGCTCCTTCCGCGATCCGAGCGGCTTTCTCTACACCCGCAACGGCACGCTCCTGCGCCAGGTGCAGGAGCGCTATCGGCCGTCGTACGAACTGCTGCGGTCGAGCGGCCTCTACGCCGCGCTCACCGCCGAAGGCCTGCTCGTGCCGCATTCCGAGCGCGCGCTCGACGAAGCAGCGGAACCGGGTGCGGCATTCGTCCTCGCGCCGGAGCGCATTCCGTTCCTCTCGCTGCCGTACGAGTGGTGCGTAGGCCAGCGACAGGCGGCGGCGCTACTCACCCTCCGCATTCAGGAGGTCGCGCTCGCGCACGGGATGGTGCTCAAGGACGCCTCGGCATTCAACGTGCAGTTTTGCGGCGTTACGCCGGTGTTCATCGACACGCTGTCGTTTGCGCCGTACGTCGAGGGCGAACCCTGGGTGGCGTACCGCCAGTTCTGCCAACACTTCCTCGCGCCGCTCGCGCTACAGTCGCGCCGCGATGTGCGGCTTGGCGCGCTCCTGCGACAGCACCTCGACGGCATCCCGCTGGACCTCGCGTCCGCGCTCCTACCGCGACGCTCCTGGCTGCAGCCCTCGCTGCTGATGCACGTGCATCTACACGCCAAGAGCATCGCGCAGCACGCGTCGACCCGCGCGCCGGAGCGTGCGGTGCGCGCGGCCCCACGCGTCTCGCGGGCCGGGCTCGAGGGCATCGTCACCTCGCTGCGGCGGGCGATCGACGGCATCACCTGGCGAGGCGGCACCGAGTGGGGCGATTACGAGGAGACGCACAACTACGACGACGCCGGTCGTCGCGCCAAGGAAGCGCTGGTGCGATCCTTCGTCCAGGAGGCACAGGCGCGACGCGTGCTCGACCTGGGTGCGAACGCCGGTGAGTATTCGCGCGTGGCGCGCAGCGCCGGCGCCGAGCTCGTCATCGCGGCCGATGGCGACTTTATGGCGGTGGAGCGCGGGTTCCAACGCCTCCGCTCGCGCGGCGAGACGGGCATTCATCCGCTGGTGGTGGACCTCACCAACCCGGCGCCCGCACAGGGCTGGGATCACGCCGAGTGGATGTCGTTCGCTGATCGCGCGGCCGCGGACGCGGTGATGGCGTTGGCCCTCGTGCACCATCTGGCGATCGGGAACAACGTCCCGCTGGTCGGCGTCGCGACGATGCTCGCGCGCCTCGGGCGAGAGGTGATCATCGAATGGGTGCCGAAGGCGGACCCACAGGTGCAACGCCTCCTGCGCGCACGCGAGGACATCTTCGACGGCTACACGGTGGAGGGGCTGCTGCAGGCGTTCGCGGGCATCGGCTTGCAGCCGGTGCGGCGCGCACCGGTGGGCGATTCCGGTCGCGTCCTCTTCCGGTTCGCGCGGGAGAGCGGTGTCTGACGGCGCCGAAGTGCCTGCACGGAGCGCGCGCGAACGGCTGTGGCGCGACGTGGTCGTCGCGCTCTCGTTGTCGAACCTCTGGTTCGTCCGGCTCTGGGGCGAAATCTTCGCGGTAGCCGGGGACGACGCGTTCTACAGCAGCATCTCCGACGCGGACGTGATCGCCCTGATGCTGAACGTAGTGCTGCTCGCCGCCATCTTCGTGGCCGCGGCCCGCGTTGCGCGGCGCTTCGGCGTGTGGGGCCGGCGCGTGATGGTCGCGGGGTTCGTGCTCGTGCTGATTGCGCAGCTCAACCAGGCGGGACCGGAACTGGCGCCCGGCGTGCTGGCCGTGCTGGACCAGTGGCGACTCGGGAACTACCTCGAGGTGAGCATCACGATCGCGGCGCTCGCGCTCATCGCCTACGGAAGCACGCGCAACCCAGGTCGTGCGCTACGGATCACGGTGGGCATCGTCGGATTCCTCTCGCCCTTCGTGCTGGTCACGTACGCGCGCGCGGCGCACGTGCTCCTCACTCGGCACCCAACGGAAGCGCTCGAGGACGACGCCCCGCCCCTGCCGGACTCACTGCCGCGGACGGCTGGACCGCGCGTGGTGCTCATCGTGCTCGACGCCGTCGGGCGCCGCCACGCCGTGGACGCCCGGCCGCGCTGGCTGCGGCTGCCCGCGCTCGATCGCCTGCGCAGCGAAGGGCTCGATGCCTCGCAGGTCACCCAGGCCGGCCGCGAGACCAAGGTGGCGATCCCCGCGCTCCTCTCCGGCCTCGACGTGCAGTCCGCGGAACCCTCCGGCACCGATGAGCTCACGCTGACGCTCCGGGACAGCAGCGAAATCGAGTGGAACGAAGCCGACAACCTCTTCGTGGCGGCCAAGCGCGCCGGCGGCGTGGCGGTGGCAGTCGGCTGGTATCTCCCGTACTGCCGGATGTTTCCGGCGCTCGATGGCTGCGCATCGTATCCCGCGCGAATGGTGGGCTCGCGCGCACGCGATACGGGCTTCTGGCGCGCCCTCATCGACCAGCAGCTCGCGCTCACGCCGTTCGTGAGCCTGCGGCTGCGTCATCGCGAAGTGGTCACGTCGCAGCGCGCCGAGCTACTGCACGCCGCAACGCTCGGCGGGCGCGGATTCGTGCTGCTCCACGTCATCGCGCCGCACACGCCGTGGATCTGGGATGCCGAGGACGCCGAGTACACGCTGACCGAGTTCAGCGCCGACGGGTTCTTTGGCAACATCGCGCTGGCCGATCGGATCCTCGGCGACATCCGGCTGGCGATGGAGCGCGCCGGCACCTGGGAGTCCACGGCGGTGATCGTGACGGCAGATCACGTGGCGCAGTTCAGGCCGCGGTGGCTGCGCGAGCCGCGCGACACGCGCGTGCCCCTCATCGTGAAGCTTCCGGGGCAGCCCACCGCCAATGTGACCTACGGCGCGCCGCTGCAGGCGCAGGTCGTGAACGGGCTGTCCCGCGCGCTGCTGCGCGGACAGCTCCCGAACTACGATGCGCTCGTACGTTGGCTGGACGCACGCCGCCGCAACTAGCGGCCCGGCGCACCACGATGCCCGCGGTCGGCGTGGGCGGCGCCCGACGGCGTGCCACCTCGACGACCGGCGCGGCCTGGTGCTGGAGCGTCGCGCTGGAGCCAGTCGCCGGGACCGCCGGCGCGGTGCAGATTTCCGCGAACGCCGTGCAGACCTGTGTCCGCGGGGGCGATACCTATGGAGCGGGCGCAGGCCCGCGGGTGAGGAGAGTATGCAGTCCAAGGCCGCAACAGTCGCTGACTATCTGCGCGAGCTCGCGCCGGAGCGCCGTGCCGCCGTCGAGGCCGTGCGCGCCGTCGTCAACGCGAATCGGGACCCCAGCCTCCAGGAGGGGATGCAGTACGGAATGATCGGCTGGTACGTCCCGCACTCGGTGTTTCCGCTGGGCTACCACTGCGACCCCAAACAGCCGCTTCCCTACGCCTGCCTCGCGTCCCAGAAGAATCACCTCTCGCTCTACCTGATGACCGCGTATGCGGACGGCAGCGCGGGCGAGGCGTGGATCCGCAGCGCCTGGCCGAAGGACAAGAAGCTCGATATGGGAAAGAGCTGTATCCGATTCAAGCGCAGCGACGACCTCGCGCTCGACGTGATCGGGGAGGCGCTCAGGCGGGTGCCGGTGAGCGAGCACTTGGCGTGGTACGCTCGGATCGACCCGCGCCAGCGCCCGCACGCCGCCCACGCGCCGAAGAAGACGGCGACTAAGAAG
>CAYPYY010000005.1:50950-58384 GCA_964414995.1 uncultured Gemmatimonas sp.
CGGCGACTAAGAAGGCGGCGACTAAGAAGGCGGCGAAGAAGAAGTAACGGACGGCGCCGACACCGCGCGCTTGCGAAGCACCTCCGCGAGGTAGTACTCGCGGCTCGACGAATCCATCGGTGGATTGCGCAGCTCAAACGCGTGCACCCGGATCACGTACTCGTGGCCGGGCTCGAAGGTGAAGCCGATGAGCGGCGAGTAGGTCGGCTGCCAGGGCCCTGTGCCATTGACGCGCACGCTGAGGCACTCGCCCGGACCGTGCGGCGGGTAGCAGACCACCAGCTGCGGTGCAATCTCCCAGGTCTCGGTGCCAACGTACCGCCGGGGGCCGAGCACGTCCGCGCAGCCCCCGAGCAGGAGCACACCGGCGAGCGCCATCACGCGACGAAGGTGGGCTGTCATCGACCGTATTACCCGAGCGATCGCCGAGCCGTCACGCGGCCGATGCACTGGCGCGCTTCCGACTCAGCACGCCGGCACTGACGAGCGCATACAGCAATCCCACCGGCAGCGGTTCGAGCGCGGTCCACGCTGCGCGCACCAACGGATTCCGATAGCTCTCCGCGAACTTTGTCATATCGGCGGTGAGCGCGGCAATCTCGCTCGCCGTCTTGCCCTCGCGGGTCGCTGACGCGATGGCGTGGGCGGCGTAGCGTTCGATAAAGTCCGGCATCAGCGTCGTGTAGACCACCTGCCAGGCCACCACATAGCAGGCCGTGGCGATGCCGACGATGGCCATCGCCACGCCAAACCCGCGGCCGAACGAGATGCGGCCGCCCAGCTCCGTGTCGCGGTAGGTTCGCGTGCCGACGTACACCATCAGGAAGGCCATCACCATCGCGGTGTAGCCGACCAGCATTCCGTAGTCCCAACCGATCTGCTCCTGAAAGACCCACGAGGTCACCATCAGCGCGGTGAGGATTCCGCCGGCAATCAGTCCATAGGTCAGCACTACTTTGCGCATCGCCATCTCCAGTTGAGTTGTGGTGCGCCGATTCTAGAGCCGGCCTGATCGCCCCACCATCGCCCAAACGGGTGATTCTGGCCACTTGGGCCGAAAATCATCCGAACGGGCGACGCCCGCGGTCGCGCTCAGGCCAGCAGCCCGAGCTCCTTGCCGCGCTGCACCGCCTGCGTGCGCCGACGGGCACCGAGCTTCTCGTACACGCGGCCCGCGTGGGTCTTCACGGTATTCTCGCTCACGTGCACCCGGGCGGCGATCTCGCGTGTGCTGAGGCCCTCGGCGATCAGCCCGAGGATCTCGAGCTCCCGCGGCGTGAGCCCGAGTGCCTCGACCTGGGCGGCGTTCCGCACAAAGGGTGCCGGCGCCCGCACCTCGACCACGCGCTCCACCACGCGTTCCTTGGGCGTCGTGAGCCGACGGCCGAGCCAGATGCCCGTCGCCGCGAACACGGCGCCCACGACGGCACCGTAGAGCTCCACCGAGCGCTCGACCACCAACCAGCGATACTCGATCAGCTGCAGGAGCGCGAGTAAGGCGCCGCAGAGCAGCCCGAAGAGCAGAACGTGGGATCGCATACGGGAGTATCGCACGTGCACGCGCAGGGGGCCACCTAGTTTTCGAGCGCGCGCTCCACCGCCTCTGCCAGCTCGCGCGGGCGGAACGGTTTCGCCAACACCGATTGCCCGAGCGTCGCCTCGGCGCTGTCGAGCAGCGCAGCATCCGCGTACCCGCTCATCAGGAGCACCCGGAGCCGCGGGTGTGCAGCGCGAAGCGACCGGACGACATCGAGACCCGACTCGCCACGCAGGACGAGATCGCAGAGGACGAGATCGATCGGCACCGCGCTCTGCTCGACCACCGTCGCGGCTTCCGCCGCCGATGCGGCTACGCGCACTTCGTATCCGTGACGGAGCAGCACGCGCTGCGCGAGCAGCCGCACGGCCGGATCGTCCTCCACCACCAACACGGTCGCCTGGCTCCGCGATGGCCACGGCTCAAGGTCCGCCGCGCTCGCGGGCTCCGCGCGCTCGACCCGCGGCAGCACGATGCGAATCGTCGTGCCCTGCCCCTCCGCACTTTCGATATCAACAACGCCTTCGGCTGCCGACACAGCCGCGTAGACGTTGGGCAGCCCAAAGCCCGAGCCGCCGGAAGCCGCCTTGGTAGTGAAGAACGGCTCGAACACGCGGGCCATCACGTCGGGCGCCATCCCGTGGCCGGTATCGCGCACGCTCAAGCGAACGAACGAGCCGCTCGGCACTACCCGGGCCCGTGGACTGATCGCGTCCACCGGCTCGACTTCGAAGCGCAGCGTCCCGCCCGATTGCATCGCATCACGCGCGTTGAGCGCGAGGTTGATGAAGATCTGGTCGAGCTGCGTGGCATCGATGCGCACGCAGAGCGGGTCCGGCCACACCTGCGTCACCACCTCCACGCTCGCCGGCGTCAGCCGTCGCAACAGCGGGTACACGCTCGACAGCGCCGCCCCGACGCTCACCACGTGCGGCTGCACGTGCCCGCGACGCCCGAACGCGAGGAGGCGACCCGTATAATCCGCCGCGCGGTCGGCAGCATCGCGCATCGCCTGCAGTGCACTGCGCGCATTGGACGCATCGCGCGGCTCGCGCTCCAGGTCGTCGATGTTGCCCAGGATGACCGTCAACAGATTGTTGAAGTCGTGCGCAACACCAGCCGCCACCCGACCGATCGCCTCGAGCTTCGCCGCTTCCCGGAGCGCGCGCTCAAGCTCGCGCTGACGGCTGATGTCGGTGGACACGCCGACGATGCCGATCAGCCGTCCGTCGTCGTCGAGCAATGGCGAGTCCACCACGAAGGCCGGGAACTCCGAGCCATCCTTGCGACGCACCGTGAACTCGCCCGCCCAGCTTCGTCCTGCGGTGAGGTCCGCCATAATCGCCTCGGCGTCCTGCCGCGTGAGTTCCGTCGGGGTCAGTTCGAGGATCGGGCGACCCACGGCCTCATCGCTGCTCCACCCGAACAGCCGAGTCGCGAACGCGTTCCAGAACACCACGACACCCTGCGCGTCCGTCGCAATGACGGCCTGCTGCACGGCATCGAGCAAACGCGCCTCGAATCCTCGGGCGCGATCGGCAAGCAAGCTCTGCAACGGATCGAGCGGCAACAGGCTCATCCACGGGCTCCGAGGGAACGTTCGAACTTCACGCATCCAACTTGCGACGCCGCGGCGTTAACGGACAGGCAGGGCTTCCTGACTCGCCGTCCGTAGAATCCTTACGCGCCTCCGAGACTTGTCGCTGAGCGACTCCGGTCACAGTTCTGCCCGACACCGTGACGCGGAAATGGCGAACGGCTCTCTCCGCGGCGTATGTTGTGGGGATGCGACGCCTGCTCCTTTTGCTCTGCTGCGCGAGTCCGGCGCTCGCCCAGAGTCGCGCGCTCTCCTGGCCGGCAATCAGCGTTGAGGCGTCGCTCGATCGGGACGGCCGCCTGCGAGTTCGCGAAATCCAGCGAATGCGCTTCGAGGGTGACTGGAATGGTGGCGAACGCGTGTTTCGCGTCGCCCACGGGCAGCGCTTCGAGCTCCTCGCGCTCTCGCGTCTCGACACGGCCCGCGGACTCGCCACCCCGCTGACCCAGGGCGACCTGGATGTCGTCGACGGCTGGGACTGGGCTGGCGAGGGACGCACGCTGCGCTGGCGGAGTCGCCTGCCGAGCGATCCCGTGTTCCGCGGCGAGGTTCTCACGTATGTCCTCGAGTTCTCCTATGAGGACATTCTCCAGCCGAGTGAGGACGGCGGCTACGTGCTGGATCACGACTTCGCGTTCGCCGACCGGCAGGGAACCATCGACCGTTTCGAGCTCACGCTGAACCTGGATCCGATCTGGCAGGCGAGCGGCGAGTTCGGTGGACGATACGTGGTCACCGGACTGGAGCCCGGTCGCGGCTTCGTCGTGCGGCTGCCGTTGCGCTACTCGGGCGCGGGCCGCCCCAGCGCCGTCTTCCACGGTGCGCCGCGGGAGGTGCGTCAGCTGTTCGCGACCGCGCTCGCACTGATCGTGACGCTGCTGCTCGTCGCGCTCTACCGCCGCGAGCATCGGCTTGGGCGCTTCACCCCCGCCACGACGGCCGATGAGGTCACTGGCGCGCTGCTGGAGTCGGAGGTCTTTCGGCACCTGCCCGAGGTGGTCGGCGCGCTCTGGGACGACCGCACGTCCGCGCCCGAGGTCGCCGCCACGCTCGCGCGTATGGTGCACGAGGGCAAGCTCAGCAGCCGCGTCAGCAGCAAGAAGGCGTTCCTGCACAAACGTGAGACCTTGCATCTCACATTGATGGTCGAGCGGAGCACGCTGCGCGCGCACGAAGCGGCGCTCGTGGACGCCCTGTTTCCACCCGGGGGCAAGTCCACCGACACGGACGCGGTGCGCGAACGATACGAGGACACGGGGTTCGACCCTGCGTCCTTGCTCAGAGGCCCGCTGGCGCAGCTTGGCGAGCGCATCGCCCCCGCCAAGGGCGTCGATAAGCCCAGTCCGCGGCTGACGCTTGCGTTCTTTGCCGCAGCGCTGGTCGCGACGGGTAGCGCCCTGTATGTGCGGATTGCGGACGCCGCCGTGATCTTCCCGACGGTCGCGGTCGTGGCCTTCGTGTACATCGTCGCGATGGTCTGCGCCGCCGCCTGGCGCCGCGCCGTGTCGCGACTCGCGCTCGGGGCGCTCTGTTGGCTGAGTCCGCTGGCCGCCATCGTGTACGGCGTCTCGACGCGCGTGCTGCTCGCCGACGACCTCCGCGCGAGCAGTGCCGCATACCTCGCGGTGCTGTGCTGGACGCTGTTCTTCGTCTCGAGTCTGGTGAACGGCGCACGCTCGCGTGAGTCCGCGGAGCGCATCGCGGTGCGGAAGCGGCTGCGCGGCGTGCGCGATTTCTTCGCACGCGAGCTCAAGCGGGAGCGCCCGGCGCTGCAGGACGCGTGGTTCCCGTACGTCATCGCCTTCGGGCTGGGGCACGCGGCGGACCGCTGGTTCCGTGCCTTTGGCGCCGCCACGGCGTCCAGCGGCGCGCACTTCTCCGGGGGGCAATCCTCGTCTTCGTCGAGCGGCTCCGGCGGGAGCGGTTGGAGCGGGTTTGGCGGCGGTGGTGGATTCTCCGGCGCGGGGAGCGCCGGATCGTTCGCCGCCGCGGTGGGAGGAATGGCCGCGGCCGTTCCTGCCCCGAGCTCGAGCGACTCGGGCGGCGGTGGCGGCGGCGGAGGCGGCGGCAGTTCCGGCGGAGGTGGCGGGGGCGGATGGTAGTCGCCGCGGCGCGCCGTGCGGCCCGCGTACTGGCGACCGGCGTGCTGGCGACCGGCGTGTTGCTTGCGGGCGGGGGTTGTGCGACACTGCCCCCACTCAGTCCCGGGCGCCTACCCTCGTACGCCACGCTCGAGGACTCGACGGCGCTCGCGCGCGCGCTCGCGCCCGAAACCACGGCGCATCCGGGCGAGTCCGGCCTCATCGTCCTCTCGCGGCCGCTCGATGCCTACGCCGCGCGCGCCGTGCTCGCCGCCGCCGCCGAGCGCACGCTCGATGTGCAGTACTACATCTGGCACGGGGACCGCACCGGGCAACTGATGGCCGCCGAGCTCTGGGATGCGGCCGATCGAGGCGTTCGCGTGCGACTGCTGCTGGACGACCTGCCAACCGCGGGCCTCGACCGCGCCATCGCCGTGCTCGACGCGCACCCGAGCATCGAAGTGCGCCTCTACAATCCGTTCGCCAACCGGCGCGTGCGGTTCTTCGACTACGTGATGGATTTTCGGCGCATCCACAAGCGGATGCACAACAAGACCTTCACGGCCGACAACGCCATCACGATCCTCGGCGGGCGCAACATCGGCGATGAGTACTTCGGACTGGGCGAGGAGATGCTGTTTGCCGACCTCGACGTGGCGGCGGCCGGCGAGGTCGTGCGCGCCGTCGCGTATCAGTTCGACCTGTACTGGAACAGCCGCTCCGCCTATCCCGCGTCGCAGATGATTCGCGCCGCGAAGCCGAGCGAGATCGTGCAGCTGCGCGCCCAACTGCGTGCGACGCGTGACGACAGCGCGAGCGTGTCGTACATCGAGGCCGTGCGCGCGACGCCGCTGGTCCAGAACCTGCGCTCGCGCGAGCCCGTGTTTCACTGGGCGCCGACCACGCTCGTCTACGACGACCCCGAGAAGACGCGCAGCTCGAGTCCGCGCGAGGATGCGCTGCTGACCACCGACCTCATCCGCATCATCGGCCGGCCGGAGTCCACCCTGGACCTCGTGTCCCCGTACTTCGTGCCGGGCCGCGACGGCGCCGCCTCCATCGGGGCCCTCGCGCGCGAGGGTGTGCGCGTGCGCGTCCTGACGAACTCGCTAGCCGCGACGGACGTGGCGGCCGTGCACGCGGGCTACGTGAAGTCCCGTCGCCGCCTGCTGCGCGATGGCGTGGAACTCTATGAGTTTCACCCGCTGTCCAGCCGCCGTGCACTCGCCCAGCGTATCGGCGAGCCCGAACGGCCCCGCGGCAGCGCGCCGAACATCGGAGGCAGCCGCGGCTCGCGCGCCGCCCTCGCACTCCACGCCAAGACCTTTGCTGTGGACTCGACGCGCCTCTTCATCGGCTCGTTCAACTTCGACCCGCGCTCCACGCACTACAACACGGAACTGGGCGTCATCATCGAGAGTCCGTTTATGGCCCGCGGCCTGCACGACGAGTTCGCCCGCAACGTCCCGGTGGCCTCGTACGCCGTGCGGTTTGGGCCGGAGGGTCGCGGCCTCGAGTGGCTCGAGCACACGGACTCGGGCACCGTCGTGCACCGCAGCGAACCACGCGCGCCGTGGTACCGACGCCTCGCCGTCAGCGTGCTGCGCTACCTGCCGATCGACTGGCTGATGTGACTACTTGAGCAGGTACTCGACCGTCGCCACCACGCGGATGGTCTTGTTGAGCTGGCTCGCCTCGCTGATGCCCATCGCCTGCTCGCGCGGCAGGATCTCGAAGTACCCCTGGTTCGCCTGCCGGATGCCGCCGAGTGCGCTGCCGGCATCGGCGGCGAACTGCGCAGCGGCTTCACGGGCCCGCGCCGTGGCCTCGGCAATCATCGCCGGCTTCAGTTCGTTGAGCTTGGTGAAGACGAACGTCGGCCCGCCGTTCCCGTACTGTTCTCCGGACGAGAGCACCACGCCCTCGCTCACGAGCTCCGCCACGCGCTGGCTGGCGGCCGCGACGACCTGCGGCGCCGTGCTCCGCACCATCAGCGTCTGCGTGATGACGTACCGCGGGCCGCCGCGGTCGCCACTGTAGATGTTCGCCTGCGCATCCGTCACGGCGAAGTCCTGCAGCGTGAGCCCCGTGGTGTCTACGCCGTGGCGGCCGAGGAACGCGCGGATCTTTCGCACGCTCGCCTGGATCTGCGAGTTCGCGGCGCCGAGATCGTTGCTCGCGGCGACGATGCGCAGCGGCCAGATCGCCAGGTCGGCCTG
>CAYPYY010000006.1:0-32558 GCA_964414995.1 uncultured Gemmatimonas sp.
GCATATGCGGGAAGTGCACGTACTCCGGCACCTTGTGCACGCGCACCCACGGCACGGGCTGCCGCTTGTTCCAGTACTCGGAGAGCTTCTGGATCTCCGGCCGCGCCGTGGCCACCAGCGTGTGGCAGGCCATACAGGTCGCAACGGCGGGAAGTCCCGGGTCCGGCGACTGGCCCGCAGCGTTGTGACAGAACGCGCAGTTCATCTGCAGCGTGTTCACGTGGACGGGATGCGGGAACTTCACCGGCTGCTCGGGTGAGCGGCCGATGCCGCCTCCGATATAGAAGGTGTAGCCGGACGCGCCGCTGTAGGCCCAAGGGCCCGGTTCGGCCTTGCCTGCGGCCTCGCGGTTGGCGCGCTCGGTCGCCGTCTCTTCAGCGGCGGCGGCTGGCGCGGCCGCGGACTGTGACCCGGCATAGGCGGAAAGCATCGTGGCCGCGACTGCGATGGCCACCATTCCCGGAATGAGAACCCACTTGCTGCGACCCGTCATTAGCGAATGACTCGGAGGAAGGGATTTCCGAATGGTCTACTCGGCTTGTGAACGAATTCACAAGCCGTTTTCGTCACCCAAACATCACCCGCTCCCCCAACGAGGGCAAGTGCAGATGTCATCGGGCGTTGTGCCGCCTGCATCACTCCGGTTCGAGCCCGCGCCGCACCCGATCCAACGTGCGCAGAACCTCGATGCCCATCGCGCGGACAAGCGTCAATTCTCGACTGTCCGGGCCCGCACGATTCAGCAGTGAACGCACGCTGCGCATTATGTGTTCCGGGTTGCGCGTGCGATAAAACGCAATCGCCGCCAGCGCACGGTCGATGTCGCCGAGCGCGCGCTCCCATTCGTCCTTCTTGGGCAGCGCTGCGTGATGCTTGTGCCGCGCAACCTCGCGCGTGGCATCGCCGGCGGCGAGGTGCAGTTCGTAGGCCGCCACGTTCACCGCCTGCGCCACGTTGAGCGAGGCGTGTTCGGTGGTCGGGATACGCACCAGCACGTCGCCGCGATCGATCGCGTCGTTCGGTAGCCCGTGGTCCTCCTGACCGAACAACAGCGCCACGCGCCCGCTCGCCGCCTTCTCCAGCATCACCGGCGCCAGGGCGCGTGGATCCGTCACCGGCCAGCGATGCGCCCGGCGCTTCGCGCCAAACGCCGCCACGTACACGCAGTCCGCAACCGCGTCCTCGAGCGTGTCGAAGTGCCGGATCCGTTCCACGAGGTCACGCGTGCCGTGCGCCACGCCTTCGATGCGCCACGGATCGTACGCCACCGGTTGCACCAGTCGCAGGTCCACAAAGCCAAAGTTCTTCATCACGCGCACGGTCGCGGCGATGTTCACCGGGTCCTGCGGCCGGTTCAGGACGATGGCGACCTGCGAGAGGATGGACATTGGCGTTGCAAGTTAGCTTACACGCTATGGATTTCCTCCTCGACCTCTTGGCGCAGCTCCGCGACCTCGAATCCCTCGTGGCCACGGCCGGCTACGTCGGCGTCACCGCCATCATCTTCATTGAGACGGGTCTGCTCTTTCCGTTCCTCCCTGGTGACTCGCTCCTCGTGACCGCAGGCCTCGTCGCCGCCGCGCACAACCCCCTGGTCAACCTGAACGTGTGGACGCTCGGCGTGCTCTGCAGCATCGCCGCCGTGGTGGGTGACCAGATCGCCTACGGCATCGGCCGCCGCTCGGGCGAAGCGCTCTTCACGCGCGAGGATTCACGCTGGTTCAAGCAGAGTCACCTGCGCGCGGCGCACGAGTTCTACGAGAAGCACGGCGGCAAGACCATCATCCTTGCGCGCTTTATGCCGTTCGCGCGCACCTTCGCGCCCGTCGTGGCCGGCGCCGCCAAGATGCACTACCCGACCTTCGTGTTCTACAACGTGATCGGTGGCCTCGCGTGGATCTGGTCGATGCTGCTCACCGGCTACTACGTCGTGAAGATGGTGCCGGGCCTGGAGAACCACGTGGAGCCCTTGATCATTGGTATCATCATCGTGTCCGTGATGCCCGGCGTGTACGGCTGGTGGAAGTCCCGGTCCGCACGCCGAGCCAGCAGCACCACCACCCCCTGACCTCCCGAGGAGTCCCTGTGGCACACACTCTGCCCGCCCTGCCCTACGCCCACGCGGCGCTCGAGCCGCACATCGACACGCAGACGATGGAGATTCATCACGGCAAGCATCACCAGGCCTATGTCAACAACCTGAACGCCGCCATCGAGAAGGCGCCCGAGTTGGCGTCGTGGTCGCTGGAGCAGCTCTGTCGCGACATCGCCAAGGTGCCCGAGACCGTGCGCGGCGCGGTGCGCAACAATGGCGGCGGGCACTGGAATCACTCGCTCTTCTGGAGCACGATGGCGCCGAACGCGGGTGGCGAGCCCGGCGGCGACCTGGGTGCGGCTATCAGCGCCGCGTTCGGCGACTTCGCCAAGTTCCGCGACGCCTACAAGGCCGCCGCGGTCGGGCGCTTTGGCTCCGGCTGGGCCTGGCTCGTCGCCGCCAAGGACGGCAAGGTCTCGATCGAGAGCACGCCAAACCAGGACAACCCGCTGATGGAAGGCCGCCACGCCCTCCTCGGCCTCGACGTCTGGGAGCACGCCTACTACCTCAAGTATCAGAACCGGCGTCCCGACTACATCGATGCCTGGTGGAACGTCGTGGACTGGAAGGCGGTCACGGCCCGCTACGCGGCGCGTTAACGCGCCGCGTCTTCCGGCGATGGCTGCCGGAGACGAGATCATCGATGCCGTGCAGGTCAGGCGACGCCGCCGCTTCCGGCGGCTGTCGCTTGGCGATGAGGCCCAGCAACGGTGGCGTGAGGAACGTCGTCACGACCACCATCAGCATCAGGGCGCCAAAGCGCTCGTTGGTCAGCACACCCGCTGCCAGACCGAGCTGTGCGAAGATCAGCCCCACTTCCCCGCGCGGCACCAGCGCCACGCCCACCAGCAGCTTGTGTCCGCGGAACCACCACGGTGCGTAGCCCGCGAGCACCTTGCCCGCGACACCCACGGCGATCAGGAGCGAGCCCACCACCAGCGCCTCGCGCGACATCAGGGCCGCGAGGTCCACGCTCGCGCCCACGGCCGCGAAGAAGATCGGCACGAAGAGAAATCCGAGTTGCGTCGCGAAGTGTTCGATCTCCTCGCGTTGCGGGGTGGGATGCAGCATCAGCCCCGCCGCGAACGCGCCGATGATCATCGCCGAGCCCAGCTGTGAGGCAAGCAGCGCAAGCGCGAGCGCAAACCCGAGTGCGATGATGCCCAGCGTGCCCGTGGTCGAGATGGACTCGAGCACACGGAAGAAGGGCGGGATCGCAATCGTCCCCAGCGCGATCGCCACCACGACGAACCCGATGGCAACGCCGGCGATGCCGCCGACACCGCCGAGCGTGAGGTCGGCCCCGGCCACGAGGCTCGCCACGGTAGACAGGATGATGAGCCCGATAACGTCGTCGAAAACGGCCGCGCCGATCACCACTTGGCCCTCGGGCGAGCTGAGCTGACCAAGGTCCGACAGGACGCGCGCCGAGATGCCGATCGAAGTGGCCGTCAGCGCGGCGCCGATCACAAGCGCCGGGAGCAGCTCCACGCCCATCACCGTCGCGACGCCGAAGCCGCCGGCAAACGGCAGCACGACGCCGACCGAGCCCGCCACCAGGGCCGTGGACCCGACCTTCGCCAGCGACCGCAGGTCCGTGTGCAGGCCGATCTGAAAGAGCAGGATGAGGACGCCCAGCTCGCTCATTGCCCGAATCACGCTTTCCGTGGGATCGAGAATGCCGAGCACGCTCGTGCCGAGCACAACGCCGGCCACGAGTTCGCCGAGCACGGCCGGCTGGCTCACTCGCTGCGCGATCTCGCCGAAGAGCTTGGTCGCGGCAATCGTGATGACGAGCACCAGGAGCAGGCGCTCCACCTCGCCACCACCCGCGGCGGCGAGCAACATCGGGGTCGGCAGGGTCACTGTCGGCCTCCTTTCTCTGAGTTGTCGAACACACACGACGCGGCGTGCACACACGCGTCAGGGACCATACCCCGCAACGCGGGGACGAAGCCGCTACCGCGCCGCCTCGCCCTCGAGGTACGTGTAGCCTTCCAGTCCTGCTACGTACTCGGCGATGAACATGTTGGCCTGCTCGCGCGACAGCCCCTGCGCCGCCTGCACCTTCCGCCGGAAGGTCGCCAGCAAGTCGGACGCGCGAAACTCCACATAGTCGAGCACTTCGGTGACCGTGTCGCCGTGCACCAGGTGCGTGACCTCGTAGGCCTCACCGTGCAAGCGAATGTGCACGGCGTTGGTGTCGCCGAACAGGTTGTGCAGGTCGCCGAGGATCTCCTGATACGCGCCGGTGAGGAAGATGCCGAGGATGTAGGCTTCGCCGTCGCGGAAGACGTGCAGCGGCAGTGACGGCTGACCGTCGCGCCCACCGATGAAGCGATCGATCTTGCCGTCCGAGTCGCAGGTGACGTCCTGGATCGTCCCGCGACGCGAGGGCTGCTCATTGAGCCGGTGGATGGGCATAATCGGGAACAACTGGTCGATGGCCCAGTTGTCCGGCAGCGACTGGAAGAGCGAGAAGTTGGCGAAGTAGCGGTCCACCAGCGCCGCATCGAGGTCGCGCACAATGTCGTCGAACGAGTCGCGCTTGCCCGACACGACCTTGGCCACGGCGTTCAGCGTGCACAGATAGAACTGCTCGGCCATCGCGCGCTCGCGCAGCGACAGCACGCCGGAACTGAAGAGCTGCTGCGCCTTTTCCTTGTCGAACACGGCGTCGTGATAGACCTCGCGGACGCGACGCATCGAGACGCTCTTGCGCGAAACGGCCTTCAGGTCCTCGCTCATCTCGTGGAGCAGCGCGTGGTCCTCTTCGCTGAGCGTGGGCGCCGTGGGCTCGTGCGCCGATTCCACGTCGATCACGCTGAGCAGCAGCAGCGCGTGGTGCGCCGTGAGCGCGCGCCCCGACTCCGAGATGATGTGCGGATGCGGCAGCTGCTCCTCGCGACAGGTCTCGGCCAGCGTATACACGATGTCGTTCGCGTACTCCTGCGCCGAGTAGTTCATCGACGCCTGCGCGGTGCTCTGCGTGCCATCGTAGTCCACGCCGAGGCCGCCGCCCACGTCCACCCACTTGATGTCCAGCCCGAGGCGGCGCAGCTCCACGTAAAAGCGGCTGACTTCCTGCAACCCACGCTTGATGAAGCGGATGTCAGTGATCTGCGAACCGAGGTGGAAGTGGATGAGCCGCAGCCACTCCTGCTTGCCCGCCGCGCGCAGTCGATCGATCAGGGCCATCAGCTGCGCCGAGTTCAGCCCGAACTTGGACTTCTCGCCGCCGGACTGCGCCCAGCGGCCAGAGCCCTCGCTGGAAAGCTTGATGCGCACGCCGATCGTCGGTTCGATGGCCATATCCGCCGCCACCTGCAGCAGCACGTCGAGCTCACTCACCTGCTCGATCACGATGATGACCGTGTGGCCGAGGCGCTGGCCCATCAGCGCGAGGCGCATAAACTCCTCGTCCTTGTAGCCATTGCAGATGAGCAGATGATCGGTGCGCTCGCTCATCGCCAGCACCGCCTGCAGTTCCGGCTTGGACCCGCACTCCAGCCCCACGCCCGTGGCGTGGCCGAACTCGACGATCTCCTCCACCACGTGCCGCTGCTGGTTCACCTTGATCGGGTAGACCGTGGTGTACTGGCCCTCGTACTGGAACTCGGAGATCGCGTTGGCGAATCGCTGGTGCAGCATCTCGATGCGCGCCTTCAGGATCTCGGAGAATCGCAGCAGTACCGGCAGTCCGACGCCCTGCGCCTCGAGGTCGTGCGCGAGCTCGAACAGGTCCAGCGTGCGCTCGGGCCGATCCTTGTCCGGCCGCACGACGACGCGACCGCGCTCGTTCACGTCGAAGAACCCGTCGCCCCAGCCCTCGATGTTGTACAGGGCCTTCGCGTCATCGATGGACCAGGCGGCGCCGTTGACGGCGCCGTTTGTGGTCTCGGTGGACACGCGTGCCGGAGCGCCGGCGGATTCGGGACGTGAGGTCGAGGTCATAGCGATGAATAGTACGGACTTCGGGGAGGTGGCGGTATATCGCGCCCTTACGGAAACTCCCCGACGGCGTCATCGTATGGCGTTCCGTCGGAAGATCTCTCCCCCCGCACCACGGACACGTCAATGTCACGATTGCTCAAGTATCTCGGAATGCTGGTCGTCGCGGTCCTCGGCCTCGCGCTCGCGGGCGGTGCCGGGCTCTGGGCGTGGACCAACGGTGAACTCGCCGAGAAGGGTCCCGTGCCGACACACGAGTTCAAGGCACCCGCGCCCGACTCCGCCGTGCTGGCACGCGGCGAGCATCTCACGAAGGCGATTGCCAAGTGCGCCGACTGCCACGGCGCCGACTACGGCGGCTTCGCGATCATCAACGACCCCGCGATTGGGCTCGTGTACGCGCCGAACCTGACGAGCGGACGCGGTGGTGTGCTGGCCGCGATGTCGGATGCCGACATCGAGCGCGCAGTGCGCCACGGCATCGCCGCGGACGGGCGTCGCCTCGTGGTGATGCCGTCGAATGAATATCAGCTGGTCTCCGACGAGGATCTCGGCCTCATCATCACCTATCTCCGCTCGCTGCCCGCGGTCGACCGCGACCCCACGCCGATGCGCATCGGACCGCTCGCGCGCGTGCTGTACGCGACGGGAAAGCTGCCGCTGTTCCCAGCGGACGCGGTGACGCACGGCAGCGAGGTGGTGGCCAGCGTCACCGCCGACTCGACGGTTGCGTATGGCAAGTATCTCGCCGACGGCGGATGCAGCGGATGCCACGGGGCCGGCTACTCCGGTGGTCGCATCCCGGGCACACCGCCTGATTGGCCGCCGGCCGCCAACCTCACGCCGACCGGAATGCAGGAGAAGAACTACGACTACGCCGGCTTCGTGAAGGCGCTGACCGACGGCGTGCGCCCCGATGGCACGCAGATTCACCCGGTGATGCCGGTGAACGCCACCAAGCTGATGACGCCGGTCGAGATGCGCGCCATCTGGAAGTATCTCGAGACCGTCGCGCCCAAGGAGACCGGCGGACGCTGATGTCCCGAATCGCCACGTACTTCCTCCGCGGCCTGGTCCTCACGGTCCCGGCCGCGGTCACGCTGTGGGTGTGCTGGCTCATCCTCAGCACCGTGGACGGCTGGCTCGGCATCGACATCCCGGGCGTGGGCTTCGTGGTCACGATCGCGGCGATCACGCTCATCGGGTTCCTCGGCACGAACTTCCTCTGGAACCGCGTGATGGAGGAGGTCGAGCGCCTGCTCGACCGCCTTCCGTTCGTGCGCATCCTCTACAACGCGACGAAGGATCTGTTGGATGCCTTCGTCGGCGAGAAGCGCCGGTTCGACCGGCCGGTCATCGTGGCGCTCTCCAGCGACGGCGCGGTGCGCACACTGGGATTCATCACGCAGCCCACGTTGGCACAGCTCGGCCTGCCCGGCGACGTCGCGGTGTACTTCCCGCAGTCGTACAACTTCGCGGGGCAGCTCGCGCTGGTGCCCGCGTCTCGCGTGACCCCACTCGACGCGGTGAGCTCGGACGTGCTCGCCTTCATCGTGTCGGGGGGCGTCACGGATGTCCCCGTCGCCAAGCCCTGAACGCGCGGGCATTCCGCCGCGTACCACCGGGGATTACACTCCCCCGGATGTAGCTCCGTCCACCCTCCCCCGGACCATCGCATACGATGAGTGACAACAAGGAAGAATGGGGTTCTAAGCTCGGCGTGATCCTCGCCGTCGCCGGCTCGGCCGTCGGGCTCGGGAACTTCCTCCGCTTTCCCGGCCAGGCAGCCGCGAATGGCGGCGGCGCGTTTCTGATTCCGTATTTCTGCGCGCTGTTCCTGCTGGGCCTGCCGATCGGCTGGGCCGAGTGGACGATGGGCAAGTACGGCGGCAAGAAGGGCCTGCACGGCGCCCCGATGGTGATGGGCGCCATCGGCAAGGGCCGCCTCGCGCGGTACCTCGGCGTGCTGGGCGTGTTGATTCCGCTCGGCGTCTCGACGTACTACGTGTTCATCGAGACGTGGACGTTTGCGTACTTCCTCAAGTACATCTCGGGCGGAATCGGCATCGACCGCACCGCGGACCTCGTCACGCAGACGGCGCAGTCGGGCTCGTTCTACTCGATGATCACCGGCGTGGACGGCGACGGACAACTGTTTACGGGCGACTCGAAGTACACGGTGATGAGCTGGATTTTCGTGTTCGCGGTCAACATCTACTTCGTGTTCCGCGGGCTGTCGAAGGGCATCGAGAAGTTCGTCTCGTACGCGATGCCGGTAATGGCCGTGTGCGCGCTGATCGTGCTCATCCGCGTGCTTACGCTCGGCACGCCGAATCCGGCGCTGCCCGACCAGAACGTCGTGAACGGGCTCGGTTATATGTGGAACCCGGACTTCTCGGCGCTCGGCAACTTCAAGACCTGGCTGGCCGCGGCGGGGCAGATCTTCTTCTCGCTGTCGGTGGGCTTCGGCGTCATCATCAACTACGCGTCCTATATGAAGGCGAAGGACGACGTGGCGCTGTCGGGCCTCACGGCGAGCGCGACGAACGAGCTGTTCGAAGTCGGCTTCGGCGGAATGATCACGCTGACCGCTGCCTTCGTGTTCCTCGGCCTCAGCGGCACGGCTGGCGCGGTGGCCACGGGCTCGTTCGGCCTCGGTTTCAACACGCTGCCCGTCGTGTTCGCGCAGATGGGAGCGTTCGAGAACATCATCGGCGCGCTGTGGTTCTTTATGCTCTGGCTCGCGGCCATCACCAGCTCGCTCTCGATGTATGCGCCGTCGGTGGCGCACCTGAAGGAGGCCACGAACTGGACGCAGGGCAAGTCCACGGCCGTCATCGCGATCATCGGGACCATCGGGGCCTTGCTCACACTCTGGTTCACCAAGGGCGGCGCATTCTGGGCCACGGTGGACTTCTGGGTGGGCACGTACCTGATCTTCCTGCTGGCAATGGTGCAGATCATCTACTTCGGCTGGGTCTTCGGCATTGACCGCGGCTGGAAGGAACTGCATCAGGGCGCGTCGATCCAGGTGCCGACAATCTTCAAGTTCGTGATGAAGTACGTCGCGCCCGCCTACCTCATCATCGTGTTCGTCGGCTTCTCGATCCAGAGTCTCGGTGCCGAGCTCCGCAACTCGTGGGCGACGACGGGCGCGCGCGTGGGAATGCTCACCATCGTGGCCATTCTCGTGTACTTGATCGTGGTGACCTACATCGGTGAGAAGCGTCTGCGCGCTGCGGGCGTGGACATTGACGACAACACTCCAGCGAACTGAGGACGCATTCAATGACGACGCTCGGCTGGATCTTTATGACCGTCTCCCTGGTGATGGTGTGGGGTGGAACGTTTTGGTGCTTCAGGAAGGTCTTGGAGACGCCGCAAGAGGAGAAGGTGCCGCCCGGATTCGGGCCGTGAGTTCGTAGGAGCTCGCGCGGCACACGCAGGACGAGGGGGACGCACGAGGTGCGTCCCCCTCGTTGCGTGTGGGTGCCGTGGAGCACGCGCCACCGCGCGGGTCATCGAACGATGACTGAATCCCTATTGCGTTACTCCCTTTTCGCAGATAACGTCCGTGAGTTCAAATGATACTCATTCTCATTTAATAGAATCGTGCGTATCTCCGCCCCGGCCACACTCCTCGCCGCCGCGCTGCTCGCCGCGCTCCCCCTCCGCGCGCAGTCATTCACCGACACCACGACGGTGGCCAGCGACTCCATCGCCCGGCTCCCGGGCCTGACCATCGTCGGCACCGCGGCCGACCGGGCGCGCATTCCCGGGGCCGCGCAGACACTCGATCGCCGCACACTGACGCGCGCGCGCGTGTTCACCACCAACGAGGCGCTACGCAAGGTCTCCGGCGTGGTCGTGCGCGACGAGGACGGCATTGGGCTGCGCCCCAACATCGGCGTGCGCGGACTCAACCCCACGCGCTCGACCAAGACCTTGCTGCTTGAAGACGGTATTCCGATCTCGCTCGCGCCGTACGGGGACAACGCGGCGTACTATCACCCGCCGGTGAGCCGGATGGAGTCGATCGAGGTGCTCAAGGGCGCCGGACAGATCCTCTTCGGTCCGCAGACGGTCGGTGGCGTCATCAACTACATCACCCCTGGCCTGCCGCAGGTGGCCGGCGGCACCTGGCGCGCCGCGGGCGGCAACAACGGCTATGGCAGCGCGTACCTCCGCGCCGCGGGAGTGCAGGGCGAGGGGGGCGTGGTGCTCGATGCCGCGCGCACACGCGCCCTCGGCGCCCGCGCCAACTCCGCCTCGGACATCGCAGACGGCACGGTCAAGCTCTTCGTGCCCGTCGGGCCGTCGCAGCGCATCGTCGCCAAGACCAACCTCTTCCGCGAATCCTCGCAGGTCACGTACTCCGGCCTCACCGAGAGCGAGTGGAGCGCCGACCCGCGGCAGAACCCTTTCCGAAACGATCACTTCGACGTCACGCGCGTCGGCGGGTCCGTCTCGCACGAATGGGGTCGTGGGCCGCGCCGCCTCACCACTACAGCGTACGCGCACGACATCTCGCGCGACTGGTGGCGGCAGTCCAGCAACTCCGCGCAGCGTCCCAATGATGCCGCCGACCCGAATTGCGGCACGATTGCCAATCTCGAGACGGGGTGCGGCAACGAAGGGCGGCTGCGCCGCTACCAGGTGCTGGGCGTCGAACCGCGCTACGCCCAGCCGCTGTTGCTCGGCGCCTTGGCGGGCACGCTCGACGTCGGTCTGCGACTCCACCGCGAGGTGCAGGAACGCCGGCAGGTGAACGGCGCGAGCTTCGATTCGCGCAGTGCGGGCCCGAACAGCAACGTGGGGTCCGGCGTGATCGAGGACAACCATCGGAGCACGGAGGCCCTGGCAGCGTTCGCGCAGGCGAGGATCGGCGGCGCGCGCTGGAGCGTCACGCCCGGGCTGCGCATCGAGCACCTGGCCATCACCCGCACCAACCGCCGTCCGGTCGCCACGAGCGTCTCCGGCATCAGCGGCCGCACCAACCTCACCGAGCTCATTCCGGGCCTCGGCGCCACCGTCGAGCTCCGCGAGGGGCTCTCGCTCTTTGGCGGCGTGCACCGTGGCTTCGCGCCGCCGCGCAACGAGGACGTCATCAACAACACCACGGGCGGCGTGGTCGAGCTGGGTGCGGAGCGGTCGTGGAACTATGAGGTCGGCACACGGTGGAGTACGCCGACCGGCTGGTCGGTTGATGCCACTGCGTTCGCGATGGACTTCGCCAACCAGGTTGTGCCCGCGTCCGTCGCCGGCGGCACGGGTGCCACGCTGACGAGCGCCGGCCGCACGATGCACGCCGGCGCCGAGCTCGACGTGCGCGGCGACCTGCCGCGCGTGGGCGCGTTCACGCCATTCGTCTTCCTCGCGACCACGTGGATTCCTGTGGCCCGCTTCGAGGGTGAGCGATACGCGTTCGTCGGCACCGGTGGCGGCGACGTGGTGGGCAAGGTCTACGCCGACCAGAACGGGAGCGGCTCGCGTACGCGAGTCTCGGTTCGCGGCAATCGCCTGCCCTACGCCCCCACTTTCACCGCCGCGGCGACACTCGGCATCCGGCACGCGCGCGGCGTGGACGTCTCGCTCGAGGCGGTGCTCCTCAGCGAGCAGTTCGGCGATCCCGTCAACACGCGCGTGCTCGTGGCCGATGGCCAGCAGGGCGTGCTGCCCGCGAGCGCCATCTTCAACGTGGCCGCAAACTGGAACTCGTCCGCACTGGGGGTCACCGTGTTCGCGTCGGTCAAGAACCTCACCGACGAGCTGGTGCTGGTCGATCGCACGCGCGGACTGCTGCCGGGAATGCCCCGTCTGGTGCAGGTGGGGATCGAGCGGTCCTTCTAGCGCGGACCGCTCTCCCGATCCGGCAGCTTGCCCATCACCAGCTCGATCACCGCCTCTCCGAACTGACGCTCCACGGTCCAGCGATCGGCCGTGGACACGCGCCACGCGATCGATCCGCTGCGCGCGCCAATCGCGAACGCACGGAACGTGCGGCCCACGGGAATCGTGGTGCCCGTGGCGCGTCCCTGCCCCACGGTCGTGTTGGTTGCGAGGCGCTGTTGGATCTCGGTGCGTTCGGCGATCAACACGGTGACGAAGTACCGCGCCGCCGAGTCCGGCACTTCGTACCATCCCACAGCCTGCAACGGAATGGAAATGCTCTCGCGCAGCGCGACGTAGAGCCGATCGTCGGGTGAGTCCTCGTCGATTGGATGTACGCCGGCGAACAGCCGCGAGGGCTTGACCCACGCGAAGGGTTGATCGTACGGCACCTGCACGAGGCGCGGGGCCTCCGCGTCGAGCGGTCGAATCGGCTGCTCGCCGGGACGGAGGATCGCAGGCCCTCGCACAGCCCCGGCACACGCGAGCGCGAGACCGGCGACAGCGGCCGCGGCCGTCAGTCCCGCGCGGGCGCCGCTACGCACGCGCCGCCATCTGCTGCAGGACGCGCCCGGCGCGCGCCGCGGCCTCCCGGATGCGCTCGGGGCTCGTGATGAACGACACGCGGAAGAACCCCTCCCCGCCGGCACCCAACGACGAACCCGCGAGCACGATCACGCCCTCCTCCTCCATCAGGCGCTCGTGGAACGCGAGCGACGGCACGCCCGCGGGCAGCGGCACCCACAGGTACATCGACGCCTTGGGCGCGACGGTTCCCGCGAATCCGTTCGCGCGAAACGCATCCACCGCGGCATCGCGACGCTCGCGGAAGATCGCGAGGTTGCCGGGCACCCACGCGGCGTGCGCCTCGAGCGCTGCGATGCCGGCCGCCTGCACCGCCATAAACTGGCCCGTGTCGAGGAAGCTCTTCGTCTTGGCGAGCGCGCCCACCAGCTGCGCATTGCCGCAGGCCCAGCCGCAGCGCCAGCCGGTCATATTGTAGGTCTTCGACAGCGAGTGGAACTCGATGGCGACGTCGCGCGCACCCGGCACGTCGAAGATGCTCGGCGCCACATAGCCGTCGAACGTCATCTCGGAGTACGCGTTGTCGTAGACGAGGATGATCCCGAGCTCGCGGCAGCGCGCGACGATGCGCTCGAGGTACTCCATCGGCGCGACTGCGGCCGTCGGATTGTTCGGATAATTGAGGAACAGCACCTTCGCGCGCGCGAGCACATCGGCGGGAACCTCATCGAGCTCGACCAGGAAGTTCGTGCGCGGCGTGATCGGATACAGATACGGCTCCGCCTCGGACAACAGCGTGCCGCC
This sequence comes from uncultured Gemmatimonas sp., assembly GCA_964414995.1. Classification (GTDB taxonomy): domain Bacteria; phylum Gemmatimonadota; class Gemmatimonadetes; order Gemmatimonadales; family Gemmatimonadaceae; genus Pseudogemmatithrix. The sequence goes on from CAYPYY010000006.1 coordinate 13,265, forward strand.
GAGGTATGCCAGATACCCGGGATCCGGAATGATGGCCACGTCGCCCTTCTGGAGAGTGGCCAAGCAGAAGTGCGCGATGCCTTCCTTGGAGCCGATCAGCGGCACGACCTCCTTGAGCGGATCGAACCGATGTCCGAACCGCCGCTCCATCCACGCGCTCACGGCGTCGCGGAACTTGGGGTAGCCGAGCCCGAATCCGTAGCGGCTCATCGCCGGGTCCCGCACCGCCTTCGTGAGCGCTTCCACTGCGGCCGGCGGTGCCGGGAGGTCGGCATCACCGGCGCCGAGATCAATGACGTCCACGCCGCGCGCAATCAGGTCGCGCTTTTTCTGCGGAATCGTGGCGAGGAGATAGACGGGAAGCGAATCGAAGCGGGCGGTGGTGTGCACGGGACGAGAGCAGGTGAAGTGGGGCGCGGTGCGCCTTCGTGCAAGCTAACCGCGCGCGCTTGCTCCACCACTCGCCGCACTCCTAGGGCAGGCTGTCGAGCTGCACCTCGAACGAGTTCGACCACAGGTTGAGCCCGTCCACGTAGTAGACGAGGCGCATCCGGCCCTCGAGCAGCCCGATCGGCGCGCCGGTCTCGGCGTCGATCACGCGCGGCCCGATGAGCTCGATGCGATCGACGCGGCTCTCCCCGACCGCCAGCGTGAGCGTCGAGGGCGCGCTGCAGTCGAGTGCGTTCTCGTATGCTGCTGACCAATCGTTGTGCGTGGCGGCCATCGAGACCGCGAATCGCGGCGCGTTGCCTTGGTCGGCGCAGGCCTGCAGCGTGATCTCGCGCCCCGTCTGGTTGTCCACCGAGACCACCATCTCGAACAGCGCGCGCTCCACCGCCCCGCTGGAGTCGCGCAACGCCGTGTATGCGGACGCGTCCGTCACCAGCAACACGAGCCCGTCCCCGGCAATCGGCGACACGCCCTCGCACGCCGCCGCGAAGACGAACGCGATGGCGACCGCAGAACGGCACGCAACAGACAGGGAGCGCATCACGGGACATTACCCCTCCGCTCCCGCACCCGCCACAAGCCCGGATGCACGACGGGGCGGGTGCCGTACGGCACCCGCCCCGCCGAAGCCCACCGAACGCGACTACGGCGCCAGCGTCAGTCCCTTCGCCTGCAGCGGGCGTCCCGCCGCCGTCGCGTCATTGAGCAACGAGTTGGCCTCGCGCAGGACGCCGTCCAACTCGCGCTGCAGATCGCGCAGCTGCGTCTGGATCGCCGCGCTCGGCGTCTCCCACAGTCCCACCACGCCGGCCTTGAGGGCCACGAAGCGACCGTAGGTGTTCTGCACCGGAATCACGCCGAACCCACCGAAGCCACCACCTCCTCCACCTCCACCGCCGCCCACGGCCGGCGCCGGCGTGCCGATCGCCGGCAGTCCGAACCGCACACGCAGCACGTCGTAGGTCCGACGCACTTCGTCGTAGCGCCGACGATCGCGCGTCGAGATGCCCTGCACGCTGTCGATGCGCGCCGACGTCTCGGTGAGTTGCTGTCGCAGGGTCGTCATCCGACGCAACACGTCAGCTGCCTCGCGATGCTTGGCGTGCAGCGCGATGACCTGACGGTCGTACATCGCGCGAGCTTCGCCCGTGATCTTCACGTCCGGATCCGCGACGACCGTCAACGTCTTGCTGTCCACCGTCGCTCCGTCCACGACGAGCGAGACCGTGTACGTTCCCGGCGAGACATACGGGCCGAGGTTCATCGCGGCCGCGCCCCCGCCGAACCCACCGCCGCCACCGCCACCGCCCTGGCCCTGCGCTGGCGCGCAGGGGTTGAGCGGCAGGTAACCAACCTCCGGCAGTGGCGCGCGCACTCCCGGTACGGGCCGGGCCTGCGCCGCCCCCTGCCCGCCGGGACCGCCCTGACCGCCGCCCGGACCGCCGGGACCGCCCGCACCCGTCTGCACGGGCGCAATCGGGGCGAAGCGCATATCCCAACAGATCGCGTGAATGCCCGGTTGGCGCTTGGCCTCCGGCACCTCGAGCACCCGCACTTCCGTGTTGCCCTGCATAACCCGCAGCGCGAGCGTGCGCGGCGCCGTCAGTGCGTGCCACTGGAAGACCGCCTCGGCCGGCGGATTCTCGCCGGTGAAGAACTGATGACCCCAGAACTCATCGTTGCGGTCGTCCTTGTACTTCCACTGCAGCGCGCGGCCCGGGTTGAACAGCCACAGGGTGCGCGTGCCACTGCGCGCCTCGGCGAGTTCCTGGACCGGAGCCAGGTTGTCGAGCACCCACAGCGAGCGGCCGTGCGATGCGAGCAGCATCGCATTGTCGCGCGGGTGGATGGTGATCTCATCGATGCGCACGTGCGGCAGGTTCGCCTGGAAGCGGCGCCAGTTGCGGCCGCGGTCGAGCGTGACGAACAACCCGGTCTCCGTGCCCACGTAGAGCACGTCGCCGTTCTTGGGATCTTCGGTGATGGTGCGCACCACCTCGCCGGCGAGTCCCGCGTCAATGCGGCTGAACGTGGCGCCGGAGTCCTCCGTCACCCACAGATACGGCTTGTAGTCGTTGAGCCGATAGTTCGGCACCGCCACGTACGCGCGTGCCGCATTGTGCTTCGACGGCACGACCTTGCCCACGTAGGCGCCCGCCGGGAACCCCGGCATATTCCCGTGCACGAAGCGCCAGGTCGCGCCGAAGTCCATCGAGACGCCCACCACGCCGTCGTCCGACCCCGACCACATCACGCCCGCGCGCGCCGGCGACTCCGCCAGCGTGGTCACCGCTGGCCAGTCCTGGATGCCGTCGTTCCGCGCGATGCGAATGTCCGTGTTCAGCACGCCCATCGTGCGCAGCGTGTCGCGACGGAGGTTGCTCGTCAGTTCCTGCGGACGCACCTCCCAGCTGTCGCCGCGGTCGCGCGAGACGAACATCTTGTTGCCCGCCACGATCAGCACGTTCGGGTCGTGCGGCGAGAGCAGCATCGGCGCATCCCACTGGAACCGATACGTCTCGGCCGAGTCCGGACGCGGCACGACGTTTGCCAGCGTGGGCCGAATGCTCTTCAGCTCGCCCGTGAGGATGTCGCGACGCACCATATTGCCGTTCTGCGACTCCGTGTACACGGTACGACCGTCACCCGCCGGTATCGCGTGGAAGCCGTCGCCGCCGAGGATCTGGAACCAGTCGTAGTTCTGGATGCCGCGGCCGAAGCGCGAACGGCTGGGCCCGCACCAGTTGTAGTTGTCCTGCATTCCGCCGCACACGTTGAACGGCACGGCGTTGTCGTAGCTCACGTGATAGAACAGGCCTACCGGTAGGTTGGGCACGAACTGCCAGCTCTTGGCCTGATCGTGGGAGACCGCGATACCGCCGTCGTTGCCGATGATGATGTGCAGCGGGTTGCTCGGGTTCACCCACAGCGCGTGGATGTCGTCGTGTGTGACGAGGGCCGCATCCGTCTCCACCGTGCGACCGCCGTCGATCGACATATGCAGGCCGACGCCGCCGTAGTAGACCGTCTCCGTGTTGGTCGGGTCGATCAGCACCTTCGAGAAGTACATCGGCCGCGGATTGATGCTGTTGACCTTGGTCCAGGTCGTGCCACCGTCGTTGGAGCGCCAGAGGCCGGTGTTGCCGCTGGCCGCGGCGGAGGGCTGCATCCCGCCCGGCTGCTGGCCGGCGGTCGGTGCCGCACCCGGTGCCTCCACGAGCGCAAACACGACGCTCGGATCGGAGCGCGAGACATCCACCGCGATGCGGCCCAAGGGACCAGTCGGGAAGCCGCCCTCGACCTTGCTCCAGGTCTCGCCGCGGTCGGTCGAGCGATAGAGCGCGCTGCCCGGCCCGCCGCCATTCATACAGCAGGCCTCGCGGCGCCGTTGATACATCGACGCGAAGACGACGTCCGGGTCCTTCGGCGCGATCACGACGTCGTTCGCGCCCGTGTTCTCGTCGCCCGTCAGCACCTTGCGCCAGGTGCGCCCGCCATCGGTGGTCTTGAAGACCCCGCGGTCGCCGCCCGGACCAAAGAGCGGGCCCGTCGCCGCGACGTACACCACGTTGTCGTCCCGTGGGTCAATGGCGATGCGATGAATGTGCTTGGACTCCTTGAGTCCCATATTCGTCCACGTGGCGCCGCCGTCGGTGGACTTCCAGACCCCGCTGCCCCAGCTCGTGGACTGCCGGTTGTTCGACTCACCGCCGCCGGCCCAGACCAGATTCGGATCGCCCTGCGAGATCGTCACGTCGCCGAACGACATCAGGCCCTTGTCCTGCATCATCGGCGTCCACGTGACACCGTGCGACGTGGTCTTCCACAGGCCGCCGTGCGCCGTCGCCACGTACCAGATGGCCGGATTGGCCTCGTAGATCGCGATATCCGCGATGCGGCCGGACATTGTCGCCGGCCCAATCGAACGGAAGTGAAGGGCGTTGAACTCCTCGGCGACGGGAATCGCTTGCTGCGCGCCGAGAGGGGCGGTGGCAATCGCACACGCAATGAGCGCGGCGATGGGCCTCAGGACCGGTAGCGACACGGACGGCACTCCTCGAACCTTGGGGTGGGAACCACAACGACGTGCCAGAAGGTACGCACGCGACGGCCCGCCCGCTGGCGCGCGTTACTATTCGTCGTCCTCAAGCCCGGAGCCTGCGATGTCCCAGCCATCCGCCACCGTCCGCCCCGCGGACGCCGTCCCCGCCTCGGAGATCAAGGCCGGCCGCGATGCCGCCGTCCGCGTCCTCGTCGGACCCCAACAGGGCGACACCTCGTTCGTCCTGCGCCGCTTCACCTTCGGCGCCGGCGGCGGGATGCCCCTGCACACGAACCTCGTCGAGCATCAGCAGTACGTGCTGCGCGGCCGTGCACGCATCCGCATCGCCGACGCCGAACACGAAGTGCGCGCCGACGACACGCTATTCATTCCGGCGGGCGTGCCGCATTCGTACGAGGTGCTGGACGGCCCGTTTGAGTTCATCTGCGTCGTGCCCGACAAGCCCGACCAGGTCTCGATCGTTTCCCCGTAACCGCCCAGCGATCTCCGATGCAGGACCTCACCACCGGTTCCATCCCGCGCCACATCGTCCGGCTCGCCATCCCGATGGCGCTAGGGATGCTCTTCCAGACGCTGTACGTGCTGGTGGATCTCTATTTCGTCGCGCAGTTGGGCGACGCCGCGATTGCGGGCGTCAGCGCCGCCAGCAATCTGCAGTTCGTGGTGATGGCCCTCACCCAGGTGCTCGGCATCGGCACGATGGTCCTCGTCTCGCACGCCGTGGGACGCAAGGACGCGGCGGACGGCACGCTGGTGTTCAGTCAGAGCGTCGGGCTCTCGATTCTCGCGGGGGTGCTCACGCTCGTGGCCGGCGCCGTTGCGGGACCCTGGTACCTGCGTGCCATCGCGGCCGATGCGCCCAGCATCGAGGCGGCGCGGCAGTACCTCGTCTGGTTCCTGCCGGCCCTGGCGCTGCAGTTCGCGCTGATCTCGATGGGTGCGGCGATGCGCGGCGTGGGTGTCACGCGTCCGATGATGCTCATTCAGATGCTCTCGGTGGGACTGAACGCCCTGCTCGCCCCCATCCTCATCTCGGGATGGCTCACCGGTCGAGCGCTCGGCGTGGCGGGTGCGGGCCTCGCGAGCACCATCGCCGTCGCGGCGGCCGTGGCCGTCACGGCGTGGTACTTCGCGCGCCACGAGGTCTTCGTGCGCTTCGACTCCGCGCTCGTCTCGCCGCGGCGCAGCGTGGCGGCGCGCCTGCTGCGGATCGGCGTGCCGGCGGGTGGCGAGTACGCGATCCTGTTCCTGTCGATGGCCATCATCTACGCCCTTATTCGCGACTTCGGCGCCGCGGCTCAGGCGGGGTTCGGCGTCGGCTCACGCGTGATGCAGAGCATCTTCCTGCCCGTGATGGCGGTGGCACTCGCCGCGGCACCCGTGGCCGGCCAGAACTTCGCCGCCGGTCACCCGGCGCGTGCGCGCGAGGCGTTCTGGGCGTCGCTGCGCATCGGCAGCGCCTTGATGGCCCTCGCCACGCTGTTCGCGCATTGGCGCCCGGAGCTGCTCGTCCGCCCGTTCTCCAGCGACCCCGTGGTGCTCGAGGTGGCGGTCGAGTTCCTGCGCACCATCTCGTGGAACTTCGTGGCCTCGGGCGTCGTGTTCACCTGCTCGGGGATGTTCCAGGCGATGGGCAACACAATTCCCTCGGTGCTCGCGAGCGCGTTCCGCCTGACGGTGTTCACGCTGCCGGCACTGTGGATCTCGCGTTTGCCGGGCTTTCAGGTGCACTGGATCTGGCGCGTGTCCGTCGTGGCCACCACGCTACACGCGCTCGTCGCGCTCGCCCTGCTCCGCCTCGAAGCGCAGCGTCGGCTCGTGGACGGCACGCGGCCCTAGCGCCGGTCCTTCGGAGCGAATCCTCAGGCCTGTCTGGCGGGCGCCGTCGCCTCGCTGGGCGTCCAGTCTGCGCCGTAAAGCTCCGGGCCACAGTTGCTGCAGATCGCGTGACTGAACTGCGCGTCGGAGCGGCTCGAGATGTAGGTCTCGACCGCCTTCCAGTATCCGTCGTCGTCGCGCACCCGCTTGCAGTGGGCGCAGATCGGGATGAACCCCGAGAGCGTACTGACCTCCGCGAGCGCCGCGCGCAGCTCGGCGTTGGCCGCCTCGACCTCGCGCTCGCGCCGGCGCCCCGACTGCCACGCCCACAGCAGCACGAGCGCCAGCAGCGCGCCAAGGGAACCCGTGGCCACGGACAGCCCCGTCACCTGCCGCTGCCGCTGGAGCGACGCCGTCGCCGCCTGGGCCGACAGGGCGAGGGCCGCGTTGGCCTCGCGCTCCCGCTCGGACTGCGCTTCGAGTTCCATCGCGGCGATCCGCTGCGCCGTGCCCTGGTTGAAGATCGTGTCCTGGAGCGCACGCGCGGCACGCAGGTGCGCCAAGGCACCGCGCACGTCACCGAGCGCTTCCTCGGCACGCGCCATCCCCTCGAGCGCGGCCAGCTCGATCGAACGTTGCTGCACACCCGCCGCCAGCGCGTACGCACCGCGATACGAGCCCAGCGCGTTCGTGGGCTGACCGAGGCGCAGGTACGCGGCGCCCATCGCGTTCAGGACGTCCGCCTGCTCGCGCACGCTGGCATTTCGCTCGGCCACGCCGAGCACGGCCTCGAGCGTCACCAGCGCCTCCGCGGGCCGACCCTCGCGGATGTCGAGCCGAGCGAGCGAGAGCGCGTTCAGGGACCAGCCTGCGGCCGAGTCCGAGGGCGTGCGCCGCTGATTCAGCGCGCGGTACGCCTCGAGCGAGCGCTCAAACAGCTTGCGCGCCTCATCGAGCTCCCCGAGGTCAACACGGGCCGCACCGAGACTGTGCAGCGAGTACCCAAGGACCGCGCGATCGCCCGACCGCACGGCGTGCTCGACGGCCTCCTCGAGCACGGGGATCGCGCGCTCGAACTGCCGCCAGTCCTGATACGTCTTTCCGATGTTCGCGAGGTTCACGGCCGTCCCGCGGAGATCGTTCTCCGCACGACGAATCGCCAGCGACGCGAGGAAGGCCTCGAGCGCCGGGCCGTAGTTCCCTGCCTGGTAGTGCGTCGCGCCGAGACTGTTCAACGCACTCGCGAGACCGGCGCGGTCGCCGAGCACCTGGCGGATGTCCCGCGTCCGGAGCAGGTGCACGAGTGCGCTGTCGTAACGATCCAGCGACCAGTGCGCGAGGCCGAGTCGATACGAGGCCTCGGCGATGCCAGACGAATCATCGGCGATCTGCGCCTGAATCAGAAGCGCGCCGTAGACGGCAAGCGAATCGTCGGGCGTCTGTCGAGCCTCGGCGGTCCGCGACGCGAACGCGAGTCCGAGGACGGCACCCGCGAAGTAGCCGGCGAAGCGCATACCTCCCACCGATGCGCCCGCGTTACGGCTGTCGCTTGCCGCTGAAGCGCGCGCCGCCCATTCCGCCGAAGTCCACGGCGCCGTCGAGGCTGTCGGTGCCTACGATCTTGGCCAGGTACGTGAGGACGATGCCCTCGCCGCCCATACTCGAGCTCAGCACGAAGATCAGCGAGTCGTTGCGCACCACGCCGCGGATCGTGCGCGTACCCATCGCGTTCGAGACATAGGTGCCGCGAACGCTGTCGCCCGTCTGGGTGAGCGTCAGCACGGGGTAGCCCGTGCCATTCTCGGTGACCACGGCGAGGTTCCAGCGGCCGGTGAGGTCCGGCGCGAGATGGGCGAAAGCGGTCGTGCCAAGGGCAATGGCGGCGACAGCAACAAGGCGAGCGAGCGTGCGCATTCGAACTCCGAGGGGGTCAGGACTGGGGGCGCCGCCAACCGCGGCACGCCTGAATCCTAACGGGATTCGTCCCGAACCGTGTCGGTCGCCGAAGACGCCCGGCGCGGAGCGGCGCTCTCGAGGGTGGGCCGGGCCAGTGTGAACATCGACTCCGGGGTCACGTAAGCCCACTCCGTGCGACCCATCCGCGCCGCGGGCGCGATGCGCGCGGTGTCCGGCAGTCCATCGCCACCGATGAACTCCTCGCGCACGTGCAACTCCAGCGCCTCGCCAATGACCCACGTGCCGTGCGATGGACCGCTCCCGTGCGGCACCAACTGAAACACGCGGCACTCGATCGCGGCCGGCGACTCGGCGACGCGCGGCGGGCGCACGGACACGCTCGGCACGCGCGTGAACCCCGTGACGTCGAACTCGTCCACGTCGAACGGAAACGGCGCCGAGGCCTGGTTCACGCGCTCGGCCATCGCGCGCGAGACGATGTTGATGACGAACTCGCCCGTCTCGAGGATGTTGCGCAGCGTGTCCTTGGGCTCGCCGTTGCGGTCAGCGATCGGGCAGAACGCGACCGACTGGGGGTTCTGCCCGCCCATCGCGAAAAAGCTGAACGGCGCGAGATTGCCCACCCCGCTCGCGCTCAGCGTACTCACGAACGCAATCGGTCGCGGGGCGATGATAGGCGTGAGCCACGCGTGACGCTGGCCGACCGGCAGGTCAGCGAGATGCAGATGCACGCGTGTTACGACGTCGGTGGCGAGAAGCCGCCCCCGCCCTCGATCCAGCTGTACATATACTTGGGGTCCTCGTACGGCAGCACCGCCTTCGCGACCTTGAGCGGCCGGAACGAATCCATCATCACCGCGAGCTCGTTCGTGTGTGTCTGCCCGATGCTCGCTTCGTAGCGACCCGGGTGCGGCCCGTGCGGAATGCCGTCCGGGTGATGCGTGATGGAGCCGTACTCAATCCCCTTGCGACTCATAAACTCGCTGGAGGCGTAGAACAGCACCTCGTCGGAATCCACGTTGCTGTGGTTGTACGGCGCGGGGATCGCCTGCGGATGGAAGTCGTACGGACGCGGGCAGAACGAGCAGATCACGAACCCGTCGCCCTGGAAGGTCTGATGTACCGGCGGCGGCTGGTGCACCTTGCCGACGATCGGCTCGAAGTCGTGAATGTTGAACGCCCAGGGATAGAACTGCCCGTCCCAGCCGACCACGTCGAGCGGATGGTGGTCGAGCACGATCTCGTTCAGCCCGTTGTACTGCTTGATGATGATCGGGAAGTCGCCCTTCTGGTCGTGCGTGCAAAGCACGCGGGGCACGCGGATGTCGCGCTCCGAGTACGGCGCGCCCTCGACCATCTGCCCCACGTTGTTGAGATAGCGCTTGGGCGGCCGCACGTGGCCGCGGCTCTCCATCACGAGCAGCTTGGCCGGCTTGCTGAAGCGGTAGCGGTGCAGGATGTGCCGATGAATGACGAGGTAGTCGCCGGGGACGATGGGCAGGTCGCCGTACTGCGTCTCCAGCGTGCCCTCGCCCTCCGCCACGTACACGACCTCGTCGCCCTGCGCGTTGCGATAGAAGTGCTCATCCTCGCGATCCGGGGCCACGTACAGCATCGCGATGTCGTCGTTGAACAGCAGCGGCACGCGATCCAACGTCGGTGAACCGCCCCGCGAGATCTGGGCCGTCCGGAAGTGCCGATGCTTGAGCGTGCGGTCGTCGTCCGCGAGGTACGGCGTCTCGCGCAGGCGACGCGCCGCCTTCACCGTCGTCGGCGGATGGATGTGGTACAGCAGCGCCGCCGGGCCCGTGAACCCTTCGATGCCCACCAGCTGCTCGTTGTAGATGCCGCCGTCCGGCTTCGGGAAGGCGATGTGCCGCTTGCGCGGGATCTGGCCGAGCGTGTGGTAGAACGGCATTACAGGTTGCCCCGCTTTGCCTGCTCGCGCTCGATGCTCTCGAACAGCGCCTTGAAGTTGCCGGCCCCGAAGCTCTTGGCGCCCTTTCGCTGGATGATCTCGAAGAACAGCGTCGGGCGGTCCTGCACCGGCTTCGTGAAGATCTGCAGCAGGTAGCCCTCGTCGTCGCGGTCCACCAGAATGCCGAGCTCGGCCAGCGGCGCGATGTCCTCGTCGATCTTGCCGACGCGATCGAGCACCGTCTCGTAGTACGTCCGCGGAATGGAGAGGAACTCCACGCCCCGCGCCTTCAACGCGCGTACCGTCTTGATGATGTCGTCCGTCGCCACGGCGATGTGCTGCACGCCAGGCCCGCGATAGAAGTCGAGGTACTCCTCGATCTGCGACTTCTTCTTGCCCTGCGCCGGCTCATTGATGGGGAACTTGATCCGCCCGTTCCCGTTCGACATCACCTTCGACATCAGCGCGGAATACTCGGTGCTGATCGTCTTGTCGTCGAACGACAGCAGGTTGAAGAACCCGAGCACGCGCGAGTAGAACTCGACCCAGTGGTTCATCTTGCCGAGCTCGACGTTGCCCACGCAGTGGTCCACGTACTTGAGCCCGACCGACTCCGGCTGGAAGGGCGAATCGACGGCCACGAAGCCAGGCAGGAATAGGCCGCGGTAGTTCCGCCGCTCGACGATCGAGTGGATCGTGTCGCCATAGGTGCGAATGGCCGCGATCACGACCTCACCCTGCTCGTCGCGCAGCACCTCGGGCGCCCGCGCCGACTCGGCACCCCGCTCGAGCGCCTTCGCATACGCGTCGCGGCAATCGTCCACCCAGAACGCGAGGTCGCGCACGCCGTCCCCGTGCTTCGAGATGTGCGCCGCGAGGTCGCCCTCGGGCCCCATCGGCGTCGTCAGCACGAGCCGGATCTTGCCCTGCTCGAGCAAGTACGAGGCCCGGTCGCGCACCCCCGTCTCGGGCCCGCGGTACGCGACCAGCTTGAACCCAAATGCCGCCCGGTAGAACAGCTGCGACTGCTTCGCGTTCCCGACCCAGAACTCGATGAAGTCGGTTCCGTTGATGGGGAACGTATCGTGGGCCGTCTCGACGGCAGGCTTCGTGGCGGTCGTCATCAGAACTCCTTCGGGAGATGACTCAAATATAGGAACGAAGAGCGAGGGGCGAGAGGGCGCAGTCACGTGTTGCGCGCTGGGGGCCGAGCAGCGACGCAGGACTCAGGGTGAATGCCTTCGCCCCCCCACGCCCGCGAGCCTTCGCCCCTCGCTCCTCGTTACTCGCCCCCGTCCGCCCAGCGCCGAAACGCGTCAAGCGCGCCCGGATTCGCCAGCGCATCCGTATTCTTGACCGTGCGGCGATGAATCACATCGCGGACAGCGATCTCGCTGATCTTGTTGCTGATCGTGCGCGGGATATCCGGCACCTGCGCAATCACCTTGGGCACGTGATGCGGGCTGGTGCGCGCGCGGATGGCGCGGCGAATGCGCTCGCGCAGCGACTCATCGAGCGTGAGCCCGTCACGAAGCTTCACGAAGAGCACAATGCGCACGTCGCGCTCGCCGTCCGTCACGACGTCCTGGCCGACCACGACGCTCTCGACGACCTCTTCGAGCTGCTCCACTTCGCGGTAGATCTCCGCCGTGCCGATGCGCACGCCGCCCGGGTTCAGCGTGGCATCGCTGCGCCCGTAGATCACCAGCCCGTCGTGCGCCGTGATCTCGGCCCAGTCGCCGTGCCGCCACGCGCCGGCAAAGAAGTCGAAGTACGCGGCGCGGTACTTGGCCCCGTCGGGATCGTTCCAGAATGCCACCGGCATACTCGGAAACGGCCGCGTGCACACCAGTTCACCGGCTTCGCCGCGCAACGGCGTGCCGGCCGCGTCCCACACGTCCACCGCCATCCCGAGCCCAAAGCACTGCAGCTCCCCGCGCCACACCGGGAGCATTGGGTTGCCGAGCGCAAAGCACGAAATCAGGTCCGTGCCGCCGGAGATGCTGGCGAGATGCACGCCGGTCTTCACCTCGCGGTACACGAAGTCGTAGCTGTGCTCGGCGAGCGGGCTGCCCGTCGAGAGGATCTCCCGCAGAGAGCCGAGCGCGTGCGTCGTAGCGGGGCGATGCCCGGCCTTCTGCGAGAGCGCGAGGAACTTGGCGCTGGTCCCGAAGTGCGTGATCCGCTCCTCCGCCACCAGGTCCCAGCAGGCGTCGTCGTTGCCGGCCGGCATCGGTGCGCCGTCGTACAGCACGATCGTCACCTCGCTCGCCAGCGCGGAGATCAGCCAGTTCCACATCATCCACCCGCAGGTGGTGAAGTAGAACATTCGGTCGCCCGGTCGCAGGTCGCAGTGCAGGCGATGCTCCTTCAGGTGCTGCAAGAGCGTGCCGCCCTGCCCGTGGACCATACATTTGGGCAGCCCGGTGGTCCCGGAGCTGTACATAATGAAGAGCGGGTGGTCGAAGGGCAGACGCTCGAACGTGAGCGGCGCGCCTGCTCCCTGCTCCAGCGCGTCTCCCCACGAAAGCGCCACTCCCTCGCGTCCGTCGAAGAAGCGAGCGAGGGCGTCAGGCGCGACCGCATCCTCGAGGAACGGCACCACAACCAACGCACGCAAAGCGGGCAGGTGGCGCACGATCTCACGGCTGCGCTCCAGGCAGTCAATGCGCTTGCCGGCGTAGCTATAGCCATCGGCGACCACCAGCACAGTCGGTTCGATCTGTCCGAAGCGATCGAGCACGCCCTGGGCGCCGAAGTCCGGCGAGCACGACGACCAGACCGCGCCAAGGCTATTGGCGGCGAGTGCCGCAATCACCGCCTCGGGAATGTTCGGCAGGAATCCGGCGACCCGATCGCCCGCACCGACGCCGAAGCCGCGCAGCGCCTCGGCAAACGCGGCGACCTGCGTCGCCACGTCGCCATACGAGAGCGAGCGGCGCCGGCCGCGCTCGTCCCGGGCGACAATCGCTTCCGCCGCATCGCGGCGTCGCAGCAGGTGCTCCGCATAGTTCAGGCGCGCCCCGCTGAACCATCGCGGACCGCCGTCCCGACCGGGGGGCCGCATCACGCTCCCGTCCGTGAGCACCGACGTGTACGGCGCGCCCGCACCGCGGTCTGCCGGAGACGCGAGAATGTCGCAGGACTGCCACCACGACTCCCAGAAACTCGGCGACGATTCCACGGACCAGCGGTGCCATTCGGAATACGGCGCGTCAGCGGCTGGCGTATCCGTCCGCGACGCAGCGACCTGCGCGAAGAAACGCGCGAGGTTGGACTCGCGCGAGGCGATCACGGCCGGAGTCCACAGGGGAGCGTTGTCAAGTGCAGTCATCGCGGTGGGAATGTAGCCGGAGTCCCGTCGACGCTCTATGCTTTGTGTATGACCCTTCGCCGGATCCTCCACGCGGACGCCGATGCGTTCTTTGTCGCGGTGGCGAGGATGGCGGATCCGGAGGGTGCAGGACGGGCCCCGCTGCTCATCGTCGGCGGCCGACCGGGCGGACGCGGCGTGGTGTGTTCGGCCTCGTACGAGACGCGCGCCTTCGGGGTCCGCTCCGCGATGCCCATCTCCCAGGCACTGCGGCTCTGTCCCGATGCGATGTGCGTGCCCGTTCCCCGCGGTGCGTGCAGCGCCGCGTCCAAGGCGATTGCGCACGTACTGCGCCGATACACGCCGGTCGTCGAGGGTGCGAGCATCGACGAGTGGTACCTCGACCTCTCGGGCACCGAGGCATTGCACGGTCACGAGACACTCGAGGCCACCGCGCAGCGCATTCGCCAGTCGGTACAGCGCGAGACGGGAATGTGGCTCTCCCTCGGCGGCGGCACGTCCAAGCTCATCGCCAAGCTGGCCGCCGAGCGTGCCAAGCCGCGGCCGGGGACCGACGCCACCGGCGTGCGCGTCATCGAACCCGGCGACGAAGCGGCGTTTATGCGCACGCTGACGTTGGCCGAGATCCCCGGCATCGGCCCCAAGTTGCAGGCCCGCCTGAAGACGCTCGGATTGGTGCGCGTGGAGGATGTTCTGCCCCACGAGCGCGCGACGCTGGCACGCTGGCTCGGCCGGCGGCCAGCCGAGTGGCTGTGGGCTCGGGTGCGCGGCATTCACACGGCGCCCGTCGAGCCGCGGGGCACCGCGCGTCAGATCAGCCGCGAGAGCACGTTCGCGCGCGATGTGGTCGAGGACCGCCAACTCTCGGCCCATCTCCGAGCACTCGTCGCCAAGGCGGGGGCAGAGCTGCGCAGCGAGCGACTCGCCGCACGGAGCGTCACCGTCAAACTGCGCGATGCGGATTTCACGACGCGGCTGGCGAGCAAGACCGCCCCCGAACCGCTGGAGAGCGATCGCGCCATCGGCGACCTGGCCGTGCAGTTGCTGGCCAAACTGCGCACCGCGCGGCGCGTGCCTGCCCGTCTCGTCGGCGTCGCACTTGGCGGACTGGGCGCCGCCCGCGACGCGGAGCAGCTCGGGCTGTTCGGCCAAGCCGGTGTCGTCGAGCGCCCCGAGGACCGAGCGCTCTCGCGCGCCGTGGACCGCGTGCGTGAGCGCTTTGGCGACGGCGCCATCCGCGCTGCCTCAACACCCGCCCCGCGGCGCCCGTAGCTGGACGTTCGCCACGCGCGTGGCCTGCTGGTTTCCTCCCCCGCCATCACCCGAACCCTTTCGACTGATGCGATTCACCCGTCCGTCCCTTCTCACGGCCAGTCTCGCGCTCGCCGTCGCCTCGTGCGCCCCCGCGGGCGCCACGACGACGCCGACGCCGAGCAATGGCGCGCCCCGTCCCTCGACGACGGCACCCACGGCGACACCGAGCGGCGCGTCGCAGAACGCGACCACGCAAGGGACCGCACAGGGCAGCGGTGGCGGCCCCGGCGCGGCACAGGATCCGCAGCCCCGCCCGTACGCGCAGGTGATTCGCGGAGACGTCCGCACCCGCGACGGCCTCTTCAAGACGCATCAGATCGGCACCAGCCGACTGTACTTCGAGATTCCGGCCACCGCCCTCGACAAGGATATGCTCCTCGTCGCTCGTGTCGCGCGGAACTCCGTGGGCCAGGGCTATGGCGGTGACGAGATCGAGAGCATCGTCGTGCGCTGGGAGCGGCGCGGCCATCGCGTGCTTCTGCGCCGCATCGCGTTCAACATCATTGCGGATCCGTCGCTGCCGATTCGCGAGGCGGTGGAGCGCTCCAACTACGACGCCATCCTCGGCTCCTTCAACGTCGAGGCCTACGGGCCGGATTCCGCCGCGGTGATCGAGGTCTCGCGGATCTACACGAATCCGCCCAACGAGATCAGCATCATCCAGCAGACGCGCGGCGCGCTCGATGCCGCGCGCTCGTTCCTGGAGTCCGTCGCCACGTTCCCGACGAACATTGAGGTCGAGGCGGTCCTGACCGTGAATGCGCAGCCGCAGGCGCAGGCGTTCTTCCCTGGGTTGCCGGCGCAGCAGCCGCCGCCGGGCACGCCGACGACCACCCGCTCGTTCGTGATGCACTACTCAATGGTCAAGCTGCCGGACACGCCGATGCGTCCGCGGCTGCGCGACTCGCGGGTCGGCTACTTCCATTCGACCCGCGTGGACTATGGCCGCCCGGAGCAGCGCGCCCAGGTCCGCGCGTACATCTCGCGCTGGCGGCTCGAGAAGCGCGATCCCTCCGCGGCCATCTCCGAGCCGGTGAAGCCGATCACGTACTACGTGGATCCGGCGACGCCGGCGTGGCTGGTGCCGTGGGTGAAGGCGGGCATCGAAGAGTGGCAGAGCGCGTTCGAGGCCGCGGGCTTCCGACGGGCCATCGTCGCGGCCGACGCCCCCAGCCGCACGCAGGATCCCGACTGGTCGCCGGACGACGCCCGCTACTCCGTGGTACGCTGGCTCGCGTCCACCACCGAGAACGCTCAGGGCCCCAGCGTCGTGGACCCGCGCTCCGGCGAGATCATCGAAGCCGACGTGCGGATGTACCACAACATCCTGAACCTGCAGACGTGGTGGTACTGGACGCAGGTCGGCCCGCTCGATCCGCGCGCGGCGCGGCTCCCGCTGCCCGATTCGCTCCAGGGTCGCCTCGTGCAGTTCGTCGTCGCGCACGAAGTGGGCCACACACTCGGCCTGCCGCACAATCAGCTCGCGTCCGCGATGTATCCGGCCGACTCGGTCCGGTCGCGCACCTGGGTCGAGCGGATGGGGCACTCGCCGACGATTATGGACTACGCCCGCTTCAACTACGTCGCGCAGCCCGAGGACAATCTCCCGCTGCACACGCTCGTGCCGCGCGTCGGCCCGTACGACCACTTCTCGATCAAGTGGGGCTACTCCGTCTTCCCCGGCACCACGAACGCCGACGACGAGCGCCCGATGCTCGACGCGCTCGCGCGCACGCAGGACTCGATCCCGTGGCACCGCTACGGCATCCCGGACGACTTCGGCGCCGTGCCGTATTCGTCGTACGCCGAGGCCGTGGGCGACCAGGACGCCGTGAAGAGCACCGAGCTGGGTTTCCGTAACCTGCGTCGCCTGGTACCGATGCTGCTGCCGGCGACGACCAGCCCGCTGGATGACATCGCGTTCGCCAAGGAAGGCTATGGCCGCATCGTCGGGCAGTTCACGAACGAGCTGCGCCACGTGGCATCCATCGTCGGCGGTGCGGACGGTCAGGAGAAGTACGGTTCGCAGCCGGGGCCGCGATTCTCGCCCATCCCGCGTGAGCGCCAGCGCGCCGCGGTGGATTTCCTCCACCGCAATCTGTTCCAGACGCCGACGTGGCTCGTTGATCCGAACGTGCTGCGTCGCATTGAACCCGAGGGTTCGATCGCGCGCATCAACGCCACGCAGCGCTCCATCCTCGGCACGTTGATGGACGACAACCGCCTCGCGCGCCTCGTCGAGTACGAAGCGATGCCGGGCACGGTGCGTCCGTATGCGCTGGCCGAGTACCTGGCGGACCTGCGCACCGGCATCTGGAGCGAGCTGTCGGCAGGTTCGGTGCGTGTGGATGCGTACCGGCGCGGCCTGCAGCGGATCTACCTCGAGGCCGTGGCAGCGAAGCTCGCCGCGCCAGCCGGCGGCGTGCGCATTTCGGGCACCGCGGCCAATGGTAGCATCTTCACCGCCCCGGCCCGCCCGTCCACGGACGTGAAGGCCCTGCTCCGCCAAGAGCTGCGCACGCTCGACGCGTCGCTCGCGGCGGCGCAGGCGAAGGCCGCCGATCCCGCCTCGCGCGCGCACCTCGCAGACGCGCGCTGGCAGATCGAGCGGATGCTGAACCCCCAGTAACACGCAACGCCGAACGCCAAGACGCCCCGCCTGACCAGTCGTCAGGCGGGGCGTCTTGGTTTCGCGCGTCGCGATTGCCGCGCGCTACTGCACGCGCACGAACTCCAGGGGAACGGACGCCGGCCCAAACTTGAGCACGCGGTGCGGCGCTGCCACTTCGATCCAATACACGCCGGGCGCCTCGCCGCCTTCGTACGTGACGCGCCAGGCATCGAAGGTCCCCGCGGGCACGGTCAGTGCCTCGCGCCCCATCACGCGCAGCGAGCGCGACTCCACCACGCCGCGCCCAGACGAAAACACGCTCACGTCGAACCGCGCATCGGCCGCCCAGTCGAAGAAGGGCAGCATCCCGACCAGCACGTTGTCCTCGATGGTGCCCATCGGCACCATCACATCGGCGTAACGCACGGGACGCATCTGGCCGGCACCGGGTGCCACGCCCTCGCCCTCGGCGAGGCCATCTTCGTACGAGACGCGCAGCCGCATCTCGTTGCCCTGGAATTTCCCTCGCTGCTCACTCCGGCGCATCATCAGGTCCGGCCCCAGCGTGACCGTGGTCGCCTGCTGGATAATCGGCCCCAATGCCGAGGTCTCCACGAACTCCCACCCGCTGTCCGTGCGGCGGAGTTCGGCGCGTTGATAGCCGAAGGGTTGGCCCTGCAAGAGCACCGCAAACGAGTCCACGTGCGCGACCACGCGTGAGGCATCCAGGCGCGTCGCCGCGGCCGCCGGCGTCACGTCGGTGACCACCATCGAGCCCTCGGCATCCACCACCGTCACCGGAGCGATGCGCTCCAGCGGCCCGCGCAGCAGCGTGGCGTCGCCCGCTACGACAATGAGCGCGGCGTCGGCGCGAAAGCCGGAGCGCGCCACCGCCTGCACCTGCTCCGCGGTCACCGCCGAGACGCGCGTCGGGTAGCTCTCGGCGTAATCCGCGGCGAGCCCCAGCATCCGCGCCTCGAACAGCCGCTCGGCGAACGCCGCGATCGAGGCCGCGCGCAGCAGCACGGCCTGACGCTGCCCCTCGAGCTCCTCACGCCCGACCGGCGCGGCCAGCCGCCGCATCTGCTCGAGCACGTTGAGCACCACGGTATCGGCAGCACTCCGCCGCACACTCGCGCGCACGGCGACCGTCCCGAGGCCTCGCGTCCGCAACTCCTCGACGCGCACGCTGTCCACCAGCGGACGCTCGCCGCGCAGCGTGCGCGCGAGGCGGCCGTCCCGAGGTGAGCCCAGCAGTTCCGCCGCGAGCGCGAACGCATAGCTTCGCGTGTCCGTCGGCATCCACGTCGTGTTGCCCACGAGCAGCTCGGCGCGCTCGCTGCCGGGCTGATGCACCAAGAGGATCTCGGTGCGGGCACGCTGCGGCGCTGGTCGCGCCGCGGGCAACGACGACCCGCGGCCACTCCACGCGCCGAATCCCTGCTCCGCCGCCACGTGCACCTCGGCGGAATCGAGGTCGCCGACGACGATCAAGGCGGCCTGCGCCGGACGCACACGATCCTGATGGAACTCCGTCAGGTCGGCGCGCGTGACGCGAGCGACACTGGCTGCATCCGGCGACCGGCCGTAGGGATGCTCACCGAATGCCGCGCGCTGAAAGCGACGCCTCGCGATTGCGCCGGACTCGCGCCGCTCGCGCGCCACTCGCGCCAGCAGGCGGTCACGGGCCACCTCGAGCTCGGTGCTCGAAAGCGCCGGCCGAAGGAACGTCTCCGACATCAGCGCGAGGCCCGTGGCCCACTCCGCCGATGGCAGGTTGGACTCGAGAATGAGCAGGTCCGCCGTCGCGCGGGCCGTCATTGTCGCGTCCGCGCGCCCCAGGGCCTCGGTGAACTCGGCGGCGGTGCG
>CAYPYY010000006.1:32658-38369 GCA_964414995.1 uncultured Gemmatimonas sp.
CACCATCTGCGCGATGCGCTCGCCGTGCCGGACGCGCAGCGGCGCGCGTCCGCCGTTGCCGACGGGCACCATCCACTCATCCGGGAAGTCCGCATCGATGGTGCCCGGACTGTTCACGATCACGAGATCCGTCTTGAGCGAGGTGCCAGAGCGCGGTCGGACCTGCGCCTCGAACCCCTCCGGCAGTCGGGCACGAAACCCCAGCGGAATCAGGGCTTTCTCGGCGGGTGCCAATTCAATGAAGAGGCCCTCGGCGTCGGTGGCGACCGCACGCGACTCCGGACGGCCAGCCACGAACACCTTCACGCTGCCCCCGCTGAGGCAGGCAGCGAGGTCGTGGCCGGCGCTGGCGGCCGTCGCGCGGCGCGGCGGCTCCACTCCGGGCTGCAGCGCCTCAAAAAGAATGTTCGGCATCGGCCGAAACCTACAACCGCGCTGGCCACCTCGGGTATCATTCCCCTGTGATCCTTCGGCCCCGCACACTCGCCCTCACGCTCGCCTTGGTGGCGGGCTCCTCCCTCGGGGCCCAGGTGCGCTCCACCGCCCGTCCGGCCGACTCCGCGAGCGTCGTGGAGGCGCCGCGCGAAGTCGCCCGTCGCGCCCAGGCACGCTTCGAGACCTACCGCCGTGCCAACCTGCCGCGCACATCGAACGGCGGCGGCAATACCTGCCAGGAGCGCGTCGGGCGCTTCTGCTACTGGTACGATGAGGAGTCGCCGCCCCCACCACCCGAGGCGGCCGGCGTCACGGCGATGCGCGATCAACTGCGCGCCACGCTCGACTCGCTCGCGCGCACCGACCCGACCGACGCGTGGATTGCTGGCCAGCGCGTGCGCTACCACGACGAAGCGGGACGCGCAGACTCCGCGCTCCGTGCCGCGACCGAGTGCCGCGCCGCCGACGCGTGGTGCACCGCCTTGCGGGGCTTCGCGCTCCATCAGCTCGGTCGCTATGCGGATGCCGAAGCGGCGTTTGACTCCACGATCGTGCTGATGCGCGAGGTGGATCGCTGCCAGTGGACGGATATCTCGCTGTATCTCGACGACGATGCGCGCCGACAGTACCAGCGCAACGCCTGCGGCACGCCGCAACGCGCCGCCTTCGAGGCGCGCGTCTGGTACTTGGCACGCACCCGCTACGCGCTGCGCGGCAACGACTCGCGCACCGAGCATTTTGCGCGGCTCACCTACACCGAGTTCCTGCGCGCCGCGCCGTCGGCGTATATGTTCGGCTTCGACGAGGACGAGCGTGAGCTGGTGCTGCGGTTCGGTTGGGCGCGCAGCTGGTCGCGCGGACCCGACTTGCCGATTCCGCAAGGTTCGGGCGGCGGCCCCAACTTCTCGATCGTCGGCCACGACCCCATTCCGGCGTACCGCTACATCCCGCCGAACCACGTGCTCATCTCGCCGACGGTCTCGGACTCGGTGGACTGGGCCGTGCAGCTCCCGCCCGTCGTGGCCCGCTATCAACCCGTGCACGCGCGCAGGTTGTTGATGCTCGAGCACCAGAACGGTCTGTTCCGTCGCGGCGACACGGCACTCGTGGTGCTGGCCTACGACGTTTCGCGGCTACCGCAGTTTGTCGGTGCCGACGTTGAGGCGTCGCTGACGTTGACCCCCGGTGGCGTGCCGCGCGCCTTCGCACGCGTGGTGCCGGGCGCGCCGACCCGCGGCACGATCGTGGTCCGTGCGCCCTGGGCGCCGCTGCTGATGAGCGCCGAGGTGGCCGCGCCCGACAGCAGTGTCCTCGCGCGCGCGCGGTACGGAATCGCGCCGCCGCTGGCCCAAGGCGTGCGCGTGTCGCTGTCGACGCTCCTGTTCTTCGCGCCGTTCGATTCGCTGCCCACCGCGATCGAAGAAGCGCTGCCGCACGCACTCGCCACGCAGAAGGTGCGCGCCTCCCAGAAACTCGGTGTGTTCTGGGAAGCGTACAACACGAATCCCGCCGGCGAGGTGATGACCATCTCGCTGACCGTCGTGCCGGAGACGGAGGAGGCGGGCGGCCTCCGCCGCGCGGCCCGCGCGCTCCGCCTCGCGCGTGAGTCAGCACCGGTCAGTGTCTCCATCCAGGATGTCTCCACCCGCGGCGCGACGCGCACCGGGCGCGCCGTCACGCTCGACATCTCCACGCTGCGCCGCGGTGACTACCTGGTCCAACTCGAGATTGCCGTCGCCGGCCAGTACACCATCCGCACCGACCGCCGGCTGACCGTCACCGGGCCGTAGCGCAGCAAGCGCGCGCTGTTATTGTTCGAGCCGATGCGATTCCCCCTCCTCGCCGTGACGGCCGGTGCCGTTGCCCTGCCGTTCCTGCTGGCCGCCAATGGCCCCGGGCCCCTGCCGCCGCAGGCGGCGCGCGCCGACTCACAGCCGCTGCCGCGCGGGATCCTGCCGCACAAGCGCGTCATCGCGTTCTACGGGAATCCGCTCTCCCGACGGATGGGCGTGATGGGCGAGTATCCGCCCGATCAGATGCTGGCGATGCTGGACGTCGAGGTGGCGGCGTGGGAGGCGGCGGACCCGAGCACGCCGGTGCAGCCGGCGTTGCATCTCATTGCCGTCGTTGCACGCGAGCATCCCGGCCCGGACGGCAAGTACCGCGGTCGAATGGCCGACACGTTGATCGAGCGCGTGGCGCGCTGGGCCGCCACCCGCGACGCGATCGTCTTTCTCGATGTCCAAGTGGGGCACTCCACGCTGCAGGAGGAGCTGCCACGACTCGCGCGCTTTCTCCAGCGGCCCAACTTCCACCTCGGCATCGATCCCGAGTTCTCGATGAAGGAAGGCGGCCTGCCGGGCAAGCGCATCGGCACCTTCGACGCCGTCGACGTGAACTACGCCGTGCGCTTCCTCGGCGAACTCGCGACGCAGCATCGCATTCCGCCCAAGATCCTCGTCGTGCATCGCTTCACGCGGCGCGGGGTGACCAACGCCCGCAACATCCAGCTCCATCCGCGCGTGCAGGTCGTGATGCATATGGACGGCTTCGGCTCGCCGACGCTCAAGATGGCGACCTGGCGCAACTACATCGTGCCGGAGCCCGTGCAGTTCGTCGGCTGGAAGCAGTTCTATAAGGAGCGGAACGATAATCCGCGCACGACGATCGAGCAGATTCTCGCGCTGCAGCCCAAGGTGGTGTACGTGCAGTATCAGTAGGCCGGTGGCCTACGGCGCGGCGATGACGCCGCGCGCCGCGTCGCTCTGCGCGAAGAGCTTCCCGTTGGGATTATAGAAGAAGATGCGGCGCTTGCGACCCTCGACCACGGCGTCGGCGCGGGCGTACTGCTGCGCCAGGAGAAACTGGCCGTCCTCACGCACTGGGAACGCGGCCGCGGTGTAGCTGACGAAGACCTCGTCCTGTTGCACATCCACCAGCGCATTCTCGCGCGTCTGCCGCAGCACGGCCTCGGCTTCCTCGCGGGCCATCGGGGGGAGCGCGACCTCGGGCACGGACGCCCCAGCCGGCAGGTCGCCCTCGGCGGGCGCCGTCACCTGCCACAGCACGAGGACAATGACGATGGCGAGGCCCGTCCACCGGACGACGGGGGACTGCCGCATCACGAACGCGCGGGCGTTCTCGTACAGCTCGGCCGTCGCGCTTCGGACCGGCGCCTGCGCTGCACCGGGCGGCGACGGGAGGCGCTGCGAAGACCGTCGTGGCGCCGACGGAACGTCCGACGCGTACGGCGTGAAGCAATAGGGGCAGACGCGCTGGTTCTTGCTTTCCTTATTGCAGGCGGTGCAGAGCATTGCGCGAAATATAGGGGCGGGCAGCGGCGCGCGAGTCAGCACCGCCTTCGAGAGACGCCGCGCCCTGCCCTTCGGTCACGCTCGGGCGGCGGCGTAGTGCTGGCGCGCGTCGTGCAGGCCCCCGCCGTCTACGACGCGGGAGTAGCCGAGCTGTTTGAGGATGGCCGCGGCCTGGGCGGAGCGGCCGCCGCTGGCGCAGTAGACGAGGATGTGGGCGTGCTTGGGCACGTCGGGACGGGCGGGAAGCGCCTCGGCGATGCGATCGACGGGGATGTTCACGGCGCCATCGAGGTGACCGAGGAAGAACTCGACCTTGGAGCGGACGTCGACGACGAGATCGACCGGGCGGTTACGGAACTGGGGCATTGGCGGCGGACGGGCAGAATGAGGGAGACGGCGCGGTGCAGTCGGGTTCTATATGCGACTGCTTAACTAATTAGTAGAATATAGGGATGCGCAACTCCCGTCAAGACCCGGGCCCGCCCCCACCTCGCTCCGGCAGCCGCGCCGCGGCCACCGCAAGCGCCACCCAGCCCGCAAGAAAGCACACGCCGCCCAGCGGTGTGATCGCGCCCAGCACCCGCAGGCCCGTCAGTGCCATCGCGTACAGCGACCCCGAAAACAACACGGTGCCCGCCACGAAGAGCCAGCCACTCGCGCGCGCCGCGCCCCCCGCCGGCGCGGGCCGCTGCGCAAGCACCCACGCCACGACGAACAGTCCCAGCGCGTGGTACATCTGATAACGCGCGGCCGTCTCAAACACCTCCAGCAGCCGCGGTTCCAGGCGTGCCCGCAACGCGTGGGCGCCAAACGCCCCCGCCGCGACCGCCATCGCCGCTGAGACGGCGCCGATCTGCACAAAGCGACGCGTCATTTCCAGTCCGTCCTGGTGTCGCGCGCCGGCACCCGCGACATCGCGTGCTCCGCCAGCGCCGTGATGGTCAGCGACGGATTGACGCCGGGATTCGCCGGCATCGCCGAGCCGTCGCAGATGAGGAAGTTCTCGTAGCCGAACGCGCGTAGCGACGCGTCCACCACGCCGCGCTCGGGGCTGTCGCCAATGGCTGCCCCACCCAGGATGTGCGCGGTCGTCGGGACGTTCGCGGCGGCTTCCAGCACGCCGCTGCTCGCGAACCCGCCCGTGAGTTCCGCGAGATACTCAGCCGCCTCGTTCGCCAATGGAATGAACGTGGGATTCGGCTTCGTCGCGTCCTGCTCGGTGGTCATCCGGAACCCACCCCACCAGTTGCGCGTCGCGCGGAACGCGATGGCGTTGTCGCTGGTCTGCATCACGAGCACGATCAGCGTGCGCTTCCCCCAACCGATTGGCACGCGCGACGCGAGAAAGCGGATCGGATGCCGCAGAATGGAGGCCAGCAGCAGCAGCGGACGCGTGAGGCGCGTGCCGTTGCCGGTGAGCGGGGCGAGCAGGAGCATCATAAAGTCGCCGCGACGCCCGTAGGTGCAGAGCTCAATGTGCGTGTCCGCGCGCGGATGGATGCTGGCGCTGATGGCCACGTCGTACCAGGGCTTCGCGGCATCGTCGGGGAGAGTCACCGCGAGGATGCTCTCGCTGTTGGTGCGCACGAGTTCACCCAGCCGATCGCTCAGCCTTGCCAAGCGCCCGCGCTGTTTGAGGCGCAGCAGGAGGCGATTGGTCCCGAGAGCACCCGCGGCCACGACGAGGCCGCGCGCCGTGAACGTCCGCCGGCGGCGACGGATCCACGCGCCGGGCCGTTCCACCGTCACGCGATATCCGTCCCGCCCGTCGCCCGCGCCCAGCGGCTCGATATCCACCACCTCAGAGTCGGCGTGTATCGTGGCGCCCGCACGCTCGGCAAACCAGAGATAGTTCTTGACCAGTGTGTTCTTCGCGCCGACGCGGCAGCCAACCATACAGGCCCCGCAACGCGTGCAGCCAGTGCGCTCGGGCCCCGCGCCACCGAAATAGGGATCCGGCAC
>CAYPYY010000006.1:38469-44151 GCA_964414995.1 uncultured Gemmatimonas sp.
ATGTCCTTGAACGGCGCCAGCCGCGTGATGCCGCGCAGCCCCAACGCGGGCGCCCACAGGAAGCGCCGTAGGTCCCAGCTGCTCTCGGCGTAATCCTCGTCGCGGAACCGACGGCCGGCCTCGAGCACGGCGACGCGATAGCCCTTCTCGCTCAGCCGGAGCGCCGACACGCTCCCCCCGAAGCCGGAACCGACGATGAGCCAATCGAAATCGAGGCGGGACACAGGGGAAATATGGCGGCTCGCGCCGGCAGGGATGCACCGACCCGGCGGGTCGATGCCTACGTAGCGGCCTACGTGTTTCCGGCGCCGGCGCACGCGGAACCCCGTGCGTGAATCGGTCAGTCGGCTGATGGGGCGCGAGGCGTTCGGCCGGCATCGTGAGCGGCGTTGCAACCCCCGCCACCGGAGTTCACCGATGCCGCACGCGCTTTGGACCCTGCTCCCGTTCCTGACCGCAGACATAGACGGCTGGCGCGCCGCCGACGACGAGCGTCACGTGTTCCGCGCCGAGGCGCACGCCGTGTACATCCACGCGGACGGCAGCGCACGCGAGGCGCTCACGCCCGCCGAGATCGCTGCGAGCGGCGAGGTCGTGGGGCGCCGACTGTCGCATCTCGAGGGCGAGCGGCAACTCGGGCGACTGATGGACGCGGTCCGCCGCAGCGATCGCGATACCATCGTCCTCTACGTCCACGGCGGGCGCATCTCGTATGAGAAGGGACGTGAGCGCGTGCTCGCGCGCGGCGCGGCGCTCGATTCGGCGGGCTATTACCCGATCTTCATCAACTGGAACTCCAGCGGGCTGTCCAGCCTCTGGTGGCACCTCTTCCGGATGCGCCAGGGCCTCGACTGGGGACCGGTGCGCGGCACGCTGAGCGCACCGTTTATGGTCGTGGGTGCCGTGGGCCGCGGCGTGAGCCGCGCGCCCTTCAACGCGATGCAGCAGCTCGCGGACTACTGCCGCGTGCTTGGCGGGATGGGGCGCGGCGGCGTGGACGGGCGCATCGAGGGCAGCCGCTTCTGTCCGATTCCCGGCGTGGATCAGGCGCGGCGTGAGCAGGCGCTGTTCGAACAGGAACTGGTCACGCAACCCACGGCGACCGCCGAAGAGGCGCCGCTGCCGATCGGCGTGGGCGCGTACAATCGTTCGAAGCGCGAAGGGGCCGTGCGCATCGCGTCGGGCGTCGTGACGTTCGCACCCAAACTGGTTCTCGGCCCCATCGCCGACGGATTCGGCGCCGGCACGTGGAGCGAGATGCGTCGCCGCGCCTCGACGATGATCCATCCGCGGCGCGACCTCACGCGGCGCGACGACGTCCACACAGCGTATCGGTCGCCCACGGGCGTGGTGCACGCGCTCGTGGACTCGTTGAGCGCGCTCATCGCGGCGCAGGGGGCGGACTCCGTCCCGCCCGAGCGGCGACGCAGCCGACGCCTCATTCTCGCGGGCCACAGTATGGGCACCATCGTGCTCGACGAGGTGCTGATGCACTTCCCCGAGCTCCCCGTCTCCCGGATCATCTATCTCGCACCGGCGACGACGGTCGCGGGACTCGAGAATAGCGTCGTTCGATTCCTCGAGCGGCATCCAGACGCGCTGTACTACCACGGAATGCTGCATCCCTACGCCGATGCAGGCGAGTGGCAACCCGGGATGCTCGACCTCGTCCCCCGTGGAAGTCTGCTCGAATGGGTGGATGACTTCCTCTCGATCCCCGACACGCCGTTCGACCGGGTGTCGGGCAAGTGGGAGAACATCGCGTCGGCGACGCAGATCTTTACGCCCGCGGTGCGCGACCGCGTGATCGTGAAGTCGTTCGGCGTGCAGGACCCGTTCGACCGTCACGACCCGATCCTGTATCGGCACCTCGACCACCACGCGGGCTTCTCGAACCCCGACTTCGCGTTCTGGGACGAGAAGAAGTGGCAGTTGCGGCCGCACGCCCTGCCATCGGGGCGGGTCCGCGTTGCCGGCCCGCCGGGACAACGCAGCGAGCGCGCACGCGCCGGCGGCGCCCACTGAGTCGGCTACGTAGAAATGCCCGCGGGGATACGTGAACGCACGTGTAGAGACGTGCCCCCGCGCGCGGCATCGTGCCTCCGTCGCCATCACCTGGAGGAACAATGGCTGCCGCACTGCGACCCGAGTCGCTTCTCACCCCTCCCCCGCCGCCGGCGCGCGACGCCGACGCACTCGCCCCCGCACACTGGGGATTCGCCGACACCCGCTTCACGCTGCGCCCTGACGGCGCGGTGGTGCTGACCGGAGGCCGCTACGCGCTCAGCGGCCTCGAGCTGCCCGAGCTCCTCCCCTGGACCGAGCGCGTAATGGGCGTCTCGCTCCCGCGTCAGGAATCACCCGAGCTCCGCACCACGCCGCCGATCCCGCCTGCGCGGCCCTGCGCGGCGTTTCGCGCCGCAGCGACCGAGCGGCTGGGTGCCGAGCACGTGAGCGATGCCGATCACCTGCGCCTGCGCCACGGGCACGGGCAGACGCTAGAGGAGATGTACCGCGTGAAGCGCGACGGCCTGGGTCGTATTCCCGACCTGGTGTGCTTTCCCGCGTCCGAGCACGAGGTGGCGGCGTTGCTCGAGCTGGCGCGGCAGCACCAGATCTGCCTGATCCCGTACGGCGGCGGCACGAACGTGACGGACGCGTTGCGCTGCCCCGTGGACGAGCCGCGACCGATCGTCAGCGTGGATCTCGCGCGGATGAATCGCATTCGCTGGGTGGACCGCGTGAACCAGATGGCCTGCATCGAGGCCGGCGCCGTGGGACGGCACATCCAGCAGCAGCTCGCCGCGCTCGGCTTCACGCTCGGGCACGAGCCCGACAGCGTGGAGTTCTCGACCCTAGGCGGCTGGATCGCCACGCACGCCAGCGGAATGAAGAAGAATCGCTACGGCAACATCGAGGACATCGTGCTGGACGTGCACGCGGTGACGCCGGCCGGAGCGCTCACGCGCGCCTCGGTGGTGCCGCGCGAATCCGTCGGGGTGGACGCCCGCCGCTGGATGCTGGGATCGGAGGGCACGCTGGGGATCATCACGCACGCGGTGGTTCGCGTGTTCCCGCTCCCCGAGGTCACGCGGCACGACGCCATCCTGTTCGACTCGTTCGAGACGGGCTTTGAGTTCCTGCGCCTACTCACGCGGCGCGGGCAGCTGCCCGCCAGCGTGCGGCTCGTGGACAACCTGCAGTTCCAGCTGAGCCAGACGCTCAAGCCGCGCGCGGAGGGCGCCGCCGCACTCAAGCGGCAACTCGAGCGCTGGGTCGTGACGCGCGTGCGGGGGTTCGATCCGCAGAAGATGGTGGCCTGCACGATCGTCTTCGAGGGCACGCACGACGAGGTGAAGCGCCAACAGCGCATCGTGCAGGAGCTCGCGGCACTGCACGGCGGCATTCACGCCGGTGCGGAGAACGGGCGCAAGGGGTACGAGCTCACGTTCGGCATCGCGTACCTGCGCGACTTCGTGATGCGCCTCGACGTGCTCGGTGAGTCGTTCGAGACCAGCGTGCCGTGGAGCGGCGCGCTCGCGCTCTGCGAGCGGGTGAAGGCGCGCGTGCGGCGGGAGCACGCCGCGCGCGGCCTCCCGGGCCAGCCATTCATTACCTGCCGCATCACGCAGCTCTACCAGACGGGCGTGGCCGTCTACTTCTATCTGGGGTTCAGCGTGGCGGGGGTCGCCGACCCGCTGGCGGCCTACCTCGCCATCGAGCACGCCGCGCGCGAGGAGATTCTCGACGCCGGCGGCTCGCTCTCGCACCATCACGGCGTCGGCAAGATCCGGCAGGGATTCCTCAGCACCGCGCTCTCGCCGGCCGCGCGCACGTGGACGCGCGCGGTAAAGGCGGCGGTGGATCCCGAGAACCTGCTCGGCGCGGGGAACCAGTGATGCGCGCCGCCCGAGAATCCATCTGGTTCGTCACCGGCGTGACGGGCTTCCTCGGCAAGGTGCTGCTGGAAGAGCTTGTGCGACGTCGCCAGGAACTGCACATCGGTCGCATCCTGGTCCTGATTCGCGCGCGCGCGGAGCGCAGCGCAGCGCAGCGGTTCCGGCAGGAGGTCGCCTCGGCGAAGTGCTTCGCCGCGCTTCCGGACGGCTGGAGTGACTGCGTCGAGGTGCTGGAAGGTGACCTCGAACGGGTCGGGCTTGGCATTCCCGACACCGCGCTCCGCGCCGTGACCCACCTCGTGCACTCGGCGGCGTCCATCGAGTTCAACCTGCCCGTGCGCGACGCGCTCACGGCGAACGTGCACGCCACGCTCAATCTGTTGGAGGCGGCGCGGCGCAGCCGCGTGCTCGAGCGCTTCGTGTATGTGTCGACGGCCTACGTGACGCCGCACCCCGGCAACCGCGTGCCGATTCCGGAACGGCTCGTGGCCCTGCCGATGGAGGCCGAGCGAATGTTCCGCGCGCTCGATTCAGGAGCAATGCGTGAAGATGTGGCGATGGCCAAGACCGGCCATCCGAACACCTACACTCTGACCAAGTGCCTCGCGGAGCATCTCCTCGTGCGGCGCGTCGGGGAAGTGCCGCTCAGCATCGTGCGCCCGAGCATCATCTCGGCGGCGCGGGCACTGCCCTTCCCTGGCTGGATTGACTCAACCGCGGGGTTCGGTGCGTTCGCGGCGCTGGTCGGGAGCGGGCATCTGCGAGCGGTGGTGGGGGAACCCGAGGCGCAGATTGATGTGGTGCCGGTGGATGACGTGGTGGCGCGTGTGATCGCCGCCGCTCGCGAGCACCGCGGCGCGCCACGCATCGTGCACGCGGTGAGCGGTCGGGCCGCCGCGCTCACGATCGGCGAGTCGTGGGAGATCGTGCAGGAATGGTTTAGGCGCCACCCGATCGCTCGACGGCCACAGCGCGGCTTCATTGGTTCGTCGCGTCTGGGCTTCCGGCTTGCGGATCTCTGGCATCACCGGCTCCCACTGGCTATCGGCGCGCTGCGCACACCGGCGCTCAAGCGTCGCGTGTCCAAGCTGCTCGCCAAGCTCGAGTACCTGAATACCGTGTTTCCGTACTTCACGACGCGGACCTTTGACTTTCAGACGTCGGCGCCGCTGCCGGCCGGCGTGCTGGGCGCGCCCTACCTGCGCACGATCTGTCGCGGGCTGTATCGCCACGTGCTCAACCACGACGATCACGAGTGGGTGCTGGGCGGTGCGGCGCGGTCGGGGTACGATGGCGACCTGCGCTGGACGCTTGGGCAACCACACGGCAACGCGTGGATCCGCGCCGGCTCGTTCCTCGTGACGAAGGTGCTGCGACGCACGACGGAGCGCGTGACGGTGGACCTGCCCTCGCTGGAGCGGGCGCGCGCACAGGTGCCGGAAGGTGCGGCGATCGTGCTGGTCCCCAGCCACCGGAGCTACCTGGACTTTGTGTTGTGCTCGTACCTCGCGTTCGCGCGGCCGGACCTCGGCTTTCCCATTCCGCACATCGCGGCGACGATGGAGTTCGGGCGCATTCCGTTGCTCGGCCGCGTGCTGCGTGCAATGCACGCGTTCTACCTGCGGCGCGGCACCGGCAAGGAGGACCCGGAGCTGACGCGTCGCGTGCGGGAACTTGTCGATCGGGGCCAGTCCCTGGAGTTCTTCATCGAGGGCGCGCGCAGTCGCAGCCGAGAATTCCTGCCGCCGAAGCGCGGGCTACTCCGCGCCCTGCAGGGGAGCGG
>CAYPYY010000006.1:44251-52846 GCA_964414995.1 uncultured Gemmatimonas sp.
TCGAGGAGCTGCGCGCGGCGATGCCGGTGACGACCTATCATCTTCGGCAGTACGTGGCGCTGCATCCGATTCCGTGGCACGATGCGGAGAGCCTGCGTCGTCTTGTCGAGGCGCGCGGCCACCGCGTGCTCGAGAGCAGCTTGGGCGTGGATCCGGCGATGCCCGGCGTGATCGCTACGACGCTGGCGGAGCACTTCAGGGACCTCGTGGCCCCGGTGCTCGCTCAGAGCCCGAGTTCGCGGATGCGATTGGCGAGCTTGGTGCGCGAGGTGACGCCCAACTTGCGGTAGATGTTGGTGAGATGCGTGTTGACCGTGCGCTCGCTCATTCCGAGGGCAACTGCGATCTCCTTGTCGCGGTTGCCCTCGGCCGCGAGGCGGGCCACCTCGACCTCCCGACCGGTGAGCGACCCGCGGCCGGGCGTGGACACCTGCAGCGGCGGCAGCGGAATCTTGAGCTCGCGCATCTTCTCGCGCGCATCCTCGAGCGCGGGCGTGGCCTGGAGCCGCACGAACACATCGTGGATGCGCAGGAGCTGGACGCGAGCCTCGTCGGCGTGTCCGGCGCGCAGCAAGGCGTCCACATACTTGCGGCGGAGCCGCGCGGCGTGCTCCACGAACGGGATCGCGTCGAGCGCATCCGCGGCGGCACTCAGCGGCGCCAGCGCTGCCGCGTCGTAGTGCTGCAGGAAGTGCGAGAGCGCAAAGCAGGCGTCGGACCAGGCCTTGGCCAACGGATGGCCGAGGCGACTGGAGGCTTCCAACAGCCGCTCGCCGTAGTGTTGCGCGCTGTCGAACTCGCGAAGCCAGAGCGAGGCTTCGCCGACGAGCGGGAGCAGGCGATGCACGCCCCAGACCTCGTAGCCCGTGCGGTCGGCGATCTCGAGTCCGCGCTCGCCGACGTCGAGCGCGGCGCGATACTCGCGGCGATAGAGATGGTAGTAGCCCAGCCCGACGTGGGCCGGCACGACGGTGTGCACCGTGCGATCCACGTCGCGGTCCGGACGGTCGGCGCCGGACAGCTCCCAGGCCTCGTCGATCCGGCGCTTGGCCTCCTCGAAGTTCCCGCGCCCGCAATGCACCAGGGCGCTCCAGACGAGCAGGCGCGGCAACAGGAGGCGCTGCCCGAAGACGCGCGCCTCCTCGATGGCGCGGTCCGCGATGGCCAGCGATTCATTCCAGTCGCCGATGGCGGAGCGATACTCGATCGCGACCTCGTCCGTCCACAGCCGTAGCACCGGCGAGCGCATTTCGCCCGCGAGTTCCATCGCCTGCTTGAGGTGCTGCGACGTTCCGGCCGAATCGCCGGTGAGCCCGGCGTGCAGCGAGAACACCCACTCGGCCTGCCAGAGCGTCGCGCCGTCCTTGGCCACGCGCGCGTGCTCGAGGGCGCGCGCGCCGTATTCGGCGACCTGCGCGCTCGGGCCGCGCCACACAGCGATCGTCTGCAACGCCTGGTGGACGCGGCCAAGGAGTTGCGGGCTGCCGAGGCGTGTCGCGATGTCGAGGGCGAGAAGAGCCTCGCGGCGCGCGTCCTCGCCGCGCCCGATTTCCATCATCACGGCACTGCGCGCGAGACGCAGGGCGGCCTCGGCGGGCTCGTCGTGCGCGAGGGCCGCCGCAGCGCGCCCGCGCTCCTGGTGGCGCAGCGCGCCTTCGAAGTCGCCACGGCGGAGCGCCGTGGCACCGAGCCGCCGTTGATACACGGCGATGCGGTCCTGTGCATCGCGGGCCGTGGCGAGCTCCACGGCCCGCTCGAGTAACGAGGCTGCGCCCGCGTAATCGCCGACGCGGTGCCGGGCGCGCGCATAGAGTTCGAGCGCCTGCTCCAAGCCGAGTGGGTCGCCGCGCCGCTCGGCGAGGCGCAACGCGGCGGCGAGCACTTCGGAGGCCTCGCGTCCGGCGCCGCGGGCGAGCGCGTTGCGGCCGGCCAAGGTGAGATAGCGCAGTGCGCGCTCGGCCTGCTCCTCGTCGTCCGCGCGGGCGAAGTGGGCCGCCAGTTCCTCAGCGTGCTCGGCGGCGCGCTCGCCGTACATCGCCTCGAGGGTGTCGGCGATCCGCGCGTGCAGCCGGCGGCGGCGCGCACGCGAGATCTCGGCATACAGCATATCCTGCATCATCGGATGCGTGAATGCGTAGGCCGGGCCGTCGGGTAACTCCACTTCCTCGAGGATGCGGTCCTTGCGCAGCTCATCGATGGCGGTGAGCATCGCGTCCTCGTCGAGCCCGGTCAGGCGGGTCAGCAGGGCGTGCGGCGCGTTCACGGCGACGACCGCGGCCATCTGGACCACGCCCTGCGCCGCCTCGCTGAGTGCGTCGTAGCGCAGCGAGAGCACGTCGCGAATGCTGTCGGGCAGCGAGAGGGTCTCGGTGGACCACCCGTGCCAGCGGTCCCCCTCGCGTCGGAGCTCGCCGGCGCGAATCAGCGCCTTGAGTGTTTCCTCAATGAAGAAGACGTTGCCCCGCGTCCGCGCGTGGACCCGGTCGGCGAAGTCGCCGACTGTCGCGCGCGCTTCGCCGAACAGCGACGCGATGAACTCCGCGCACTCGTCGGGCGTGAGCGGCGGCAACAGATACCGCTGCAGCACGTCGAGCGACGTGAGGGATTGCAGTGCGAGGCGGAGGCTGCGGTTCTCCTTGAACTGGGCGTCGTTGTACGTCGCCAGCAGCATCACGGGGTGCGCACCCGCGGTGCGGGAGATGAAATGAAAGAGGTCGAGCGAGGTCGGGTCGGCCCAGTGCAGGTTCTCGAGGACGACGAGGATCGGCTGCTTGGCCGCGAGGCGGTAGAGCAACTGCGTGAAGGCGTCGAAGACGCGCAGTCGCAGATCGGCGCCGTCGGCCGAGCGTGCCTGCGCGCCGTCGGCGCGGAGCGTGGGGATGATGACCGCGAGCTCGGCCAAGGCGCCGCGCGAGAGTGATTGCAGGCTCGCAGGCTCCATTCCGCGCAACAGCGGGCCGAAGCCATCGCCGAAGAGCGCGTACGGGATTCCCGACTCCACCGGATACGCGTGGCCGACGACGGGCAGGAAGCCACGCTCACGGGCGCGTTCTACGATGGCCTCCGTGAGGCGCGTCTTGCCGACCCCGCTCTCCCCGGCGAGCAGGTGGACGCTGCCGCGCCCGCGCTTGGCCGCGTCGAGTGCGGTGACAAGCGTGACGAGCTCGCGCTGCCGGCCGACGAAGGGGGCCTTGGGCTGAGGAAGCACGCGGATAAGCTACGGCGCGGGTCCGGGGGACGCACGGCGGCGTTATCGCGACTTTGCGGTATATTCGCGGCGATGTCCCTGCTCTCGCTCTACGACGTGCACCTCCGCGGCCGCCGCGATGCGCCGGCGCTGGAGTTCGAGGATGCGTCCGGCACGGTCCGCGCATTCACCTTTGGTGACCTCGATGCGCAGAGCGATCGGCTGGCGCTCGAGCTCGCGGCGCGCGGACTCGCGCCCGGGGATCGCATCGCACTGCTGCTGCCCAACAGCCCCGCGGTCATCACCCTGTGGCTGGCGACGCTCAAGCTGGGGGCGATCCTCGTGCCGATCAACGTGCTGTACACGGCGCGCGAGATTGCCCACATCGTGCGCGATGCCGCGCCGACGGCAGTGATCACGACGAACGAGCGCACGGCGGACGTCGCCGAGGGCATCCCGGTGTGGGAGCTGGAGTTGCTGGAGGACGGCGCGGCGTCGCGCACTCCGCTGCGCCCGCTGATGGCGACAGGCGCCGGGACGCCGGCGGCGCTGATCTACACGTCGGGCACGACGGGCGCGGCGAAGGGCGCCGTGCTCACGCACGGCAACTTCGCCGCCAACGCCCTCGCGCTGATGCACGCGTGGCAGCTCACCAGCGAGGATCGGCTGCTGCTCACGCTGCCGCTGTTCCACGTGCACGGCCTGGGCAACGGCGTGAACGGATGGCTGGCGAGCGGCGGTCACCTGCGGCTGGTCGAGCGCTGGGAGCAGTCGCGGGCGATCGGCTGGTTCGAGACGTATCGCCCCTCGCTGTTCTATGGCGTACCGACGATGTTCGTGCGGCTGCTGGAGACGCCGATGGAGCGCGCGCGTCCCGTCGGGGCGGCGATGCGGTTGTTTGTATCGGGCTCGGCACCGCTGCCGGCGGCGGTGCTTGAGGATTTCGATCGACTGTTCGGGCACCGCATCCTCGAGCGCTACGGGATGACGGAAACGCTGATGAACGTGAGCAATCCGCTGCACGGCGAGCGGCGCGCGGGCACGGTGGGATTTCCGCTCCCATTGACGGACGTGCAGATCCGCGACGATCGGGGTCGCGTGGCGGCGGTGGGCGAGACGGGCGAGCTGTTCGTGCGCGGCCCCAACGTGTGCGCCGGCTATTGGCGCCAGCCGGAGGCGACGGCCGCGGCCTGGGAGGACGGCTGGTTCCGCACGGGTGATCTCGGCAGTCGCGACGACGAGGGCCGGATCACGTTGCAGGGGCGGCGGAGCGAGCTGATCATCTCTGGCGGGTTCAACATCTATCCGCGCGAGATCGAGGAGGTCCTGCTGCGGTATCCCGGCATTCGCGAGGCCGCGGTGGTGGGCATTGCGGACGCCGCGCGTGGAGAGGTGCCGGTCGCGTACGTGGTGAGCGACGCGGCGCCGGATGCGGCGGCGATCGAGCGCGCGCTACGCGCCGAGCTGGCCTCGTACAAGATCCCGCGGCGCATCGTGCGCATCGCGTCCATCCCGCGCACGGCCTTGGGCAAGATCCAGCGCCACCTGCTGCCGGTGCCCACGGCGTGACGCCGGCGGTGTGGTCGCTCGCGGCACTCGCGCTCGTGATGGCCGCGAGCGTGGGCACGCGGTTGAACGTGGGACTGCTCGCGCTCGCGCTGGCGTGGCCGGTGGCGACACTGGCGACGGGGTGGACGACGGGCCAGCTGCTGGCGGCGTTTCCTGCCTCGCTGTTCGTGACGCTGTTGGGCGTGACACTGCTCTTCGGCGCGGCGCAGGCGAACGGCACGATCGGTGCGCTGGCGCAGCGGGCGCTGTACGCGGCCGGCGGCCGCGTGGCGTGGATGCCGGTGCTGGTCTTTGCGGTGGCGGGCGTGCTCAGCACGCTGGGGCCCGGGGCGATTGCCTCGGTGGCGTTGCTGGCGCCCTTGGCAATGTCCACGGGCCGGCGGGCGGGGCTCTCGCCGCTGCTGACCGCGCTGATGCTGTGCAACGGCGCGAACGCAGGCAATCTCTCGCCGTTCAGCGCCATCGGCGTGATCGTCGCGGATGGAATGACGAAGGCGGGGGTGCCGGGGCACGAATGGCGCGTGTGGGCGGCCAACTTCGCGGCCCACACGCTGGCGGCAGCGGCGGCGTGGTGGCTGTTCGGCGGACGAGAGGCAATGCGCGTCGATCGGCGCGAGGCGCTGGTGGAGCGCGTGCCGCTCACGGGGGCGCAGCGCATCACGCTCGTGGTGCTCGGACTTTGGGTGGCCGGCGTCACAGTGGGCGGCGCGCCCCTGGGCCCGTCCGCGTTCGTCGCGGTCACCGCACTCTTGCTCGCGCGGACCGTCGAGGAGCGCGCGATGCTCACGGAGGTGCCGTGGTCGGTGCTCGTCTTGGTCTGTGGCGTGAGCGTGTTGATCGCGGTGCTCGAGGGCAGCGGCGGGATGTCGTTGTTCACCGGTGGCCTCGCGGCGATTGCCAGCGAGCGCACCGTGAATGGCGCGATGGCGTTTGTGACGGGCCTCATCTCGATCTACAGCTCGACGGCCGGCGTGATCTATCCGACCTTTCTGCCCACCATCCCGGAGCTGGTCACGAAGCTGGGTGGGGGCGATCCACTGCAGATCGCGCTCAGCATCAACGTGGGCGCGGCGCTGGTGGACGTCTCGCCGATCTCGACGCTGGGTGCGCTCTGCGTGGCGGCCCTGCCGGCGACCGAGGACGCGCGCACCTTATTCAAGCAGTTGCTGTTGTGGGGTTTTGCGATGACCGTCGTGGGGGCGCTGTTCTGCCAACTGCTGGTTCCCTTCTTCGCCGCGTGAACGCGGGGAGTCGTCCGTGAGTCGTTCGGTGCAGACGGTCGTCGGTGCGGTGCTGGTGGCGTGTGTGTGCAGC
Organism: uncultured Gemmatimonas sp.; assembly: GCA_964414995.1. Classification (GTDB taxonomy): domain Bacteria; phylum Gemmatimonadota; class Gemmatimonadetes; order Gemmatimonadales; family Gemmatimonadaceae; genus Pseudogemmatithrix. The sequence continues at coordinate 50,322 of CAYPYY010000006.1, forward strand.
GGACTCGCCGCGCAGCAGCCGGTGCGTGACACGGCACGCGCGACGGCGCTCGAGCGTCGCAATGCGTTGATTGCGCGCGGCAACTCGCTGGAGCTGCCGGGCCGCTGGGAGCCGCCGCCGGGCGACATTCGCTCGCACGAGACGGCGGGGTTCGCCAAGATCCTCTGCTCGAACGTGTTCCTGGCGGGGCTCGACGTGCGTGACGTGGCGGCGAACCTCGGCTTCTTCGTGTCGCCCGTGGAGACGCGGCGCATCGTCGTGGATACCGCGGTGGATCGCCGTCGTCAGGAGGTGCGGCTGCGGATGGCGGATGGCCGCGTGCGCGTGGCGCGCCGATTCGGTAGCCAAGGGTGCATTGCGCTGCCTGAGGGGCGCGACTCGGTGTTCTTCGCGCCGCGCGTGGTGCGGCCGCAGTTGCCGAGTGCGGCGACCACTGACTGGCCGATGGGGGACCGCGTGCCGCGCGCGCCACTGGGCAACGGCATTGACAGCGCCGCCATCGCCCGAGCGATGGAAGTCGGATGGGGCAACGACTCGGCGATGTCTTTGGCGCTAGTGATCGTGCACCGCGGCCGCATCGTCGGTGAGCGCTACGCGCGTGGCATCACGCCGACGACACCGCTCGAGAGCTGGTCGATGGGCAAGAGTCTGACGGGCACGTTGGTGGCACGGCTGATTCAGATGGGCGTGTACCAACTCGAGCAGCCCGCGCCGTTTCCGGAATGGCAGGCCGCAGGAGATCCGCGTCAGGCAATTCGGATTATGGACATTATGCGGATGTCGAGTGGACTGCGCATCAAGGCGCCGCAGGATCCCGACTGGAATCCGGCGTCGGGCTATCCCGATCACCTGTACCTCTACACGGGCACGGTGAACTCGTATCAGTGGGCCGCGACGCGGCCGCAGCAGTGGCGGCCCAACACGGTCGGGCGGTACCGCAACGTGGATCCGGTGCTCGCGAGCTATCTGGTGCGACTCGGCACTGAACGGCTCGGCGTGAACTACCACGAGTTTCCGCAGCGGGCCTTGTTCGACAAGATCGGCATCCGCAACGCAATCATCGAGACTGATCCGTACGGCAACTTTCTCGGACAGGGCTACGAAATGATTGCCGCGCGCGACTGGGCGCGGCTCGGGCAGTTGTATCTGCAGGATGGCGTGTGGAACGGTGAGCGACTGTTGCCCGAGGGTTACGTGCAGCACGTGCGCACGGTCGCGCCGGCGTGGGCGGCGGACGGACGGCCCGTCTACGGTGGCGGCTTCTTCTGGGTGAATGGCGACGGCGCGCGGCCGATTCCTCAGGACGCGTTCGCGATGCTGGGCGCGGGCGGTCAGAGCACGTGGATCATCCCGAGTCACGAGTTGGTGGTGGTGCGGATCGGGAAGTATCGCGGCGGCACGGAGGGAAACCGGGCGTTGGACCGGGCGTTGGCCATCCTGATGCAGGCGGTGTCGGAGAAGTGCGATCCGGAGGGTCTTGACTAATCAATTTTTCTTGATTAGTGTACGGCACGATGCCAGCCACCTCGATTGACTACACGCGCGCCTCGGCGCTCTTCCACGCCCTCTCAGACGAGACACGCCTCGCGATTCTCGATCTGCTGCGCGAGGGCGAGCGCTGCGTGTGCGACCTGCAGGCCGGGCTCGATGCCCAGCAGTCGCGCCTCTCGTTCCACCTGCGGGTGCTCAAGGACGCGGGGCTCGTGCGCGATCGTCGCGAGGGCCGCTGGTCCTACTACACGCTGCAGTCGGACGCCTTCGCCGAGGCGCACGATCTCGTGCGTGCGCTGGCGACCGAGCGGACCACGGGCCGCCGACTGCGCACATTCGATAGCTGCTGCGACTGATTTTTTTTGCGCCCACCCATCAACATTTCTTGCTCAGAGATCCCGATGACTATCACCGAACAGGCCGCCCACATCACCGACGTCGTGCAACAGAAGTACGGCGAGGCCGCCCGCCGCGTGCTCGCCACCGGCGAGCAGGCCGGCTGTTGCGGGCCCGTGAACTCCTGCTGCGGCGGCGCGGCATTCAACGGCAACACCGACCCGATCACCTCCAACCTCTACGTGAGCGGCGAGACGCAGGAACTGCCGAGTGCCGCGGTGCTCGCGTCGCTGGGCTGCGGCAATCCGACCGCGCTCGCCGCCCTGCACGAGGGTGAGACAGTGCTCGACCTCGGTTCCGGCGGCGGCATTGACGTGCTGCTCTCCGCTCGGCGCGTCGGCCCGACCGGCAAGGCGTACGGCCTCGATATGACGGACGATATGCTCGCCCTCGCGCGCAAGAATGCGGCCGAGGCGGGTGTGAAGAACGCGGAGTTCATCAAGGGGCACATCGAGCAGATCCCGCTTCCGGATGCGTCGGTGGACGTGATCATCTCGAACTGCGTGATCAATCTCTCGGCGGACAAGCGCCAGGTGCTGCGTGAGGCGTTCCGCGTGCTCAAGCCCGGCGGTCGGTTTGCCGTGAGCGACGTCGTCGTGCGCGGCGAGGTGCCGGAGGCGGTGCGCCGCAGTATGGAG
>CAYPYY010000007.1:0-29325 GCA_964414995.1 uncultured Gemmatimonas sp.
CCTTCCGTGGGTGACGCACCGATCGTGATGGCCATCAGCGGCGCCTCCGGTGCGCCCTACGGCATTCGGCTGCTCGAGCAACTGCTCGTGGCCGGGCGCCGCGTCTCGCTGATCGTGACCTCGCACGGGTTCCGGCTCCTACGCACGGAGAGTGGTGTCGGCGACCTCGCCGCGCTGCGCGTGGCGGCGGGTGCCGAGCGGTTCGATAGGTTGGTCACGGTGTTTGACGACGGCGATCGCGGTGCGGCGCCGGCCTCGGGCTCGTCACTCGCGGGCGGAATGGTGATCTGCCCGTGTTCGATGGGCACGCTGGCGAGCATTGCCGCCGGCACGTCGCGTTCGCTGGTGGAGCGCGCGGCAGATGTCGCACTCAAGGAGCGGCGGCCGCTCCTGCTCGTGACGCGCGAGACGCCGCTCTCGCTCATTCACCTCGAGAATATGCGGCGCGTGACGATGGCGGGTGCCACGGTGATGCCCGCGGCGCCGGGCTTCTATCATCGCCCCACGCAGATCGCCGAACTCGTGGACTTCATCGTGGCCCGCGCGCTCGATCACCTCGGCGTGCCCAATGCGCTGGCGCCGCGGTGGGGTGAGGCGACGGACGACGCGTGAGCGCCGCCATTCGCGTCGGGCTCATCGCCGACACGCACGGGCTCTTGCGACCCCAGGTACACGAGGTGTTCGCCGGCGTGAGTCAGATCCTGCACGCCGGCGACGTGTGCAGCGACACCATCCTCGATGAGCTCGCGCTGATCGCGCCGGTGCGCGCGGTCTACGGCAATTGCGATGACCCGTGGACGCCGGGCCTGCGCGAAGCGCTCGATGTGACGATTGGCGGATTGCGCATCCACGTGCAACACGGGCACGAGCTCGGGCGCCCGCGTCCAGCGCAGGTCGCGGCCGCCTATGACGCCGACGTCTGCGTGTACGGCCACACGCATCGCCAGATGGTCGAGCGCGTGGACGGGCGGCTGATCGTAAACCCAGGCGCGGCGGGCCCGCGTCGCTTCGACCTTGAGCCCTGTGTGGCGATTCTCACGATCGCGGATGGTCGCGCCGACGCGGAACTGGTGCCGCTCCCGGGTTAGGCTGCGCCCGCGCTTCCGCTAAACGACAAAACGCCCGCCTCGGCTGCTGCACCGAGGCGGGCGTTTCGTTCGTGCAAGGGATCAGCGGTTCGTATCCAGAATTCGCGCGATCTCGGTCCGCACGTCGCGCAGGTGAATGCGCGTCATCGGATCTGCCGCACGGGAGGTCGCTGTCGCGGCCAAGCCGTCGAGGTCCTGCAACGCCGCGCGGAGTGCCGCGCGGACGTCGGAGTTCGCCGGGTTCGGCGCCGGGTTGAACGGCCGCGCGAGATCCGCGGCGCTCGGGTTGAGCCGTGAATCCGCCGCGGCGAGGAACGCCCGCTGCAGGTTGCGGCGGTAGGCGTTCACCGACACGCGCGACTCGCTGAGTTCACCCCACACGCCGGCACGCAGGTCGCTCATCAAGTCGGCGAGCGTGTACGTGTCCTGCGGACGCGGGGCGAGGGCCTCGAACTCAATCAGGCGATTGAGGCGCGCCGGGCTCATCAGCTGGTTGAGCACCGCGGCCTGACGGACGCGAATGCGCTCGACGACGCCCTCGTTCTCGATGCGCCGCAGCAGGGTCGGGTCGAGGAACATCGCCGGAACCTGGAAAGCCGTGCGGTTGAGGTAGAGCGCGGCCTCGTGCTGGCGCGCCTTTTCGACCGGCGTGAAGCGCGGACCGGTGCCATAGCGCTCCTGCGTGTACGCGCCGCCGATGACGGCGGTCACGTGGCCCATATAGCGGCCCCACTGACCGACCGCCTCGTTGTACAGGTTTTCCACTTCGTCATAGTTCTCGCCCGGCTTCTCGGCGGCGGGCAGAATGCCGCGGACGACGCGCTCGAGGTTTCGCATTCCGAGCGTGGTCGCGCGCACGGCGTCCGCATCACCGACTGCCTCGGTGAGGTTCTCGTGGTCGCCCGTGGCGTCGGCGGTGGTGAAGCGCAGCCAGGGGAACTGGTCCTGCTCGCGCGCCCAGCGGTCGAGCGTCGGCTTCTCCTCCTCCGGCGTGCGGGCGCCCGGGATCGGCGCGTAGCCCCACCGGACGGCAAACACGTCGTACGGGCCAACCTGCGGAATGAGCAGGTGTGGCGGAATGTTGTCCTCCGGCTGGGCCACGTAGTTGAAGCGCGAGTAGTCCATCAGCGTCGCGACGTGGCCGTTCATCCGCTCGAGGAAGCTGCGGCTGCGGATCGAGTCCACGGGGTACTGCGCCGACGACTTCATATTGTGCGGGAAGCCGATCGAGTGGCCGATCTCGTGCGTGACGACGTACTCGACGAGGCGGCCCATCAGCGAATCCGGCATCGGCAGCCGCTGCGCGCGCGGGTCGAGCGGTGAGACCTGGATGTAGTACCAGTCCTTCTGCAGCTCGAGGATGTTGTGGTACATATTGACCTCGCCCTTGATGATCTGGCCGGAGCGAGGGTCCACCACCTGGCCACCGGTCGCGTTGGCGACGGTGCTGGGGCGCCAATAGATGACCGAATGGCGCGCGTCGTAGAGCGAGAAGTTCGGGTCCTGCTCCGGCGTGGGCGCCATCCGCCCGAAGATCGCGTTGCTGAAGCCGGCGGCCTCGAAGGCCTTCTGCCACTTGTTCACGCCCTCGATGATCCAGGGCTGCAGCCACTCGGGCGTCGCCGGGTCGATCCAATAGATGATCGGCTCGACCGGGTCGCTCACGGCAGCGTTGGGATTCTTCTTCTCCAGGCGGAACCGATGGATGAAGCGTACGAGATCGGCGCGGTGCTCGCGGCTCGAGAGGTCGTACGTGGCCGAGGAGATGTAGCCGACGCGGTTATCCTGGAGCCGCGGCATCATCGGCACATCCGGCAGCGCGATCATCGAGTAGTGCATCCGGATGGTCTGGGACAGCGCGGGCCCGGCGGCCGCGGCCGGGGCGCCGAAGCCGCCGCCGGCGTCTGCGCGCCCCTGACCCGACTGCGTGACCTCGACGTTCACATTGCGCTCGAAGGCCCAGGTCTGGTCAATCCAGCTCTTGTTGCGCTGGATGCCGGGCACCGGGTTGAACTCCGGGATGTTGCTGAGGAAGAGATCGCTGGCGTCGATGACGGCCGCCGAATCCTGGCCGAATGCCGACACGCTGAACGAGGCCAGCACTGCGCCGCGGCGGAAGGTGCGCACCTGCCGCCAGATGGCGTCGGTGGTGTCCGCGGAGAGCATATAGTTGAGATTGCGCAGGACCACGCGGTTGCCCGAGCGCTCCCAGGTGACGTAGATGCGGTAGACGCCGCCGCCGAAGAAGCCCGCTGGGTTCTGCAGCGTGCTTTCGACCGGACGCCCGATGAGCATCAGCTCCTTGCCGAGCAGCGACGTCGGGATCTCGAACAGCATCCGCTCGCCGATGCGGTGCACCTTGAAGAGGCCCGACTGCGTGACGGCCTGGCGCGTGACGACCTGCGCGTAGGGGCGCGGGGCGCCCGCTGCGGGGCCGCCCGCCTGGCCGGCGCGGGTGCTGTCGCCGCCCTGGGCCGCCGTGGTGGACGGCGTCGGCGCGGGACGTTGCACGGTCGGGGCGGGTGACGGAGTCGTGGTGGCGGTCGCGGGCGTGCAGGACGCAAGGGCGAGCGCCAAGCCGGACGCGATCACCAAGGGACGCGTGGAAGCCATCAGTCTGGGAGCTAGAGGGTGAACGTTGCGAAAGCCAATCACAGAGGACGCGGGAATGTGCGGAATCGTTGAGTCGTTGGACAGGGTACGGACGCCCCCAGCGCCACGGGTCGGATTTCGGTAGCTTGGGGTCGGACCCACCCTCAGCCCGTTCCGACTATGTCCGCGATCAACACCAGCACCACGGCCGTGACCTTTCACCGCTGGTCCGATATGCCCAAGGAGCGCGTCACGGACCAGATCTCCCGCCGCCTCGTGACGGGGCAGGGGATGATGCTGGCGCACGTGTACCTCGCCAAGGGCGCGATCGTCCCCAAGCACCAGCACCACAATGAGCAGCTGACGTACATCATCGAGGGGGCGCTGCGATTCTGGATTGGCGAGGACGGCGCGCAGACACTCGACGTGCGTGCGGGCGAGGTGCTGCACATCCCGTCGAACGTGTGGCACAAGGCCGAGGCCCTGGAGGACACGCTCGACGTGGATGTCTTCAATCCGCCGCGCGAGGACTGGCTGAACCACACCGACTCCTACTTCCACCAGAAGTAGGCGTGGACCTCGGACTGAAGGGCCGCGTCGCGTTCGTCGCGGCGTCGAGCCGTGGGCTCGGGGCGGCGATCGCGGAGGCGCTGGCTGCCGAGGGCGCGCTCGTGGCCTGCTGTGCGCGCAGCGCGGCGATCCACGAGCGCGCGGCGGAGCTGGCCTCACGGCACGGCGTGCGCACGATCGGCGTCGAGGCGGACGTGTCGGTGGCGGCGGATGTGGCGCGCGCCGTGACCACCGCCGCGGAGGCGCTGGGCCCCATCGACATCCTCGTCACGAATGCGGGCGGCCCGCCGCCGGGACCGTTCGAGAGTCACTCGAGCGAGGCCTGGCAGCGCGCAATCGCACTCAATTTGGAGAGCGTGGTGAATCTCACCCGCGCCGTCCTGCCGTCAATGAAGTCGCGGCGTTGGGGACGCATTCTCAACGTGACGTCGATTGCCGTGAAGCAGCCGGTGGACGGACTCATCCTCTCCAACAGCGTCCGCGCTGCCGTCACCGGGTTCGCCCGATCCCTCGCAAACGAGGTCGCGCCATTCGGCATCACGGTGAACAACCTGATGCCGGGCTACACGCGCACCGAGCGCCTCGAGGAGCTCGCCAAGTCCACCGCGACCTCCAAGGGATCGACCCGCGACGAGGCCTTCGCCCTCTGGGAGAAGCAGATCCCGATGGGGCGCGTGGGCGAGCCACACGAGTTCGCGGCGTTGGCGACGTTCCTTGCCAGCGAGCGCGCGAGCTACATCACGGCGCAAAGCATCGCCGTGGACGGCGGTTGGATTCGTTCGCTCCTGTAGGCCACACCCTCCCCACCATCCCAGACTCCCGTGGCGAAGATCGGCGAAACGCAGTTCATCTGGCACGACGGCCAGTTCGTGAAGTGGCACGATGCCACCATCCACATCCTGGCGCACTCCGTCCAGTTCGGCTCGGCGGTGTTCGAGGGCATCCGCGCGTACAAGACGCCGAAGGGTCCGGCCATCTTCCGCCTGCGCGAGCATCTCAAGCGGATGCTCAATTCGTGCAAGATCTACCGGATGCCGGTGCCGTACACGCTCGATGAGCTGGTCGAGGCGAATCGCGAGCTGATTCGGCGGAACAACATCGACGAGTGCTACCTGCGCCCGATGGTGATCCGCGGCTACGGCGCGGCCGGGATGGTCCCGTTCGACTCACCGGTGGAGGTCTACCTCCCGTGCTGGCCCTGGGGCTCGTACCTCGGCGCCGGTGCGCTGGAGAATGGCGTGGATGCCTGCGTCTCCACGTGGCATCGCGTGGCACCGAATACGATTCCCGCGATGGCGAAGATTGCCGGCAACTACCTCGGCGGCCAGCTGATCAAGATGGAGGCGCTGGCGAACGGCTTCGATGAAGCGATTGCGCTCGGACCGGACGGAATGCTCAGCGAGGGGTCGGGGCAGAACGTGTTTGCGGTGGATGGTGGCGTGCTGTACACGCCGCCGATTGACGGCACGCTGCTGCCTGGTATCACGCGGAGCACCGTGCTGGCGATGGCGGAGGAACTCGGCATTCGTGTCAGCGTGCAGCCGCTCTCGCGCGAGGTGCTCTACACCTGCGACGAGCTCTTCGTCTGCGGCACGGCCAGTGAAGTGACGCCGGTCCGCAGCGTGGACAAGCTGCCCGTCGGAGACGGCAAGGTTGGCCCGGTCACGCGGAAGCTGCAGACGCTGTATCTCGACATCGTCAATGGGCGCGTCGAGGATACGCGTGGCTGGCTCACCTACGTGCGATAACGCGGGTCAGGGTAGCGTGGCGCTGAACGTCGCGCGCCCGCCGGTCGCCTGATAGCACCCGACGGCGTCGTCCGAGACGAAGCCAGACTGTGCGGGCACCGTCACGCGGGTCTCGAGCCGCGCGGCGGCGTGATCGAAGAACGCCATCTCCGCGGGCGAGAGCAGACGGCCCACGGAGAGAATGACCGTGGCGACCACGAATTCTCGTTGCGACGTGCCGCTCGCGGGCACGCGCGCTCCGTGCTGGGCGATGTACTCGGCGACCGTATACGGCGTCGCCGGATACACGAGGCCGGCACTCATCGTGTTCGGCGACTGGCCTGCGGGGAGCAGGTACCGCGTCGGCACGGAATCGGGCGGCAGGAGCCCCATTAGGTACAGGTCCAAGGGGTCGAAGGTCTGTGCCTCGACGGAGGTCGCGCTCTCGGCGCGCACCGAGGTCGCATCCACCGGTTCGAGCCGCCACTGGAAGGTGCCGCCCGCGCCGCTACCGGGAATGCTGAACCCCATCACCCCAGTGGCCATACTCGACGGTCGCCAATGCGGACGGCCGGAAAGCAGTGGCTCTTGCGAGGCGAAGTTGATCCAGCGATGCCCGATCTCGTGGCACATCGCGCGCTCCGCGCCATCGAAGAAGTAGTCCACCGGAAACGCGATCACGCCCTGCAGGCGTGGCGAGCCGCCCCAGAAGGCAGACTGGTCGAAGAGCGACAGTCCGATGCCCTCGACCTCGTTTCGCACGGACAGGTACACGCGATTGTTTACGCTCGTCACCGACGAGATCACCGCGACGAAATCCACGGCAGGATTCCCAAGGGTCTGGAGCGCGCGCGAGACGATCGCCTGACTGGGATACGCGGTCGCCGAGTCCAGGCGCAGGTTGAGGAGATGCGGGCTGCGTTGCGCGTCGGCGCCGATGGGGGTGATCGGCACGTTCGGCATCCCGGCGTCGCGGAGATTCGCAAAGACGTTGAGGCGTTGCGTCCGTGTGCCGCCGGCATCGTATTCGTCGACGAAGCCGATGTGGTTGTGGAGCGCGCCGGCCCGCGCATTGGCGAACGCGGTGCCCGACGTGATGATCGCCGTGTAGATGCCGGCGCCGATGAAGCGCACTTCCACGGGCGCGCCGCTCGGCAGCGCGAATCGCACGTTGGCCGCTGACGGGTTGGGGCGGATCAACAGGCGCGTGTCCGTCGGGCTGAGGCCATCGACCGCGCGAGGAATAGTGATGCGGAAGTTGTTGAAACTCGCCGGCGGCACGATGAACGCGGCTGCGTGACGCACGATAGTCGGATCCGCGTTGAGCGCGGCCGAGATGACGACGGAATCCGCCGGCATCACGGAGGGCGCCGTGTAGCTCCCACCGGCGGTGATGAACCCTACCGACGAATTCCCGCCCGGTACGCCGTTCACCCGCCACGTCACCGCCACAGCATCACCTGAGACGCCGATCGCGGTGAACGTCTGCGACGCCCCTCGGTCGAGCGCCACCACGTCGGGACCGACCGTGAGTACGTCGCGCACCGTGATCGTGCGGAAGGGCGAGCGGCCGCCGCCCGGTTCAGGATTGACGACTTCGACGGCGATCGTGCCGACCGTCGCTGCGTCTGCCGGCTCGAGTGACGCGGTGAGCTGCGTGGCGCTCACGTACGTCGTCGCGCGTTCCGTGAGTCGGATGTGCACCTTCGACTCGGGCACGAATCCGCTGCCGGAGATCGTCACGGTGGCGCCGGTCGCACCGAGCGGGATGGACGACGGCGTGACCGCGCTGATGGTCGGGCGCGGATTGCCACTTGGTGCCGTTGATTCGGCGCACGACGCCGCAAGCGCGACACCAATCGCGCCGAGCGCGCGCCGGAAGCGGGAGCGGATCCGCACGAAATCCAGTGTAAGACGCGCGGCGCCGGGCGGCAAGCAATCGTGATGCCCCTGCGTTAACCGCCACGCAGTCCGAGCGGTCTACATCGCCTCGATATCCACGTCCTTCGTCTCGCGCAGGAAGATGGAGCCGACGACCAGCGTCAGCAGCGCGATGATGATGGGATACCACAACCCCGAGTAGATGTCGCCCGTGGCGGCGACGATCGCGAACGACGTCGTAGGCAGGAAGCCGCCAAACCACCCGTTCCCGATGTGATAGGGCAGCGACATCGACGTGTAGCGGATGCGCGTCGGGAAGAGCTCGACCAGCATCGCCGCGATCGGCCCGTAGACCATCGTGACGTAGAGCATCAACACGAACAGCACGGCGACGACGCCGACGGTGTGCACCTCGTCGGGATCTGCCGCCTTGGGATAACCTGCGTCACGCAGCGCGGCGTCGAGCGCCTCGTCGAAGGCGCGCTTCCTCGACCCGTCCGCGTCGGAATCGGCACGGTAGCTCGCGATGTCTCGCGTGCCCACCCGCACGACGGCCGGCTCGCCACCCGTCGCGTTGCGATAGGGCACCCCCCGCCGCACGAGCGCCGACTTGGCCACGTCACAGGACGTCGTGAACGCCGTCGTACCCACCGGATTGAACTGCACCGAGCACAGCGTCGCGTCGGCGGCGACGGTCACTGGGGCGGTGGCCTGCGCGCGTGCGAGCGCTGGGTTGGCCAGCGCAGTCAAGGCGCGGAACAGCGGGAAGTAGGTGAGCGCCGCGAGCAGGCAGCCCGCCATAATGATGCGCTTCCGTCCCACACGGTCCGAGAGCCACCCCATCACGACGAAGAACGGCGTGCCCAGCAGGAGCGCCGTCGCGACGAGGATGTTCGCCGTCTGCGCCTCGACCTTGAGTGTCTGCTGCAGGAAGAACAGCGCGTAGAACTGGCCCGTGTACCAGACCACCGCCTGGCCCGCCGTGAGCCCGAACAGCGCTAACAGCACGAGCTTGAGGTTGCGCCACTCACCGAAGGACTCGCGGATCGGCGCCTTCGAGTGCGAGCCCTCCGCCTTCATCTTACGGAAGAGCGGCGATTCATCGAGCGACAGCCGGATCCACGTGGAGATGCCAAGCAGCACCACTGAGAACAAGAACGGGATGCGCCAGCCCCAGGCCTCGAATGCCTCGCCGCCGAGGACGACCCGGCAGCCGAGGATCACGAGCAGCGACAGGAACAGCCCGAGCGTTGCGGTCGTCTGGATCCACGACGTGTAGGCGCCGCGCTTGCCGTGCGGCGCGTGCTCAGCCACATAGGTCGCGGCCCCGCCGTACTCGCCGCCCAGTGCGAGTCCCTGCAACAGGCGCAGCAGCACGAGGATGATCGGCGCCGCGATGCCGATGCGCGCGTAGCTCGGCAGCAGGCCGACCACGAACGTCGCCGCGCCCATAATCACGATCGTGACGAGGAACGTGTGCTTGCGGCCCACGAGGTCGCCGAGACGGCCAAACACCACGGCACCGAAAGGCCGGACCGCGAACCCCGCGGCGAACGCGAGCAACGCGAAGATGAACCCGGCGGTTGGATTCACGCCCGAGAAGAACTGCCGGCTGATGATCGCGGCCAGCGAGCCGTACAGATAGAAATCGTACCACTCGAACACGGTGCCGAGGGACGAGGCGAGGATGACGCGGCGGACGTCCTTGGTCGGGGCGAGGGTCTCGTGCATCGCACCAATATGCACGGGGTGGCCAGCGGGGGTATTCTTCACGGTCGCCAGTATTCCTCCCGATACGCGGCCCGCCCGTCACGCCGCGTCCAGCCTACCCGATCTGCTATGAGACGCATCGTCCTCCTCGTCCTCGCCTGCGTGCCCTCCGCCCTCTCGGCGCAGCAGTCGATGCACGCGATGCACCACCCAGCCCAGCTCACCGCGGACGACTACGCGCGCGCCGAACGGATGCTCGGCGCCACGCTGACGCCGCTTGTGAGTGGGCAGGCCTCGCCCCCGAACTGGCTGCCCGACGGCCGCTTCTGGTATCGCGTCACGACGCCCACCGGACCGGTGATGAAGATGGTGAACCCGGTCTCGCGCGAAGTGCGCGAGTGCACGGCCGAGGAGCCTTGCCGCCCCGCCACGCCGACGGCCCTCGCCCATCAGCCGCCGCCGGGCAGCAGCATCTCGCCGGACCGCACGCGCGCCGTCTTCATTCGTGCCCACAACCTGTGGATGAAGGACCTCCGCAGCGGCGCCGAGACGCAGCTCACCACCGATGGCGTCGAGGATTTCGGCTACGCCACCAACAACGCCGGCTGGGTTCACTCGGGCGACGCCGTCGTCACGTGGTCGCCGGATAGCAGGCACATCGCCACGTTCCAGCACGACGGCCGCGGCGTGAGCAATATGTACTTGGTCACCACCAACGTCGGCGCGCCCCGCTTGCAGGCCTGGCGGTATCCGCTGCCCGGTGACTCGGTGATCTTCCGCATCTCGCGCGTCGTCATTTCGCTCGATGCGCCGGGCGGCCCGCGCGTCACCCGCCTCCAGATGGCGCCGGATGCGCACCGGTCCACCGTGAGCGACCACGTGGCCTGCGGCGGCGGCATCTGCGATCTGCAGTGGCACGCCGATGCGTCACAACTGGCGTTCATCTCGAGCTCGCGCGACCACAAGCAGGCCTGGCTGCGCATCGCGGACCCGACCACCGGCGCCGTGCGCACGCTGATCGAGGAAACGAGCCAGACGCACATCGGCGATGCGGGCTTTCCCGAGGACCTGTGGCGCGTCTTGCCGGCCAGCAACGAAGTGATTTGGTGGTCGCAGCGTGACGGCTGGATTCACCTGTATCTCTACGATCTCGCGACGGGTCGCCTCAAGAATCGCATCACGACTGGCGACGGAAACGTCACGGGCATCGTCCGCGTGGATGAGCGTGCGCGGCGCATCTGGTTCACGGCACAGGGGCGCGAGGCGGGCCGCGACCCGTACTTCTCGCACCTGTATCGCGTGAACTTCGACGGCCGTGGGCTCACGCTGCTCACGCCGGAGAACGCGCACCACAACGCGCAGCTCTCGCCCGACGCGCGCTTCATCGTCAGCTCGCACTCGACGCCGAATACCCCCACCGTCACCGTCCTGCGTGACGCCAACGGGCGCGTGCTGCGCGAGCTCGAGCGCGTGGACGTGTCGCGCGCCGTCGCCGCCGGCTGGACCCCGCCCACACCGGTGGTCGTGAAGGCCCGCGACGGCCAGACGGACCTGTACGGCCTGATGTTCACGCCGACGCGGGTGGACAGCACCAAGAAGTATCCGGTGGTGACCTACATCTATCCCGGCCCGCAGGGCGGTTCCGTTGGATCGCGCGCGTTCAGCGTCGCACGCGGCGACCACCGCGCTCTCGCGGAACTTGGTTTCGTCGTCGTGCTCATCGACGGAATGGGCAGCTCGTGGCAACGCTCCAAGGCCTTCCACGACGCGTACTACGGCCGGATGGGAGACAACACGATCCCCGATCAGGTCGCGGGCCTGCGCGACCTCGCCCGCCAGTATCCGTTCCTCGACCTCGATCGCGTCGGCATCTGGGGGCATTCGGGTGGCGGCTTCGCCACCGCGGCCGCGATGTTTCGCGCGCCAGAGTTCTTCAAGGTCGGCATCGCCGAGTCGGGCAATCACGACAATCGCAACTACGAAGACGACTGGGGCGAGCGCTACCAGGGCCTGCTCACGCGCAGCGGCAACAGCGACAACTACGCGGCCGAGGCGAACCAGACGCACGCCGCGCGCCTGCAAGGGCGCCTCTTCCTGATTCACGGGATGATGGACGACAACGTGCCGCCGTCGAACACGCTGCTGGTCGCCGAGGCGCTGATGCGCGCCAACAAGGACTTTGATCTGCTGATGCTGCCGAGCGCGCGGCACGGCTTCGGCCAGGACGGCGCGTATGTGATGCGGCGCCGTTGGGACTACTTCGTGCAGCACCTGCAGGGCAACCTGCCGCCGCGCGAGTACCGGATGGGTCAGCTCAACCGACGGTAGCGTACCCAGTCGCCGTCGGCGATCACGGGCAGGCCCGCCGTGAATCGCTCCGGAAGCACATAGCCCTCGACCGACGATCCGTCGGCGAGGGCTATTGCTTTGCGCTCATACCAGTGCGGGTGGTCTTCGAGTGCGTCGAGGCGTGCGAGGGTCGGCGAGTCCACGGCATATACCTCGCCGATCACCGCCGTCGTGCCGTGCTCGCCGAGTCCTGGATGCGATCCCAGCGAGTAGAGCGTGTACTGGGGCGCAGTACGCACCTCGCGCAGGCAATCGCACTCGGCGAGAAGCGACGCGTTGCGCTCCCCGCGGCGCAAGGTGCCGTACACGAAGATCTCGTGCACGAGGACGGTCAGGCGGCGAGAGCCTTCAGCGCCTCGACGAGTTTGTCGAGCTCCTGCTGCGTCGTGTACAGGTGCGGCGTGACCCGCACGCCGCGCACACCGGCCTCCTCGCGCTCGATGGCCACCGTGAAAATGCGGTGGTTGTTGTACAGCTGGTCCTTGAGCTCAGTCGGCGTGTAGCCCTCCACGCTGACCGTGGCGATGGCGCAGGTCCGCTCGGGCGCGGCTGGCGTCAGGAGCGAGATGCGCGGCGTGCTGCGCACTTGGTCCGTCCAGTACTTCTGCAGCCAGCGCAGGCGCGCCTCCTTCTTGTCGAGGCCAATCAGTCGGTACGCGCTGATCGCATCCTCGATGGCGAGGTCCGTCGCCACGGGATGCGTGCCGCGATGGTTGAGCTTGCGGATGTCGTCGTTGGGGAAGTTGTTCTCGCCGTACAGCGGCCACAGGTCGGCGATGCGCTCCTTGCGCACGTACAGGATACCCGCCCCGAGCGGCGCCCCCAACCACTTGTGCAGCGACGCGCCGTAGTAGTCCACGTTCAGGTCGGCGATTGAATACTGGAGCTGCGCGAACGCGTGTGCGCCGTCCACCATCACCGCGACGTTCCGCGCCCGCGCCATCTCGGCGATCTTCTTCACGGGCAGCACCTGGCCCGTGATATTCACCACGTGACAGACCATCAGCAGCTTCGTGCGCGGCGTGATGGCACCGGCGTAGAGATCCACGATCTCGTCGTCGCTCGCCGGGTTCAGCGGGAGCGAGACAATCGTCTTCTTGATCCGGTACCGCTTCTCCATCAGGTCGAACTGGTGCAGCATCGCCTGATAGTCCGAGCTGGCCATCACCGCCTCGTCGCCCTCCGCCCAGTTCTGCCCGGAGATCACCGTGTCGAGCGATTCGGTAGTGTTTCTTGTGACGATCAGTTCCTCGGGCGTGCAGCCAGCGAGCTCCGCCAGACTTCGGCGCACGCGCAGCTGGTCTCGCTCGAACGACGTGCTGCGGAAGTAGAAGGACGCGTCGCGGTTCTTGTCGCGGATGTGCCGGATGTAGGCTTCGAGGACCCGGTTCGACATCATCGAGAAGTAGCCGCTCTCGAGCTGGATGAAGCCGGGGAGTCCGTAGCCCGTCCGTAGAAGTGTCCAGGTCTGGTCGTCCTGCGCCAGGAGGTCCGCCGGCGTCTGCTCGAATCGCGCCAGCAGCGCGGGCGAGAGCATCACGCCGAGCGTCGAGCCACCGAGGGTGCGAAGGAATTCGCGCTTGTCCATTGGAGGGGGGTCGGGGATTCCCGTCCATTGTAGCCCGAGTGCGCGGCGGGCGACAGACCGTGACCGTCGTCACCGCCACCCGCCCAGGCATTCCGGCACTCTTGACGGGAAGGGCGGTACCATCGTCCTATTCACGGTGGGCTTGCCCCCGTGGGTCACCCTTTCAAGAGGACTTCTATGCTTCGCCGTCTCGTTGCCACCGCTGGCCTTCTCGCGCTCTTTGCTGCGCCCGTCGCGGCCCAGATCCCTCTGCTCGACATCCGGGTCGGCGCGCAGGGAGCGCTGCCGCAGGGCACGTTCGGAGATGTGTACGACGCCGGGATCGGTGGCTACGCGCGCATCGGTGTGCCTGTGCTCTTCTTCAAGCTGATGGGCAGCGCGACGTATACCCGCTTCAAGGCCGTGAATCCGCTGACGCCCGAGTTGAACGTCACCACGCTGCAGATCGGTCCGCACTTCTCGCCCATCCCGCTGCTCGACATCGGCGCGGAGCTGGCGTACGACTCCGACTCCAAGAAGACGGGCTTCGCGCCCAACGTCTCGATCGGATTCCTGTTCGCGGAAGTCACCGGATCGTACACGATGATCGGTGACAGCAAGTGGATGTCGGTGGGCGTGGGACTGCGCTTCTAGTCGTGCCGTGACCTCCGTCACCACGCCGCGCGACGGCGTGGCGGATTTGTCTTGCGCCCCGGGATGACCGGGGCGCAAGTTTTTGTATGCGACTTTCCTCGACGGGCGCGGCCCGTCGCTTCGTCGCGCTCGTCCTGCTGGCTATCGGCGGACTGAGCTGCGGGCGCGAACTTACTGGGCCCGAGGCGTCGCGGGTGGCGCGGGGTTTCAGTTTCCTCGCCCAGTTCGGCCCTGACGGCGGCAGCGCATTCGAGGCCAGTGACTTCGAACCCTTCGACCGGGTGCGCGTGCTCCTCCTGCGCGCGAACGGATCCGTCGCGCTCGATCGCGTCGTCAGCTTCCCGGCAGGCGAGTCCGAGGTCAACGTCTCGTTCGATGTGACGCTCTCCTCCGGCACCGATGCGTCGGGGGAGGCGATGGACCTTGCGCTCGCGTACATCAATGCCGCAGGCGACACGGTCTTTCGCGGTGGGCCGATCGCCGTGCAGGTCGTGCCCACGCGCCGCGGCGAAGAACCACCGCCGCCACCTGTCGTGCCGCTGCGCCACACGGGCGTCGGCTCGACCGCCGCGAGCGTCCGGATCTCACCGCGTGCCGACACCGTGCTCTCGGGCGAGGGCTTCGCGTTTACCGCAGTCGCGCTCGACGCCCAGCTAAACCCCATTCCGGATGTGAAGATCGGGTGGTACGCGCTCGATCCGGCGCTCGCAACCGTTCCGAATGTGCTGGTCGGCACTGGCACCACGCTCGCTGGCCGCGGTGCAGCGCGCATCGAGGCGCGCCTCGCCAACGGGAAGACGGACACGGTGACGGTGCTCGTCCTCCCCAAAGCGGCGAGCATCGAAGTCGTCTCCGGTAGCGCGCAGTCCGGTATCGCAGGGGCGCAACTCGCGCAGCCGCTGGTCGTGCGCGCGCGTGCCACCGACAACCTGCCGATCGAAGGCGTGACCGTGCAGTTTGCCGTCACGGCCGGCGGCGGATCTGTCTCTGCAGCCTCGGCGGTGACCGATTCCAACGGGCTCGCCCAGGTGAGTTGGACCCTCGGCGCGACCCTTGGGGCGCAGACGGTCACGGCGTCCAGCACCGGACTCACCGGCAGTCCGCTGGCCTTCACGGCCACGCCGCTCGCGCCGCCGACGACTTTGATTCTGCACCTGCCGATCGAGACGAACCTCAATCCGACCGTCGGCGCGACCCCCGCAAGTCCGTTTGGCTCCGCCCTCGTCGCCGAGCGGCAGCTCCGGCTCCCGAGCATCGGCGGCTATGCCGAGTTTGCGGCACCGGTCGTGCCCGACTCGGCGTCGTACGCCGTGTCGCTCTTTGTGCGCGATGGTGAAGCCGCTGGATTGATTACGTATCTCTCGCAGGGTCCGGCTGACGGCGAGCCGTTGGCCATCCAGCGCCTAGCCAATGGGAAGCTGCGCATCAACGGAGGGTGGACGACGTTGGTGGACGCGCCGACCGCTGACGGACTTTTCCACCACATCGTGCTTTCGGTGAACGCGCTCACCAACGTGTCGCGCCTCTATGTGGATGGCACGCTGCGCGAGACCCTGCCGGCGGCGCTGCGCATTGATGGCGATGGGAGCCCCACGCGGTTGGGGCGTTCGGTGGAGGGCAGTACCGACTACTTCGTCGGCGACATTGACGAGTTCAAGGTCTTCGATGGGCCGCTGACCGACGCCGAGGTCGCGGCGCTGTACGCGGCCGGGCCGTCCGCGCCTGGCAAGCTCGAGTTCGTGCAGCAGCCGAGTACGGTCGCCGCCGGCGCGGTGCTGCCAGCCGTGCAGGTGCGCGCCGCGGATGCGATGGGGCGGCCGCTCACGAGCTATACGGGTGCCGTCACCGTCGCGCTCAGCAACAACCCGGGTGGCGCGACGCTGGGAGGGACGCTGACCGTGAATGCAGTGGGCGGCATCGCGACGTTCGCCGACCTCTCACTGAACATCTCTGGCAGCGGCTACTCGCTTGCCGCCACGGCGAGCGGCTTTATGCCCGGCCTCAGTGCGGACTTTGACATCACGGCCGGAGCCGCCACTCAGTTGGTGTTCGTGTCAGTGCCGACGTCGGTTGAGGCCGGCACGACGATCTCGCCGCCCATCGTCGTCGAAGCGCGCGACGCTGGCGGAGCGCTCGCCACGTCGTTCACGGGTGGCGTGACTCTCTCGTTGGATGCAGAGCCGCCGGGCGGTGCGCTGATGGGCACCCTGACGGTGAGCGCCGTGGGCGGCGTCGCCACCTTCAGCGCCGTCGAGGTCACGGAAGTCGGCGCGGGCTATGTGCTGAGCGCGGCCTCCGCCGGACTCGCGACAGCGTACAGCTCGAGCTTCAGTGCGACGGCCGGGGGCGCTGTGCGCCTGGAGTTCACGGTGAACCCTGTGACCACGGTGGCGGGCGCCATCCTGCCAACCGTCGAAGTCACGGCCTTCGATGTGTCGTCAAACGTTGCCACCGGTTTCACGGGCTCTGTGACTCTCAACATCGGCACGAACCCGGCCGGTGGAACGCTCGGTGGCACGCTGACGCGGAACGCGGTCGCGGGCGTGGTCGTGTTCGAGAATCTCACGATCAGTGCGGCCGGCGTGGGTTACACTCTCGTGGCCGCGTCGGCCGGACTGACTGCCGGGACCAGCGCGCCGTTCACGATTACGTCGGCCGCGGTGACGAACGCGTGGACCAACGTGGCCGGTGGCCTTTGGAGCGCGGGCGCGAACTGGAGCCAGGGTCGCGCGCCGATCTCGACGGACACCGTGCTGATCGCCGCGGACGGCACGTACACGGTGACGCTGGACGTCAACTTCACCGGGAGTCTCGTGACGCTCGGGGGCGGTGCGGGCACGCAGACGTTGCTGGCGAATGCGCGCACGCTCTCGCTGAGCGGCGGGCTCACCGTGCGCTCGACGGGCGTGTACGAGCTACGCGCCGGCCAACTGAGTGGTGCCGGACCCGTGCTTGTCGAAGGCCAGCTGCTCGTGTCGGCGACCGCGTCGATCGTCGCGCCGTTGTCCGTGGCCCCAACGGGCACGCTTGAGGTGCGCTCGAGTTCCGTCGCCGGCTCCACTCAGCTCACGGTGGGCAACGGGTTCACGAACCAAGGCCTCGTCGATCTCACCGCGCAGAACGCCGCCTACACCACCACGCTGACGGTCACCACCGGTACGCTGGTCAACGAGGCCGGCGCGACGATTCGCACCGCGGGCACGGTCGGCGCTCGCCTCCTGGCAGCCCAACTCGACAATCGTGGCACCCTGCAGTTGGACTACCCGCTGACGCTGAGCAAGGCGAGCGCGCAGCACGTGAATAGCGGAACGATCACGCTGCTGAGCAACAACCTGACGGTCACGCAGTCGGGCACGAGTCCCTCGTTCACGAACACGGGCACGATCACGCTCGCGACCGGCCGCACGTTGACGGTGAACGGCGGAGTGCTCGATCTCACCGCCGGCGCGCTGAGCGCCGAGACGGCGACGCTCTCGCTGTCGGGCGTGACGCTGTCGATCACGCCGAGCACGGCGCGGGCGCGCTTCAACTTTGGCACCGGCTCGACGCTGGTCGGACCGTACACGGTGCCGGCGGGTGACTCGCTCCAACTCTTCGGCGGCACGCTGAATGGCGCGGGTCTGACGCTCGAGGGCCGCCTGCTCGTGCTCGCGTCTTCGGTCGTCGCGGCGCCGATCACGACGACGACGAATGGCAGTATCCGGGTACTCTCCTCGTCGCTGGCCGGGTCCACGACGCTGACTGTGCCGTCGGGCTTCACGAACATTGGCCTCATCGAGCTCGACGCCATCAACGCCGCGTACACGACGGCGCTGGATGTGACTTCGGGCTCCTTGATCAACGAGGCGGGTGCCACGCTGCGCAGCGCCGGCTCGGTAGGCAGCCGCGAGCTTGGCGCGCAGCTCGAGAACCGCGGCACGCTGCAGCTGGACTATCCGCTGACCATCCTGAAGGGCAGTGCGCAGCACATCAACACCGGCACGATTGCACTGGTCTCGCATAATCTCACCGTTCAGCAGAGCGGGACGACGCCCCGCTTCGAGAACGAGGGGACGATCACACTGGCGGCCGGGCGCACGCTCACGGTGACGGGCGGAGCGCTCGATCTTACGAGCGGCACGCTCACAGGGTACGACGCGACGCTGTCGGTCGCGAATGTGGCGCTCAGCATCACGCCGGCGACGGTGCGCACGCGCTTCGACTTCAATACCGGCACCACGCTTGCGGGGCCGTACACCATTCCGGCTGACGACTCGCTCCGCGTCCTCGGCGGGACGCTGGCGACGAGCGGGCTGACGGTGAACGGGCGCCTCGTGTTCCTCGGCAGCGCGACGGTGGCCGCGCCGGTCACCACATCTGCGGGCGGCACGATCCACGTGCGCTCCTCGAGCATCGCCGGATCTACCACGGCGACCGTCGTTGACGGTTTCACGAACCTCGGCACCATCGAGCTGGAGGCGGTGAACGCGGCGTACACCACGACGTTGGCCGTGACGAACGGCACGCTCATCAACGAATCCGGGGCCACCATTCGCAGCTTCGGGACGGTGGGCAGCCGCGTGCTCGCGGCGCAGCTCGACAACCGCGGCACCGTGCAGCTCGATTACCCGCTGACGCTGAGCAAGGCGAGCGCACAGCACGTGAACAGCGGTTCGATCGCGCTCGTGACCCAGAACTTTACTGTCACCCAGTCGGGCACGGCGCCCAGCTTCACGAACACGGGCGCGATGCCGCTCTCCGCGGGCCGGACCTTCACGGTGACGGGAGGAAGCCTCGACCTCACCAGCGGCACGCTCACGGGCGACGATGCCACGCTGTCGCTGACCAACGTGGCCCTCAGCATCACCCCGGCGACGGCGCGCACGCGCTTTGACTTCAATACCGGCACGACACTCGCCGGCCCCTACACGATTCCGGCCGGGGATTCGCTCCGCGTGCTCGGCGGGACGCTCACGACGAGCGGACTGACGGTGAACGGCCGCCTCGTGTTCCTCGGCAGCGCGACGGTCGCCGCCCCAGTGACCACCGCGGTCGGCGGCACGATCCTCGTGCGCTCGTCGTCGATTGCGGGCAGCACGACCGGCACCATTGTCGATGGCTTCACGAACCTCGGCACCATCGAGCTGGAGGCGGTGAACGCGGCGTACACGACCACACTTGCGGTCACCAACGGCACGCTCATCAACGAGGTCGGGGCGACCATTCGCAGCTTCGGGACGGTGGGTAGCCGCGTGCTCGCGGCACAGCTCGACAACCGCGGCACCGTGCAGCTCGACTACCCGCTCACACTGAGCAAGGCGAGCGCGCAGCACGTGAACAGCGGTTCGATTGCGCTCGTGACACAGAACTTCACGGTGTCGCAGACGGGTACCGCTCCGAGTTTCACGAATACGGGTTCGATTCCCCTGTCCGCCGGCCGGACGTTTACGGTGACGGGCGGCTCACTCGACCTCACCGGCGGCACGCTCACCGGTGATGACGCGACGCTGTCGGTCACGAACGTCGCACTGAGCATCACGCCAGCGACGGCGCGCACGCGCTTCGACTTCAATACGGGAACGACACTCGCCGGCCCTTACACGATTCCGGCGGGTGACTCGCTGCGCGTGCTCGGCGGGACGCTCACGACGAGCGGACTGACGGTGAACGGCCGCCTCGTGTTCCTCGGCAGCGCGACGGTCGCCGCCCCAGTGACCACCGCGGTCGGCGGCACGATCCTCGTGCGCTCGTCGTCGATTGCGGGCAGCACGACCGGCACCATTGTCGATGGCTTCACGAACCTCGGCACCATCGAGCTGGAGGCGGTGAACGCGGCGTACACGACCACACTTGCGGTCACCAACGGCACGCTCATCAACGAGGTCGGGGCGACCATTCGCAGCTTCGGGACGGTGGGTAGCCGCGTGCTCGCGGCACAGCTCGACAACCGCGGCACCGTGCAGCTCGACTACCCGCTCACACTGAGCAAGGCGAGCGCGCAGCACGTGAACAGCGGTTCGATTGCGCTCGTGACACAGAACTTTACTGTCACCCAGTCCGGCACGACCCCGAGCTTCACCAATTCCGGCACCATCCCGATGTCGGCGGGCCGCACGCTCAGCGTCAGCGGCGGCACGCTGGTGGCGACGGCCGGCCTCATCTCCGGTGACGACGCAACGCTGTCGCTGTCCAACACCGTGCTCACCGCGACGCCCGCCACCGTCCGCACCCGTTTTGACTTCAACACCGGCTCCACACTCACCGGGCCGTACACCATCCCCGCCGGCGACTCGCTGCGGGTGCTCGGTGGCACGCTCAACTCCAGCGGCCTCGCCGTCAATGGCCGACTGGTGTTCCTCGGCACAGCTACGATTGCCGCGCCCGTGACGACGGCATCGACCGGCGTCATTCACCTGTGGTCGTCAGGCCTTGCAGGCGGCGTCACCGGCACCTTTGTGAACGGCTTCACCAACCTCGGTCAGATCGAACTCAATGTCACCGGTGCCGCGTACACGTCGACGCTGGCCGTGACGAACGGCACCCTGGTCAACGAGGCGGGCGCCACCATTCGCAGCATTGGCTCGATCGGCAATCGCGTGCTGGCCGCGCAGCTCGACAATCGTGGCACCTTGCAACTCGACTACACGCTCACGCTCAACAAGGCGAGTGCGCAGCACCTGAACTCCGGCGCCGTCAACGTCGTGGGTGGTGACTTCGGCGTGACGCAGAGCGGCACGTCGCCGAGTTTCGCCAACTCGGGCGCGATCGACCTGGCCAGCGGCCGCACCTTCACGGTCAACGGTGGTGCGCTCAACCTCACGGGCGGCACTGTGACCGGCGGCGCAGCGACGCTGTCGCTGAGTAACGTGAGCCTCACGGCCACCCTGCCCGAGCTCCGCACACGCGTGAACTTCAACAGCGGCTCGTCGCTCACCGGCGCGCTGACGATTCCCGCAGCGGACTCGCTGGTGTTGGTCGGCGGGACGCTCAGTGGCCCCGGACTCGACATCGCGGGCAAGCTCAGCGTACTTGCCACGTCCACCATTGCGGCGCCGATCACCAAGCAGAGCGGCTCGCTGCTGGAGGTGCTGTCGAGCCCCTTCGGCGGCAGCATCAACCTCACGGTGACGAACGGCTTCGACAATCGCGGTGACATCGACCTGAATGCGATCTCGGCAGCGTACACCACGACGATGACCGTGACGAACGGGACGCTGGTCAACACGGACGGCTCACGCATTCGCGCGGTGGGCACGGTGGGGTCGCGCATCCTCAGTGCCCAGCTCGACAACCGCGGCACGCTCGAGGTGGGGATCGGCCTCGCGATGTCGCGCGCCAGCTCGGTGCATCTGAACAGCGGTATCATCGACGTCACCGGAGCGAATCTTTCGATCACCCAGTCGGGAACGACGCCGAGCTTTGCGAACTCGGGCACGATCAACATCGGCTCGGGGCGCACGTTCACCATCAGCGGGGGTACCGTGGACCTGAGTGCCGGTGACGTCGTGGGTCCGGATGGCACCCTGGCGCTACCGGGCACCACGCTCACGCTGGCGAGCGCCGCTGCCAACACGCGATTCAACTTCGGCGCCACGGCTGCGACGCTGGCGGCGCCGTATACGATCCCGGTCGCCGACTCGCTCGTCATCCTCGGCGGCACGCTCAACGGCGCCGGTCTCACGGTCAACGGTCGCCTCCGCGTCCTCGGCAACGCCACCCTCGGCACGCCCATCGCGACCACGGGCGGCAGTGTCGTGGAGATCAGTGCCACCTCGGGTGGTACCAACGCGACCTTCGGCAACGGCTTCACCAACCTCGGTGAGATCCTGCTCACGAGTACCGTGTCGAACACGTCAACGCTCACGGTCACCGCTGGCACGCTGATCAACGAGACGGGTGGCGCGATTCGCTCGCAGGTTGGTGGCGGCGGCACCCGTGTGCTCGCGGCGCCGCTCGACAACCGCGGCCTGCTCGAGGTGGCCTTCAACCTCCAGATGAACCGCGCCGACGCGGCGCACGTGAACTCTGGAAGCATCACCGTCGCATCGGGGGCAGCGCTCAGCGTCGTGCAGACGGGCACCGCACCTTCGTTCGTGAACTCGGGCGCGATCTCGCTGGCGGGCACCGGAACGCAGCTGACGGTCAACGGCGGGGCGTTCTCCGCCACGGCCGGCTCGATTCAGTCCACGAGCACCGCGAACCTCAATCTCGTAAACGTCGCGAGTGCCCTCAATGCGGCAAACGTGAGCTCGCCGGTCAACTTCGGTGCCGGTGCGACGCTGTCCAGTACGCTACTGATCCCGCTCGGCGACACCCTGCGCGCGGTCGGCGGCACGGTGGCTGGCGCGGGCGTTCAGGTGGATGGCGCGCTGCTCGCGACCGGCAACCTAACGGTGAGCGCTCCGATCACGACGTCCGCCACCGGACTGATCGAAGTCGTGAACTCGGTGCTGTCCACACCGCAGGACTGGACGAACAACGGGGAGATTCGACTCTCCGCGCCCAGCGCCAGCAACAACCCGCAGTTGGCGATGGCCGGATTCACGTTGACGAATCCCGGCAGCATCACCGGCGCCATCGGCGCGGGACCGAACCGCTACATCACGGTCGACTCGCTCAACAACACGGGCACGATCAATATTGACGCCGGCCTCATCTTCGCGGGGACGCTGGTGCAGCGCGCGGCGTACTCAGTGCCGCTGCTCCGTCTGCAGACCGTGGACATCCTCAGCCTCGAGACGGGCTCGACGACGACGGTGCTCGGGACTCTTTCCGTGACCACGTGCAACAAGAACGGCGGAGTGATCTCGGGCACGGGTACGATCCCGGCCCTGTGTCTGCCATAATCACTCCCGCGGCGCCGCGTACCGCATCTTCTCGAGGATGATGGCTGATCGCCGCGTGGCCACGCCGCCCTGGGGTGACCAGCGGCGAGGGGACGGCAGAATCGCCGCGAGCCGCGCAGCCTGCTCGGGCGTCAGCTTGCCCGCGCTGCGCCCGAAGTGACGGCGCGCCGCCTCTTCGGCGCCGAATACCCCATCGCCCCACTCGGCCAGGTTCAGGTACAGGTCCAGGATTCGCTCCTTCGGCAGCGTGAGCTCCAGCGCGAGCGTCAAATACGCCTCGGCCGCCTTGCGCACGTAGGACCGGCCTTCCCAGAGGAAGATGTTCTTGGCGACCTGCTGCGTGATGGTGGACGCGCCGCGGAGTCGGCCGCCGCGCTCGGCGCGGTCAATGGCCTTGCCGATCTCGACGAGATCGAAGCCCCAGTGTTGGTAGAATCGATCGTCCTCCGCCGCGAGGACGGCGCGCCGCAGCGACGGCGCAATGTGCTCGCGGCGCACGACGGTGCGCAGCGGATACGCCGGTCGCTGGCCAGCCATCGCGCGCTGCACCGTGCGCCGCAGCATCATCGCGGTGGTCGGCGGTTGGAGAAAGTTGAACGTGAGGCCGATCGCGAACGGCGCGCAGATCACGATGCCCAGCACCCAGACCAGCGTGCGTCGGATGCGTGGCCACGCGCGAGCGAGGCGCACGCGCCACGTCGGCTGGGGCAGGGCAGGGGCGGTCACGCGGGGAAAGCTAACGCCGCTAGGCGGACCGCTTATGGTACTGCCCGACCGCGAACGTGAGCACCGCGCCGGCAAAGACGGCCAAGGCCGCGAGCCGCGGCAGCACCTCCGCCACGCCAGCGCCCCGCAGCATCACGGCCCGGACCAGCGCGATGAAGTGGAGCAGCGGATTTGCCTGCGCGAGTGTCCGCATCCACTCGGGCATCCCGCGCACGGGGGTAAAGAGTCCGCTCATCAGGATGTAGACCATCATCAGCGCGAACGTCACGAACATCGCCTGCTGTTGCGTGTCAGCAAGCGTGGAGATCCACAGGCCAACACCCAAAGCCCCGACCAAGTACAGTCCGGCGGAGCCGAAGAGGAGAAGCGGACTGCCCTCCATCGGGACGCCGAAGACCACGCGGGCGATGATGAGGCCGAGGGCGAACTCCAGCATTCCAATGACCCAGAGCGGGACCAGCTTCGACGCGAGGAACACCGCCGGCGGGACCGGCGTCACATTGAGCTGGTCGAGCGTGCCGGCTTCCTTCTCGCGCACGATGTTCAACGCAGTCATCAGGGTGCCGATCAGGGTCACCAACTGCACGAGCACGCCCGGCACCATAAAGTGCCGGTACTCGAGCGATGGGTTGTACCAGCCGCGGCGGACGATCTCGATGCGCGGTACGTCCCGCACGGGTCGCGCGACGCCCTGCGGTGCCAGCGCGGCGCTTCGCTCGGCGGCAAACGCCGCGATGATCTCCTGCGAGTAGCCCTGCGTCACGCCGGCCATCGAGCCGTTCTCGGCGTTCAGTAGGAGCTGAATCGTGGCGCGGCGCTCGCGCGTGAGGGCGCGATCGAAGCCCGAGGGGAATACCAGCACCGCGTCGGCCGCGCCGGTGAGCAACGCCTCGTCGCCTGGGGCGGTGACGAGACTCGACCCCGCGCGCACGAAACGTCCAGTCGAGAGGAATCGCGCCGTCAGCGCCTCTGAGGCCGGCGTCCGGTCCTGGTCCACCACCCAGAGCCGCGCGTTCTTCACCTCGAACGTCGCCGCATTCGCGAGGAGAATGAGCTGAATCATCGGCATCGCGAACAGCATTCGCAGGATGACCGGGTCACGCCGGATCTGCGTGAACTCCTTGCGCAGCAGTACCTGAAGTATTCGAAGCATCAGCCGAGCCGCACCGAGGTACGGCGGATCGCCAGTGCCAGCAGGGCCACAAGCATCAGCGAGAGCACGGCGATCGGCTGCCAGAGCTCGGCGAGCCCTGCCCCCTTCAGCATCACGCCGCGCGCGATCACGATGAACCATCGGGCGGGCACGATGTTCGAGATCACCTGAAGCGGCAGGGGCATACTGGCGATGGGGAAGATCATCCCCGAGAGCATCGTGCTCGGGAGCATCGTGCCGCCGAGGGCGGCAAGCATCGCTGCCAACTGCGAGTTGGTGACTGCGGCGATCAGCACGCCGAGGGACAGACTCACCAGCGAGAAGAGCGTGGTCGTCGTCACCAACAGCACGAGACTGCCGCGGAACGGGACGTCGAAGACCAACCAAGCCGCCAGCAGCACCGTGCCGAGGTTGGCCAGCGAGAGCGCGAGATAGGGGAGCACCTTCCCGATGATGATCTGCCAGGGATGCAGCGGCGACACCAACAGCACTTCGTAGGTGCCGCGCTCCTTTTCCTTGGACAGCGACAGCGCCGTCATCATCGCCGCGACGAGCGTCAGGATCAGCGCAATCAACCCCGGAACGAACAGATTCACGCTCTCCAGCGTCTGGTTGAAGCGCATTCGGACGCTGGCGTCGACCTGTACGCTCGCGCGAGGGGCGCCGCGAGTCGCCTGCCACTCTCGGATCGTGGCGATGGTGTAGTTCTGGACGGTCAGGCCGTTGTTCGGGTCGCTCGCGTCGGCGATGACTGCCATTCGTACGGGCAGGCCGGCCTCGAGCTCGTTCGCCACGCCGGCGGGAAGGAGCAGCCCGACATCCACATCCCCGCGCCGAAACAGTCGCTCCAACTCCTCGGCGGAGCGGATGGGCGGCAGCAGCGTGAACCGCCCGCCGTGCGCCAGGCGGGAGCGCAACGCGTCGGTGGCGGCATCGGGTTGCGGGACCGACATCGCGACGCGCACGTCGTTGACGTCGGTACGGACCGCGAAGCCAAACAGCAGCAGCTGCGCGACCGGCAGCAACAGAAGAATCATCAGCGTCTGCCGGTCTCGCAGCAGATGCCGCACTTCCTTGCGCATAAAGGCCGCGAGGGCCTGCGCCGACTGGCGCGCGGTGCCGCCGCTCACGCCGCCGCCGGCCCGCGCGCAAGCCGCACGAAGATCTCGTCGAGCGACGCCGCGCCGAACTCCTGCTTCAGCGCGCGTGGCGTTCCCAGCGCCGCGATGCGCCCATCCACCATTATCGAGATCCGGTCGCAGTACTCGGCTTCGTCGAGATAGTGCGTGGTGACGAACACCGTTGTCCCGGCCGCGGCCGCGGCGTAGATGCGCTCCCAGAACTGCCGGCGCGTGATCGGATCCACACCGCCGGTCGGTTCGTCCAGGAACACCACCTGCGGACCGTGCAGCAGCGCTACCGAGAACGCGAGCTTCTGCTTCCAGCCCAGCGGCAACGCCCGCACCATCGCGTCGCGCGATTCCGCGAAGTTCAACTCGGCCAGTATCTGCGCGGCCCGCGCTCCGATGTCCGCGTCGCTCAGTCCGTAGATGCCTCCAAAGAGGCGGATGTTCTCGAGCACCGTCAGGTCGTCGTACAGCGAGAAGCGCTGGCTCATATAGCCGATGCGCGCGCGCAGAAGCTCCGCCTGCGCGCTGATGTCGCAGCCCGCCACCTCGGCGCGTCCGGCGGTCGGGGCCAGCAGACCCGTGAGCATCCGGATCGCCGTGGTCTTGCCCGCGCCGTTGGCGCCGAGGAAGCCGAAGACCTCGCCGCGTTCGACGGTGAAGCTGATGGCGTCGACGGCGGTGAAATCGCCAAAGCGCCGCGTCAGTCCCTCCGCGACGATTGCGCTCACGCGGCCTCCGGTGCGCCCATCAGCTCGATGAACGCGTCCTCAATTGTCGGCGGGATGACGGACAGACCGGCGTCGGTAATGCCGTGGTCCGCCAAGTGCTGCCGCAACGCGTTGCCCAGCGCGTGGACGGAGAGGTCCGTGCGCCGGTCGCTGAAGTGCAGCACGTCGCCGAAGGGATAGGCCGACGCCGTATGCGGATACGCGCGCACGGCCTCGAGCAGGCGATGTCGCGCGCTCGAATGCACGGCGAAGAGCGCGCGGGGAAAGCGTGCGCCGAGTTGCGAGGGGCGATCGACAGCAAGAATGCGCCCGCCCTGCACCAGCGCCAGCCGGTCGCAGCGCGCCGCTTCATCCATATAGGGCGTCGACACCACGATGGTCAGTCCCGAGGCTTTCAGTTCGCTGAGGAGGTCCCAGAACTCGCGACGCGATACCGCGTCCACGCCTGTCGTCGGCTCGTCGAGGAAGAGGATGTCGGGTCGGTGCACCAGCGCGCAGGACAGCGCCAGCTTCTGCTTCATCCCGCCGGAGAGGGCACCGGCTCTCCGCTCCGCAAACGGCTGAATCTGCGAGTAGATCGGTGCGATCGTCGCGTAGCCCGCCTCGACACTGGTACCAAACACCGACGCGAAGAACGCGAGGTTCTCGGCCACGCTCAGGTCCGCGTACAGGGCGAACCGGCCCGGCATATAGCCAATGCGTCGGCGCAACGCCCAGAGGTCGCGCACGACGTCGAGCCCCAGCACGGCGGCGCGACCGGCGTCGGGGACGAGCAGCGATGTCAGAATGCGAAACAGGGTCGTCTTGCCCGCACCGTCGGGGCCGACCAGGCCAAAGAGCTCGCCGTCGCCGACCTCGAGTGAGACGTCGGCCAACGCCGTGGTGGATCCGAAGCGCTTGGTCAGGTCCGCGACGACGACGGCGCTCACGGCGTGCCGGGAGTGGTGAAGGTCACGTCGGCCGGCATTCCGACTTTCAGCGCGCCGTCGGGGTTCGCCACGCGAATCTTGACCGCGTACACGAGCTCGGCTCGCTCGCTCCGGGTCTGCACTGGTGTGGGCGTGAACTCCGCGCGCGGCGAAATCCACTGCACGATACCGTGCACCGTGCGCAGACTGTCACCGGCATCCACACGCACCTCGGCGGCACTGCCCAGTCGGATGGCGGCGAGCTGCGTGCCATCCACATAAGCTCTGAGCGTCAGCGTATCGAGGTTTGCTAGGCGGTACATCGCTTGGCCCGGCGCAATCATCTCGCCCGCGTGCGCATACAGAGCCAAGACGGTGCCGCGCACGGGGTTCACCAAGGTTGCGCGGCGAATGCGGTCATCCACGGCCGCAATCCGAGCGTCGAGCGCGGCAATCTCCGATGTCACGCGCGCCTCGCTGGCACGTGCAGCCGTGGCCTGCGCTTCGAGCACCCGCGCGTCGCGTTCGGCCTGGTCGCGCTGGGCGCTCGTCGCCGCCGACGAGGCAAACAGTCGCTCGGTGCGCGCCCGCGCTCGCACGGCGATCTCCAACTGCGCTTCCAACGCCCGGCGCTGCTGCTCGACTTCCTGTCGCTGACTCAAGACGGCGACGCGCTGGGCGCGCAGTTGGCTGCGCTCCAATGCCAGCTGCGTGGTGTCCACAAGCCCGACGGAACGGCCGGCATCGAGCGTGCTGCCCTCGGTTACCTCGAGCTGCAGAATGCGACCGACCGTCTCGGCGGACACGACCACTTCGTCGGCCTCGAAGTTGCCGTAGGCATCAGGGTCGCCGCGACTGCCACACGCGGCGAGGCCAAGTGCGAGCGAGAGCGTGATCGCGGCGGGAGCGGGTCGCATCAGGGAACCTCGGTGCCAATCGTGAGCAGGTAGCGGGCGCGGGCCTCGGCGAGGCGTAGGCGCCTCGTGTCGCGTTCGAGCGTGGCCGTGGTGGCTTCGGTGAGGCGCAGGACATACTCCGCGGCGGTGACCTCGCCTTCGTCGGTGCGCAGCCGCGTCTCGCGCACGATCGCCTCGCGGAGCGCGACAATCTGGTCGTCGAGGGCGAGCGCCGCCTCCAGCGCGTCCACGCGTGCGCGCTCGATCACGGCTGCGCGCTCGACTGAAGCCGCCAATGCGCTGCGCTGCGATTCGAGGATGTGCGCCTGTAGCAGCTGCACCTCGCGCTCCCGCTGCGCGGCGCCCCAATTGAACGGCGACCACTCGAGCTGCACACCGACCGTATAGTACGTATCGAAGTCGCGGCCGAGCGGGTTGAGGCCGGGCCGGCCGTAGCCGCCCCGACCGACAAGCGCGACGCGCGGCCGCAACTGCGCGTGCACGGCTTCGCGTCGCGCATCAATCAGCGCCCGGCCGGCCCGGAGCTGCGCGAACTCCGCGCGTTCCTCGCCCGGCGTCGGCAGCGGCCCGCCGGTCGGAGGAGGCACGAGGACCGTGGAGTCCTCGATCGCGCGGCCGACGAGCGAGCCCAGCACGCGACGCAAGGCGCGCTCCTCGAGTACGGCGTCCGCGCGCAACTGCCGACGCCGCGCAATCTCGGCTTCGAGGATCAGCGCCTCGCTGGGCAGCGCCGCGCCGGCGTCCACGCGGACGCGGGCAAGGCGTCGGCGTTCCTCGAGGTCGGCGATCGCGAGGTCGAG
>CAYPYY010000007.1:29425-44475 GCA_964414995.1 uncultured Gemmatimonas sp.
CCGGCGTCGTCGAACCCGAGCGCGGCGTTCAGCATCGGGCGCGCGAGGAAGGGGAAGACCGTCAACGCCATCACGTTGACGAGGAGCTGCACGGGGTTCATCGGGCGCATTGCGCCCGCCGCCACACGCTCGGCGATCAGGCGCTCGACAATCGGTGCCGCCTCGGCGACGACCGCGCGCGGAATCGTCCCGATGGCGGCGCGCATCAGCGATTCGAGCCGCTCCGGATGGTGTGCCGCCTCCGACAGGACGTAGAACGGGATGAACGGCGCCTCGCGCACGGCGTCGATGTAGCGCTGGACGAAGGTGGTGATGAGCTCTTCGAGCGTGACGCCCTGCGCGAGCCTCGGCGTGAGCGTGGGGATGACTTTGTGCGCGGCCTCGAGAAAGACACGCTCGGCCAGCGCATCCTTCGAGCCGAAGTAGTAGTGGACGAGCGCCTGGTTCACGCCGGCTTCGGCAGCGATCTCTTGCACCCGGGCACCGGACGTTCCGCGTCGCACGAAAACGCGCCGCGCGGCGTCGAGGATCTTGGATTCGGTGTTGCGGTCTTTGGGAGGCAAGGCTGCGGCAGTCGTTTAATAAATTAATTAAATAGTTAAGTCAAAAACGCCGGCCGTCAAGAGGCACCGCATTTCGTGGGCCTCCTAAGAGCTACAAGACAGCATCGAGCACCCTGGACGGTGCCGCGCCCATTCGGGGCGCTTGCGAGCGTACGCCGCTCGGTCCGGCTGCTCGTCGTACGGGCGCCGCATCACCTCCAACAAATCGAGCACCGCACTCGCGTCGCCGCCGACGGCCCGGTCGATCGCCTCCTGCGCGAGGTAGTTCCGCAGCACGAAGCGCGGATTTGCCCGCGCCATCACCGCGGGCCGCACGCAGCGCGCCCGCCACCGACGGAGCCACGCCGCCCACTCCCCGAGATGCGCCTCCCGCAGCTCCTCGCGGTAAAACACATCGCCCAACGCGCCGACCGCGAGCGCATCGTTCGCGTCCACTGCACCAGACCAGTCCGTCAGCCCGCGGAAGAACAGCGTGTAGTCGGCTTCGGAGCGTTGCAGCAGCGCGAGGCCCTCCTGCACCAGCGACTCGTCCGCCGCGTCGTCCAGCCCCGCCACGCCGAACTTGTCCGCGAGCATCGCGTGGTAGCCCTCATTGAACACGCGCACGAACTCCTCAAGGCCCGCCTCGAGCGGCTCCACCGACGCAAACAGCGGTCGCAGGGCATCCGCGAGGCGTTCCAGGTTCCACTGCGCCACCGCCGGCTGCTGTGCATACCGATACCGCCGCCCCACCGCGTCCGTCGTGTTCGGCGTCCAGTGCGGATCGAAGTCTTCCAGCCATCCATACGGGCCATAGTCAATCGTCAGCCCGAGGATGCTCATATTGTCGGTGTTCATCACGCCGTGCACGAAGCCCACGCGCATCCAGTGCACGACCATCGTGGCCGTCCGCGTGCACACCTCGCGGAACCACTGCGCATAGCGCTCCGGGTCCTGCGGATCGATCGTCTCGAAGTCCCGTGCGATCGTGAAGTCCGCGAGCTGGCGCAGCAGCACGACGTCGCCGCGTGCGGTGCAGATCTCGAAGTTCCCGAACCGGATGAAGCTCGGCGCCACGCGACAGACCACCGCCCCCGGTTCGAGTTCGGGGCGTCCATCGTAGAACATATCGCGGAGCACCTGCTCGCCCGTCGTCACCACCGAGAGCGCACGCGTGGTCGGTACGCCGAGGTGATGCATCGCCTCTGAGCAGAGAAACTCGCGAATGCTCGAGCGCAGCACGGCACGCCCGTCCGCCGTGCGCGAGTACGGGGTTGGACCGGCACCCTTGAGCTGCAGCTCCCAGCGCTCGCCGCGTGCATTGAGCGCCTCGCCGAGCGTGATGGCGCGGCCGTCGCCGAGCTGACCAGCCCACTGGCCGAACTGATGTCCGCCGTAACACGCCGCGTACGGCTGCATTCCCTCGAGCAGCGCGTTGCCGCCGAAGACCGCTGCGAACTCAGGCGTCGCGGGCGCCTCGGCGGAGAGCCCCAGCAGCGCGACCACCTCGGCCGCGTGCGCGAGCAGCTGCGGCGCGGCGACCGCGGTCGGGTGCACGGTGCTCCAAGCGGCGCCGAGCACCTGGCGACGCTCGTTGCTGCCGAGCGGGTCGCCGGGCAGTTCGCGTACGAAGCGGTTGTCGAAGCGGAGCGAGAGAGTCAAGAGCGATTCAGGGTTAGCGCCGCCGACCAAAGCGAAGCACCGTATGCGCGCCGGTCTCCGCATCCACACCGACCGCGACGATCGCATCGAGTGTGAGCACGGGCGTGACGTCGGTCAGGATGTTCGCTGGCAACTCGACGACCGTTCGAAACCGTCCGTCGGCCTCGAAGACATCGAACACGGTGCGTCGGTCGCCGTTCGGGACCCAGCGGCGCACCCACACGAGACCATCCGGAGCGGCGAAGACGTTTCGGATCGGTGGGTAGGCCTCCGGAACACGCAGCGCCCAGACCTCGTCCGGCACACCGGTGATCTGCGTGCGAGGAATGGCGCTCACCGAATCCACACGTCGACGTAGCGCGGCTAGGCTGTCACGGCGCTCGCGGTCGGGGATGCGAATCGCCGGCCCAGCGCGGCGATACTCGCGCACGAGCGCTCCGCGGCGATCCACTTCGCGAATCACGTAGTCGCGGCCGTTGGTGTAGAGCACTGTTCCGCGCGGCGAGACGTCCCATTTCGGCAGCGCGGCGAACGGCACGTGGTTCAGGCCGCGCAACACCCGACCATCGCTGCGTGACAGTCGTACGGAGGCCCACGCCGGTGGCGCACCCTCGACGAACGGCACGGTGATCGAGTCCACGCGCTCGCCCGCGGGCGTGAAGATCATCCATTGGCCCATCGTGGTCGTCAGGCCGCCTTGGTTGAACTTCGGATAGTACAGACGCCCCTGCGCGTCGAACCGAGTGGCCAGCGTGGACATCCAGTCGTTGAACGCGCCACCGAAGTAGCTTGTCTCGTAGCGTGTGAGCCGCCGCGTGGCCGGGTCCGCGCCGAACCGCGTGACGTGCTGTTGATCGCGGACGTAGAGCTTTCCCTCCGGTCCCAGCGCGATACCGGTGGGTGACAGGAACTCACCCGGGCCCTGGCCTTCGCGTCCGAGCGTCGGCAGCGACTCGCCACGCGCGCCAAACACCCAGATGCGATGCTCGGCGCGGTCCGAGACGTACACGATGCCGTTGGCATCCATCGCCACGCCAGACAGCGCCCCGAGCGAGTCCGCGCGCGGGTGCTGTCCTTCGATCACCGACCACAGCAGCGCCAGCCGCAGCGTGTCGGCGCGCTGCGCCTCCAGCGGTGCTGCCAGCACCAGCGCCAACAGTGGTAGGAGCGCGAAGGTGCGCGGTCGGGGCATCACCATCAATTCTCCCATTCGACGAGATCGCCAACGCGAATCACGCCGCCCTCGATCACCTGTGCGAAGGCACCGCCGCCCCGGTGCGTCTCGAGTCGTGCCCGCAGTCCGTCGCAGGCCTCGTCCATCCGCTCGCAGGGCGTCGTGTGCCCGCCGATGCGCACCCGCGTGCTGCCAATGCGCAGGACCCGATCGCGCGTCTCTTCCAAACGTACGCCGCTGATCATCAGGTTCGCGCGCCGCGCCGCATACGGAATCGACGCCTGCAGCTCCTCCTGCACACGGTCCCAGACCTCGCGCTCGATGATGGTCACCTGGCGCCGCGCACTGCGCCCCACGCTCCCTTCGAGCCCTTCGCCGGCAACGAGCAGGCCTTCCGTCGCGAAGTCCATCGGCCCGCGGTGTGCGCGCTTGCGCCAGATCGCCTCC
Organism: uncultured Gemmatimonas sp.; assembly: GCA_964414995.1. GTDB lineage: Bacteria > Gemmatimonadota > Gemmatimonadetes > Gemmatimonadales > Gemmatimonadaceae > Pseudogemmatithrix. Next base: position 33,251 of record CAYPYY010000007.1, read on the forward strand.
AGCCGCCCGCTCACGGGAACACGCTCCGCAGAAACGCGATGTGACTCGCGATGGCATCGGCGTGTGCCGCACGGTCGGGGACGGCAGCAACGCCATTCTCCGCTGGCGCCGCAAGCAGGTGTCCGAGCTCGCTGTACACCCGCAGCTCGCAACGCTGTCGAGTCGTGGTCACGGCGAGACAGAACCGCTGGGCGGTCAGCAATGGGGCGCGCTGATCCTGCTCACCCTGCGCAATCTGGATGGGCGGCATCGCGTCGCGCACGTGCAGCGAGGGCGACATCGCCGTCGGCGCGGTCCGGCCGTTGAGCAGTGCTGCGAACGCCGAATCCGTGCTGACATCCAGAATAGGCGACACCAGGAGCAGGGCATCGAATCCGCGATTGAGCGAGGCAAACGGGCAGCCGACCGTGACCGTGCTCACGGCGAGATGCCCACCGCTGCTCTCGCCGAATCCAGCGATGCGCGCACGGTCCACGCCCAGCGAGTCGGCGTTGGCACGCACCCACTGGATTGCGCTACACAGATCCACCAACGCATCCACCGGCGTGTGCGTCGCGTTCGCGCCGCGCAGGTCCACGGCGATGGCCACAAAGCCCGCGCGAGCGAACGCCGCGGCAATCCTCGCCGACTCGATGCGCGACCCGTTGCGCCACGCGTCGGTCGGCACCAGCACGACCGCCGGGCGCGCGGGCGTCCCGACCGCAGCCGTGCCCTGCGTCGGCGCCGGCGCGGCCGCGTAGATCGCCGTCCGCAACGTGTCGCCGTCGACCACGCGATACACCCGCTCAACACTCGGCCGTGGCGCGGACGCGCGTTGCGGCACGCAGCCCACGGCCACGAGGACGGGAATCAGGTACCGGACGCGGAGCATCGCTACAATAATAGGTCGCGTCACCTCTCTTCCCTACGCCCGAATGGCCTCCAGTCTCCTCGCCCTCCTCGACGACATCACCACCATCCTCGATGACGTCGCCGTGCTCAGCAAGGTCGCCGTCAAGAAGACCAGCGGCGTGGTCGGCGATGACCTCGCCCTCAACGCCGAGCAGGTCACGGGCTTCAAGGCGGACCGCGAGATCCCGGTGGTCTGGGCGGTGGCGAAGGGCTCCTTCGTCAACAAGCTCATCCTCGTGCCGGCGGCGCTGCTCATCAGCGCGTTCGCGCCGCGGCTCATTGTGCCGCTCCTGATGATCGGCGGTCTGTTCCTGTGCTACGAAGGGGTGGAGAAACTGGTCCATAAGTATCTGCACGCGGAGGAGGACGCGGCGCACAAGGCGCAGCTCCGCGCGGCGGTGGCGGCCCCCGAGGTGGATCTCGTGGCGCTGGAGCGCACGCGGATCAAGGGGGCCATTCGTACGGACTTCATTCTCTCCGCCGAGATTGTTGTCATCGCACTCGGTACGATGGCCACGGCGCCGATACTGCAGCAGGTCGTGAGTCTCAGCGTGATTGGCGTGGGCATCACGGTGCTCGTGTACGGGCTCGTGATGGGAATCGTGAAGATAGACGACCTAGGTGCACAGCTGGTGGCGACGGGCGGTGCCGGGGTCGCGTTCGGCGGCTGGATCCTGCGCGCGGCGCCGTGGCTGATGAAGACACTCAGCGTGGTCGGCACGGCGGCGATGTTCTTGGTCGGCGGGTCGATCCTGGTGCACGGGATTCCGCCGGTGGAACATCTGGTTCACGCGGTGCGGGAGGCGACCGGACCCTTCGGGGGCGTGGTGGGGGCGCTGATGGATGGGGTGGTGGGCATCATTCTCGGCGCGGCGACGGTGGGGGTGGTGACGGCGATTCGCCTCATCCGCCGCCCGAGCGCACCGTCGAGCGGCAGATTGCCATCCGAATGAGCGCATCAATCGCGGCCACGTCGGAGGCCGACAGCGTGTGACGATGTTGCTTGAACGAGAGGGTGGCGGTCCTCGCCTGCGCCAGCCGCCACCCCTCGCCGTACGGCATCCGGGTCATCAGCGGCACGAACGCTGGCGGCGCGCTCCCGCGTAGCGGCGGGACACGCGGAACGCCGATCGGCACACGGCGTTGGCCATCGACCGCGAGGAACACTGTGTCGCGAGGCGCAAGGTTGGCCTGGACGACCGCGTAGGGCACATACCACTGCAACATCACGTCGACGCCATCGAGTTCGATGTCGCCGCGGCGCGGCCACTGTACGGCGGCGCGGATGCCGGCGGTGCCGGTGCGTCCAGTGCCGGCGGAGTACAAGTGCGCGCCGGACGCACTCTGAAACCCAACGGTCGTCGCCGACGAGGCCGCGGGCACGGCGCCGAGCGCATCGGTCGCGAGTGTACACGAACGCGCGTCCGGCAGGCGCGCCGTCGCAGGCGCCTGCTGGCTAGCGCCGATGGCCACGAACAACAGCACCGCCCGCCGCATTCTTTGCCTTCCTCCGTCAGGACCGCCCCAAGTCTGCGGTCCTGCACGGAGTCGCGCTACGCGGCGTTACTGGGCGGTCAGTCGCACTGCGCGCCGCTGGGTCGGCCCGACGGGCCGGCGGGCAGGCGGGCATTCGCCCCAGCCGCAGAGCGGCCCTGGGCCGTCTCGTTTGCGGTGGAGACCGGCGCGCGACCGTCGCCCAGCGCGTAGCGTTCGTGGACCGCCTGCGCGACTGCCTGGTCGCCCTTCTTCGCCGGCGTGTACCGCCACCGGTCGAGCGATTGCAACACCGCCGCGGCGAACGGCGCGTGGTTGGTCATCGTCACGCGCGCCGTGGCGGGGATGAGCTTGCCGTCCGGGCCCACGACGGCGTCGAACTCGACGATCGCGCAGGGCAGGTTACTGGGGAACTGGAAGCTCGGCCGGGCGGCCGCGCGACGGCGCGCGGGCGTGTCCACGTCGCAGTTGCGGTAGGTGCTGTCGGGGCGCGCCGGCAGCGAGTCGAGCGAGGCAGGCGAGCAGGCCGCGGGCTCACCGCGGCGCTGCGCCTCGAGCGGCTGCGTCACGAGCGCGAGCAGCGCGAGGGTGGGGAGGAGGCGATTCATCCGTGTCGTCCGGTTGGTGGGGAGCTGCACCAGAACGTTGCGCGGACTTGGGAACGCGCGCCAGCGGGGATCTCCCGCGCTGCGCGCGGAGCGCGCGATCGGCGCGCTGCCCCTACGCGGCGCTGACGAGGCGCTCGATGGCCCGCAGCCCTTCGTCGCCGACGTCCAGGCTCCACTCGTTCACATACAACGCGATGTGCTGCGCGCAGACTTCGGGCGACATCTCCTGCGCGTGCGCGCGGACGTACGCGACACTCGCCGCAGGGTGCGCGAAGGCGTACGCCACCGACGCGCGGATCGCGGCTTCCATCGCGCTGCGTGTGGATTCGTCGAGATCGTCGCGCGCGCAGATGCCGGCGAGCGGGACGGGCAGCGCCGTCTCGCCCTCCCACCACGCGCCGAGGTCGGCCACGCGGTGCAGGCCGTGCTCGGCGTAGGTGAAGCGACTCTCGTGGATGATCAGTCCGGCATCGACCTCACCATCGACCACGGCGCGCAGGATGCGGTCGTAGCGCATCTCGACGACCTCGTGCAGCGGCGGGGCCGCGAGTCGCAGCAGGCGGTACGCCGTCGTCTCTCGCCCGGGAATCGCAAGGCGTCCCCGCACGGCGTCGGCCAGCGTCTGCGGTTGGCGCGCGACCACCAGCGGACCCACGCCGTGCCCCAACGCTGCGCCACTGCGCAGCAGACGGTAGCGCGCGCCCACTGCGGCGAACGCACCGACGCTCAGCTTGGTGAGGTCAAACTCGCCGTGATGCGCGCGCCGATTGAGTTCCTGGATATCCAGCAGCACGGGTCGCACGCGCACCGGCGCGTCCACGAGCCCGTGCGCGAGCGCGTGGAACGCGAACGTGTCGTTCGGACAGGGCGAGTAGCCGAAGGTCAGTTCACGCATTGGGCGATGGCGTCCACTAACCGGGGCGTGATGGCGTGCACGGCGGCAAACGCGTGCTCGAAATGCCAGCGCGTGCGGTCGCGTTCTTCGATTTCGTTCGAGATCACCCGCACCTCCAGTGCGGGCACGCCGGCCAACTCGGCGGCACGGAGCACCGCGAAGCCTTCCATCGCCTCGACCTCACACTCGGTACTCCCACCGACCTTGCCGGCCGTGGCGATTGGCCACGCGACGGCATCGGGCAGGACCTGTCGTGCGGCGGCGACCAGGAGCGGCGAGGGCACCACGACGCGCGGCGCCATCGCGTTATCCACGGCAAGGTCGGTGTATCGCGCGGCGGAGCCGATCACGACCGCCGCCGGGGCCAGCGCCGCCGCGCGGCGCGCTCCCGCGATGCCGATCTGCAGGATCGCGGCCGGTCGTTCACGCGCGAGGAACGCCGTGCTGGCCAGCGCCGCCTCGACCGGGCCGACCCCGCAGGCGAACGTCTGCCACCCGGCCGATGGCGCGAGCTCCCGCACCGTGGCGGCGACGACGCAGACGCGGCTGACATCGACCATAGCCGGAAACCTAACGCCGCCGCCCGTCGTGTCGTATCGTCAGGCGACTCGTCCCAACACAGCAATGGCTCTCGACCATAAATCCCGCGATCGCTGGTCCCTGGAGTGGCTTCTCGAGCGCGGTGCCGTGCACGGCCTCATCTGCGGCACGGTCGGCGTCATCTGGGGGCTCTTTCTGCTCGGCATCCCCGGCTGCCTGTTGCTCTTTCCACCGGGCTACTTGATCGGCGTGCTGATCTGGCGCGTCGTCGGCGGACTCGCCGGACGTGGTGCGACGGTGCTCTACACGCCAAGTGGGGACTCCACGAAGTACGTCCCCACGTACTCGCACATTGACGCGATGATTGCGCGCGGGGACTTCGATGGGGCGGCGGCGGCGTTCGAACACGAGCTGACGATGTCCGGCCGCGAGATCGGCGTCCTCGTCAAAGCCGCGGACTTTCATCTCCGGGAGCGGCGTGACCACGCGCGCGCGCTCACGCTCTATCTCGATGCGCGTGGCCGCGGCGCCGGCGGACCGGACCTGCGGCGCTATGTGCAGCAGAAGCTCGTGGATCTGTACCTCGACTCGCCCCTCCGTGACGAGGGCCGCGCGATGGTGGAGCTCCGACGGCTCATCGATGCGTTCCCAGACTCGCGCGAAGCCGCGGCGGCGCGCGAGGCACTCGCCGAACTCAAGCGTGCGCGCGAGCAGCGCTGACGGTTCGGCACGGCTCACGCTGCGCCTGAAGCGCAAGCACGGTGGCGCTTCGGCGCTCACGCTCGAACGCGCCGATGGGACGACCACGTGGCAGCGGCAGGAGCGCTACGCCGAGTTCTTCGCCCACCACGACCTCACGCACTTTGCCGTCGAGACCACGCTCGCACTCGCCGGCGCCTTCTACGGGCTCGTCGCGTCGGGGTGGGAGTTCGACGACTTCAGCCCGCCGTATCCTCGCGGCCCCATCCCGCGCGAGGCACTCTGGGCGGAGACCATCGTCGGGATGCTCGACGCCGAGCGTGCGAGCCGCGCGGCCGGCGGCGACCTGCTCGATGCCGATGCGCTCAACGCCCAGGTGCGCAGCAAGTTCGAGGCGTCAGGCGCTGAGCCACCGCGCGCCGTGACTGCAGCCGAGCTCGCGGCCATCCACGCTGCCCGCGCGACGCTCTTCGATCGCTGGTGGACGACCCCCGAGGGCGAGACGCTCACGCTCGAGTTCGCACCCGTCGCGCGCTAGCCGCGCCACCGCACTTCCGCGCGGCCAGCCTTCAACCCACGTTCCCTGCGATGTCGCCCGCCATCTGGTTGGCCCTGCTGGCCGCCGTCACGCTCCTCGCCGCTGCCATCTGGCGGCGTTGGACCGCACGGCTCGCGCGGCGCGCGCTGTTGCGCTTCCGCGCCCGCGTGGATCGTTTCAAGCTCACCGCCAAGCGCTACATCGTCGAGTCGCTGCTGGCCGATGAGCGCATCGCCGCCGCCGTCGCCGCGCACGCGGCCGAGCACAACCTGCCGAAGACCAAAGTCTGGCGGCGCGTGCGGCTCTACCTCGACGAGATCGTCCCCGCGTTCAACCTCTTTATGTACTACCAGTTCGGGTACGCCATCTCCAAGGCGGCACTCGGACTCTTCTATAAGACGTCGGTGAAGGTGCGCAGCCCCGAAGCCTTCGAGCGCCTCCCGCGCGAAAGTATCGTGGTCTACGTGATGAACCACCGCTCGAACGCCGACTACGTGCTCGCGAGCTACGGGTTGGCGGGCCAGGTCGCGATCTCGTACGCGGTCGGCGAGTGGGCGCGCGTGTTCCCGCTGGAATACCTCTTCAAGAGTTTCGGGTCGTACTTCATTCGCCGACGCTACCGCGAGCCCCTCTATCACACGGTGCTCGAGCGTTACGTGCAGCTCATCACGCGCAACGGCGTGACGCAGGGCTTGTTTCCGGAGGGCGGCCTCTCGCGCGACGGGCGCCTGCGCCCCGCCAAGGTGGGGATGCTCGACTATATGATTGGCACCGCGCGCGAGCCGGGCTTCGCCGAGCGGATGTACATCGTGCCCGTCGGGCTCAACTACGACCGCGTGCTGGAGGATCGCAGCCTGCTCCGCGAGTTGCGCACCAGCGAGAGTGGCACGCGCGTCTCACGCTGGCAGCAGCTACGGGAGGTCGTGAACTTCGCGTTCGGCAGCTTCGGCCGAATGGGCACGGGACGCTGGCGGCGCTACGGTCGCGCGGCCGTGGTCGTCGGCGAACCGATCCCGGTGCTGCCGTGGCTGCGCGCGCTCGAGGCCACGGGCGCGCCGCTGTTCGAGCGCGAGCGCCATCAGCGGCTGGCCGCCGTGCAGGAGTTCACCGACGACCTGATGCGGCGCGTCGGCGAGCTCGTGCCGGTGACGGCGGTGCCGCTGGTGTGCGCCGCCTTGCAGACCTTCGACTCCGAGGTCATCCCGGAAGCCACGCTGCTGGCGCGCATCGAGGAGCTGCGCGACGTGCTCGTCGCGCGGGGCGCCGAGGTCGTCGAGCCGCAGCGCGAGGCGACGGAGACGTTCGAACGGGCGTATCGAATGCTGTCGATGCGTCGCGTACTCCATAAGGAAGGGGATCACTTTCTGGTCCTGCCGCGCGGACGCGAGCTGATCTCGTACTACGCGAACGGCATCGCGCCGCTTTGCGGGGCGTACGAGCGCGGCGTGCGGGAGCAAAACGCCTTGCCCGTGGACGTGCTGGTCGGCCTATAGCTTTCGGCCGTGTTCGCGATCGCGACGCCCGCAGCCGGGTAGTAGCGCGGCACGTCGAGGTGACCTCTTACTGGAGCGCAGGCGATGCGGCGGTACGCGGTGTTTGGGGCGGTGGCGATCCTGCTCTCTGGCTGCTTTCAATGGACACCGGTCGGGGCTCTGCCGCGGACGGGGGATCTGCCGGACGACCTCCGCGTGACCAAGTGGGACTCGAGTCAGGTGCGTCTCTCGTGGTCGCGCATTGAGTCCGACACCATCCGCGGCATCGTGGACGGGACCACCCAGCGCGTGGAGATTCCCCTGGCCGCGGTGGACCTGATTGAGCGACGCCAGATGATGCGCCGGGAGACGGTGGCCGCGATCGTGGCGGCGACGGCGGGTATCCTCTGGCTCACCAAGATCTTGGCAGACAGCGAGCCGCTCGGCTCGATTCCCGGGGCGCCGTAGGAGCGACGGTTGACCCTCGGCCCCCGCCCAGCTAGCTTCTAAGGCTCTGTTCCGTGCCGCCCGTCCGGGCGATCCACGTAGTTACAGAAGGTCGAACAACTCAGGGTAAGATGCCGACGATCAATCAGCTCGTCCGGCAGAGCCGCCGCGAAGTCGTCAAGAAGGACAAGGCGCCGGCTCTGAAGGAGAATCCGTTCAAGCGTGGCGTGTGCACCCGCGTGTACACCACCACCCCCAAGAAGCCGAACTCGGCGCTGCGCAAGGTCGCGCGTGTCCGTCTCGTGAACGGCTTCGAAGTCACCGCCTACATCCCGGGCGAAGGCCACAACCTGCAGGAGCACTCGATCGTGCTCATCCGCGGTGGCCGTGTGAAGGACCTGCCGGGCGTGCGTTACCACATCGTGCGCGGCAAGCTCGACGCCTCCGGCGTCAACGGGCGCAACAAGAGCCGCTCCAAGTACGGGACCAAGAAGCCGAAGGCGGGTGCCGCGGCTGGAGGGAAGAAGTAAATGAGCCGCCGCAAGAGTGCCGTGAAGCGCGCCGTGCTGCCTGATGCGCGCTATGACAGCCAGACCGTCTCCAAGTTCATCAACGTCCTGATGTATCAGGGCAAGAAGGCCACCGCCGAGCGCATCTTCTACGGCGCGATGGACGTCGTTGAAGCCAAGTCGCAGCAGCCGGGCGTGAACGTCTTCAAGCAGGCGCTCACCAACCTCAAGCCGGTCGTCGAGGTGAAGAGCCGCCGCGTCGGTGGTGCCACGTACCAGGTGCCGGTCGAAGTGCGCCCCGAGCGCCGCACTGCGCTGGCGATGCGCTGGCTGATCCTCTACTCGCGTGAGCGCAACGAGAAGTCGATGGCCGAGAAGCTGGCCGCCGAAGTGCTCGCCGCCGCCAAGGGTGAGGGCAACGCCATCAAGAAGAAGGACGACACGCACCGGATGGCCGAGGCCAACAAGGCGTTTGCGCACTACCGCTGGTAGGGCGCAACAGCAGATGTGAGATGTGAGACGTAAGAGGGGGCGGGCCGAGGAATCGGACCGCCCCTTTTCTTACCAGACCCTCTTTGGAGCTCCGCCGATGTCTCTCGCGCGCGTCCTCATCGTGGCACTCGTCCTCTCTCCGGTCACGCTGGGTGCGCAGGGCGGACAGCCCGGCGCCGGAGCAGGCGCCGCTGCGGCGGGCGGAGGTCAGGGCGCTGCTGCGCGCCGGCCGCGGCCCTATGACCAGGTCATCACCGCCCGCGCCGTCTCCGATGCCGGAATGGTGACCGTCCACAAAGTCGAGGATCGCTGGTTCTTCGAGGTGCCCGACTCGATCGTCGGGCGCGATCTCCTCCTGGTCTCGCGCATCGCCGGTGTTCCGGCTGGCGTCGGTGGCTTCATCTCGGCGGGCACCAGTCTGCAGGAGCGCCTCGTGCGCTTCGAGCGCAACGGCGACCGGATGCTGCTGCGCACACTGTCGACGGCAGCCTACGCCGCCGACACGCTCGCCATCGCCCGCTCGGTGCGCCTCAACAACGTGGGTCCCGTGCTCGCGAGCTTTCCGGCGCAGGCGTACAAGGCCGACTCATCGGCGATGGTCATTGATGTCACCGAGTTCTTCGGCGGCGATACGCCGGCCATCAGTGGGCTCGACGCCGCGCAGCGCCGCACGTATCAAGTGCGTCGGCTCGACCCGGCGCGCTCGTCTCTCGACGGCATTCGCTCGTTCCCAATGAACGTCGAGGTCTCGCACACGCAGACCTTCGACGCGGGCGCGCCCCCGGGCGACGCCGACGCCGCGACCATCACGATCCTGATGCGGCAGTCGCTCGTGCTGCTGCCCAAGGAACCGATGCGCCCGCGGCTCGCCGATGCGCGCATCGGCTTCTTCGCGGTCAGCCGCGTGAACTACGGCCTCGACGAGCAGAAGGCCGCGACCGAGACGTTCATCCGGCGCTGGCGGCTCGAGCCGCGCGATCCCGCCGCGTACGCGCGTGGCGAACTCGTGGAGCCCGTGAAGCCGATCGTGTACTACCTGGACCCCGCGACGCCGCCGCAGTGGCGGCCGTACGTGCGGCAGGGCATCGAGGATTGGGCCAAGGTCTTCGAGCGTGCCGGCTTCAAGAACGCCGTGCGCGCGATGGATCCGCCGACGCCGGCGCAGGACCCCGAGTGGGATCCCGAGGACATCCGCTATTCCGTGGTGCGCTGGGCCGCGTCCACGGTGCGCAACGCCGTGGGCCCGAGTACGTCGGATCCGCGCACCGGCGAGATCATCGAGAGCGACATCACCTGGTATCACAACCATATGCGGTCGTACCGCAACCGCCTGATGATCGAGACGGGCGCGGCGAATCCCGCGGCCCGCTCGCTCGAGATCCCCGAGGCGCTGATGGGCGAGACGATGCGCCAGGTCATCACGCACGAGGTCGGTCACGCCCTCGGGTTGCCGCACAATATGATCGCCTCGGCGTCGTTCCCCACCGACTCGCTGCGCTCGCGCGCGTTCACGAATCGCTTCGGCGTGTCGGCGACGATTATGGACTACGCGCGACAGAACTACGTCGCGCAGCCGGGCGACGGGCTCGAGCCCAAGGATTTCATCCGGCGCCTCGGACCCTTCGATGACTTCGTGATCGAGTGGGGCTATCGCGTGTTTCCGCAGGCGACGACGCCGGAGGCCGAGCGCCCCCTGCTCGAGCGCCTGCTCCGCGAGTCGTCGGGGCCGTTCGCGTATCGCTATCTGCCACAGAACCTGGTCGGAACCGATCCGCGGGCGCAGACCGAGGACCTCGGCGACGATCCGGTGAAGTCCTCGACCTACGCCGTGCAGAACCTGCGTCGCGTGGTGCCACAGCTTGTCGCGTGGACCACCAAGCCCGGCGAGCCCTATGACGACCTCGCGGAGATCCACGGCGAACTCATCGGGATGTGGGGCACATATATGGGGCACGTGACCAACCTCGTGGGTGGAATGCAGGTGGACCCAAAGGTCGCGGACCAAGCCGGACCGGTGTGGCAGGTGGTCCCAGTGGCGCGCCAGCGCGAGGCACTGCGATTCCTCACTGCCAACGTGTTCAGCACGCCGTCGTGGCTCGTGCCGGCGGACATTCTTTCGCGCACCGGACCCAACGCGGCGACAAGTGCGCTCGCGGCGCGCCAGGCCGGGGTGGTCACGCAGCTCACGGATGCGCGACGGCTTGAGCGGATGGATCTGGCGGCACGCTTGCAGCCGGGTGCGGGCTACGAGGCCGCGGTGTTCCTCGGCGAACTCACCGCATCACTGGTGGTGCCGGGCACACCCGATGCGTCGCGTCGGGCGCTGCATCGCGTGTACCTCGATCGGCTCGCGGCGCTTGTGAATCCGCCCACACCGACCGCAGCGCCGGCGACGTTCCCCGGCGCGCTGCCGCCGCTCAATGTGGCGCGGACCGATTTCGGGGCGATCGCGCGCGCCGAGCTGCGTCGGGTGCAGTCGATTGCGCGCGCGGCGGCAGCGTCAGCGGGTTCGTCGGTTGCACGCGCCCACTGGGTTGATCTCGCCGCGCGCGTGGAAGAGGCGCTCGACGTCGCGCGGTAAACGACACGGGGGCCCCGCGTCGGAACGCGGGGCCCCCGTGTGCGTCCTGCTCAGTTGCT
>CAYPYY010000008.1:0-27771 GCA_964414995.1 uncultured Gemmatimonas sp.
ATCTTCCCCAGCACCGGCAGGTACTGGTTGGACACCTCGAGCGGCGGCGCCACGATCAGGAAGAAGAAGTGGACCGGCTTGTCGTCGATCGCCTTGAAGTCCACGCCGGCGCGCTTGCGGCCGAACGCCACCCGCAGCTTGCTCACGACCAGCGAGCGGCAGTGTGGGATGGCGATGCCACGCCCGATCCCCGTGGACCCGAGGTTCTCGCGGCGCTTCAGCATCTTGAACAGCATCGCCTCGTCCTTCTCCTCGAGCTTGAGGAGGGCGATGAGTTCCTTCAGGATGTCGTCCTTCGAACTGCCCGCGAGCTCCAACTGGATCGCGTCTTCAGAGAAGAATTCCCGGAGTTCCATTCGGGAGAAGCTAACCCCCGTCCAAGGGGCAGTCAAACCGTGATGTTGCAAGCGTTTGGGGCCTCTCCTAGCTTTCGCAAGATGCGCTTCCCGTACCCGACCGGCACCGCCGCCGTCCCCGTGATCCTGGCCCCGATGGCCGGGGTCTCGGAGTCGCCGTTTCGGCGTCTCTGCCGCGCCTGGGGCGCTGACGTCGTCGTCACGGAGTTTCTCTCGGCCGAAGGCATCCGCCGTGAGAATGCGGCGACCATAGCGAAGCTGCGCTTCTCGCCGGACGAGCACCCAATCGGCGTGCAGATCTTCGGCGCCGAGCCCGACGCGATGCGCGAGGCCGCGGCGCTCGTCACGGATGTGTTTCAGCCGGATTACATCGACATCAACTTCGGTTGTCCGGTGAAGAAGGTCGTGAAGCGCAACGGCGGCTCCGGCTGCCTGCGCGACCTCGACCTCGTGCAGTCGGTGATTCGCGCGGTGATTCAGGGGACGCACCTGCCGGTGACCTGCAAGATTCGCAGCGGCTGGAGCGAGGAGATGCGCGACCCCGTCAAGATCGCGCTCAAGTGCCAGGAGGCCGGCGTGCGCGCGATTGCGCTGCACCCGCGCACGCGCACGCAGATGTACACGGGCCAGGCGCGCTGGGAGGAGATCGCGATGGTGAAGCAGGCCGTCGAGATTCCCGTCATCGGCAATGGCGACATCAAGACGGCCGAGGATGCGCTGCGGATGCACCGCGAGACGGGCTGTGATGCGGTGATGATCGCGCGTGGCTCCTTCGGGCAGCCGTGGATCTTCAAGCAGGCGCGGGCGCTGCTCGATGGACTCCCGATGCCGGCGACGCCGAGCGTGGAGGAGCGCTTCCAGGTGGCGCTGGAGCACGCGCGGATGGTGCAGGCCTACGAGGCCGACCCCGTCGGCGCCGCGCTCGAGTTCCGCAAGCACCTCGGCTGGTACGTGAAGGGTCTGCCGAACTCCGCCGAGCTGCGGAAGAAGCTGCACGCGGTGAATTCGTTTGACGAAGTCGAGGGGATCTTCGCGGAGTACCTGCGGAGTGAGTGGATGCGCGAGGCCGAGGCGGCGTGAGCGCCTCCTCGGGGGCGATCTGATGAGACGCGATCGAGTGCGGGCGTTGCTGGCGGACGTCGCCGCGGGACGTCTCACGGCCGACGCGGCGCTTCAGCAGCTCGATAGCGCACCGGTGGACGAGCTGAGCTTCGCGACCCTCGATGCGCACCGCGCGCTGCGCCAGGGGTTTCCCGAAGTAGTGTTCGGGCAGGGCAAGACCGTGGCGCAGGTGGTCGGGATCTGTGAGCGGCTCGCGGCGCACGGCGATGGCTTCCTGGTCACGCGCGCCGAGCCGGACGTGCGCGGGGCCCTTGTCGCGCGGTGGCCTGCAGTGGAGATCAACGCGCTCGCCCGCACGGCCTTGCTGCGCGGAAGCGTTGCGCTGCAGCGCGGCACGCGGGCCGTGGCCGTCGTGACGGCCGGCACCAGCGACTTGAGCGTGGCCGAGGAAGCGGCGGTCACGCTGGATGCGTTTGGGCACCCGGTGCAGCGCGTCACGGACGTGGGCGTGGCGGGCATTCACCGCATCCTCGCCAAGCGCGAGACACTTCACGATGCGGCGGTCGTGATCGTTGTGGCAGGAATGGATGGGGCGCTCCCGAGTGTGGTCGGTGGCCTCGTGCGCGTGCCGGTGATCGCCGTACCAACCAGCGTCGGCTACGGCGCAGCCTTCGGCGGTCTCGCCCCGCTGCTGACGATGCTCAACTCCTGCGCGGCGGGCGTAACGGTCTGCAACATCGACAACGGGTTTGGCGCCGCTGTTGCCGCCGCCCGCATCCTCGACGGGTAACGACGTGGCCTGGTTTGCGCTTGGGCTGGTCGTTGTGCTCATCGCATACGTGGCGACGCGGCGTGGACTGCCGCTGCTCACGCCGCGCGCACCCGACGCGCCGGGTGCACCCGACGTAGAGCCCGATCCCGAACGCCGGCGTGAGACGCGACAGCTGCTGACGGCCTTTCGCTCCGGTGAGTTCGCCATCTCACCCGACGCGGACCGCGAGGACCGGCGCGTGCTCGAACGTGCCATCACCTTGCTCTGCGAACACATCGGCGCGGATTGCGCGGTGCTGTGGCGGCCCGATGAAGAGAACGTGGGGCGGCTCGTGGCCGCGGCCTGGGCCCCGACACGACAGCCGCCGGAGCTGGCAGAGTCCGCACGCCTACTCGTAGAACTCAGCGCGAGCGAACAACAGTCCACGTTCAACGCCGGCGGCGACCGCCTCACGATTCTCGCCGTCGGCGTGATGCTCGCCGAGGAACGTGGGGCGCTCTCCGTGCACTTCAATGACGAGCCCACGATGGGCCGCACGGCCATCACGGAGTGGACCTCTCGCCACGCGCGGGCCATCGCCGACCTGTACGAGATTGTGCGCGCGCGGGCGCTCGTGGCCACGCGGAATCAGAAACTGCGCGCGATGATCCGCACTGCGACCACACTGCAGGGCAGTCGCGACCCGCTCGCGCTCGAACAGATGCTCGCCCGCGATGCCTGCGTGGTGACCGGTGCGGAGTGGGCCGTGGTGGTCCGCTGGGATCCGGTTCAACGACTTGGCGTTCCGACGCATTTTGGCGAGAGCGCGCCGGACTTCGGTCCACAGCCTACGGCGCGGCAGGGCTCGATCGTGGGCGAGGTCTGCCGCACCGGCGCGCCGAAGGCATTTGCCGATGCGCGGCCGCTGCTCTCCACGCGCGATCCGGTATTCGACGGCGCACCGCTTCCGTCGGGAACGCGCTCGCTCTTGGTCGTGCCGTTGCGTCGCAGTGATCGCGAGGCGCCGATCGGCGCGATGGTGCTGGGGCATCGCGAGCGCGGGGCGCTCTCAATGAACGACGGCCACGCGGCGAACGACCTTGGGACGATTGCCGCGGGCGCGCTGGAGACGGCGTGGGCGGTGCAAGAAGCCACCGAGCGCGCGCGTACGGACCAGCTCACGGGCCTGCCGAACCGCCGCCACTTCGATGAAATCTTCGCGCGCATCCTCGGTGAGACGGACCGCTACGGCGGGCGCTCGGCTCTCGTGCTCGTGGACGTGGATCACTTCAAGAAGGTGAACGACACGTACGGGCACGAAGCGGGCGATGCGGTGCTGATCGCGGTCGGTCGCGCGCTGAACGAGGAGCGCCGGACCACGGACTTCGTGGCGCGACTCGGTGGCGAGGAGCTGGCGATGCTGCTGCCTCAGACCGACGAGGTGGGCGCGTTGGAGGTCGCCGAGCGCCTGCGGCGCCGGATCGAGTCGCTGACGGTGACGACGGCCGCCGGCCCGGTTCGCGTGACCGCCAGCTTCGGTGTCGCGCTCTACGCGGCGCGCGCCGGGGCGGGGGCACGGCTGTTTGAGCGCGCGGACAAGGCGCTGTACGCGGCCAAGCACGCTGGGCGGAATCGGGTGGAGCTGGCCGGCGCGTAGCAGAGGTGGGCGCGAGAGGCCCCCAAAGCGATTGAACCTTTGGCCCCCGTGAGGTATTCATTCGGAGCACCACGGGGGCGACCGGTTTCGATTGTGTAGGTGGCTCTATGGCTGCGCGCCCAGGTCCTCGGGTTCCTGGTTAAACACTCGGGAAATTTCCAACTGCGAACAACAACTTCGCTCTCGCTGCGTAAAGCCTAGCTTTACCGTAGCAGTGCCCGAGACGTAGCCCCGCCCGGGGCGACACTTGGGTATCGCAAAACCGGGCTGGCTTACTGGCGCGTCCTCCGCCAGTCGGCGAGATCAAGATGGAATCACCTGCGCGACGGCGGCCTGTCGGCCAGCGTGTGGGGACAATAATCGACGGGATACGCGCGTAGACGCTGTGGAAGATCTTATGCAAGACGAGGGTTCGAATCCCTCCGCCTCCACTTGGGTTGTTGATGGATCGTTGTAGGGCTGGGATTGGTTTGGGCTGGGGTCGCTCTGAACTGCAGTTGTGAGTCGTGAGTTGTGAGTTGTGAGAGTCAGTGGCTGATTCTCATAACTCAATACTCAAAACTCACAACTGCATTAGTTTTCTAGAGGGCTCGCCGCATCACCACTGCCGTCGCCGGGCAGGCTCCGCGGAGCTCCTCGGACACGAGCAGGGCGGGGTTCACGTCCGCCCGATTGATCCGCGTAAAGCCGAAGCGCGGGAACCAGTCCATCGCCGTCGTGGTGAGCAGCGTGACGTCTTGGATGCGCTGCGCCCGCGCTTCTCCCAGCACCGCGTCCACCAGTCGCTCACCGAGCCCGACGCCGCGAAGATTCGGGTGGACCACCGCGCTGCGCAGCAACGCGGCGTCGCCGTAGACCTCGAGTCCGATGGCGCCGACCACCTCTCCGCCGCGCGTGGCCACGATGAAGTGCTCGAGCCCCGCGGGCACGCCATCCAGCGGCAGCTCGGCAGCCCGCAGGAGCTCGGCGACCGCGGGCCGGTCGCTGGCCGCGGCGGGTCGAAGTGTGATGTCGTCGGTAGACACGGTGGTGCTCCTATCGGATGAATAGCGCGGACGCGGCGCTTGCCGCGACACACCACCCTACGCTCCACAACGCCGAGCGTTTCCCGTCCCAGAGCAAGGCGAGCGCCACGACCGCGATCACCACATCCCGTGGGTGCTTGACGGCCGTCGTAATCACGGGGTCGATCAACGCCGCGGCGAGTAGCCCCACGACGGCGGCGTTGACGCCGGCGACGGCGTTGAGTGCGCGCGGCAACTGGGTGAGGCGTGTCCACGCGGGCAAAATGGCCACGACGAGCAAGAATCCCGGGACAAACACGGCGAGTGTCGCCACGAGCGCCCCGAGTGCGGCGGGTGCCCCCGTCGGGACCTGCGCGCCGAGGAATGCCGCGAGCGAGAACATCGGGCCGGGAATGGCCTGCGCGGCGCCGTAGCCCGCTAGGAACACATCGGCGCTCACCCAGCCCGGCGAGACCACCGAGCGCTCGATGAGCGGCAGCACGACGTGACCCCCGCCGAAGACGAGCGAGCCGGCCTGCCAGAACGCCGCGCCCAGCGACGCGAGCGAGGGCAGGGTACTGGGCCACGTGAGTGCGGCGGCGAGCCCAACGACAAAAAGCAGGGCCGCGACGGCGGCGCCGCTGGGACCGTAGCGGAGCGTGAATCGCGCGCCCTCGTCCTGCGGAATGCCGTGCACGGCAAGCGCACCGGCTACGGCTCCCGCCGCGATGACCGCGAGCTGCATCCACGGCGCGTCCACCAGGAGCATTCCCGCCAGCACGGCCACGGCGATTACGATTCGTACCGCATCCGGCGTCATCTGACGGGCCATTCGCACCACGCCGTGCGCGACCACGGCGACGGCGGCCAGCTTGAGCCCCTGGGTGATTCCCTGACCGACAGGCGTCGCCGTCCACGCGCCGGCGGCGGCGAGTGCGAAGAGCAGGAGGGCAGACGGGAGCGTGAACGCCACGAAAGCCCCGATTGCGCCCATCCACCCCGCGCGCACGAGCCCGATCGCAAAGCCGAGTTGACTGCTCGCTGGTCCCGGCAGGAACTGGCTGATGGCGAGCAACTGCGCGAACTGCGCCTCGTCGAGCCAGCGGCGTCGCTCGACGAACTCGCGGCGGAAGTAGCCGAGGTGAGCGATTGGTCCGCCAAACGACGTCAGCCCGAGGCGGAGAAACGCGCGGAAGACCTCGAGCGCAGGGTGCGGCGGCATTGCCTGAATCTCGCCGATTCACCGGCGCCGACAAGGGTGGCGCCGCCCTCGACGTTCGCGCGCGCGGGGACGATATTCACGGCAGGCGACCCACGTTCCCACACTTCGACGACGCCAATGACACACTCCAAGCACACCTGGCGCTTTTTTCGGGCCGGCGGTTCCGACCAGGTGGCCCTCGAGACGGCCGACGACCTCCGGCATCTCCGGGATCTCGATCCGACGCTGTGGGTGGCGCTCGCGTGTCCCGTGAAGGGGCTGGAGTTCGACGAGCGCACACTCACCCTGATGGACAGCGACGGCGACGGTCGCATTCGCGTACCCGAAGTGCTGAGCGCGGTCGAGTGGGCCTGCAGCGTGCTCAAGGATCCGGCGGGCCTGTTCGCCGGCGGTGACCTTTCGCTCAGCGCCATTGACGTGACCACAGAGGAGGGCGCGCGACTCAACAAGTCTGCACACGAGATTCTCCGGAGCCTCGGCAAGGCTGACGCCGCGGTCATCACGGTGGCCGATGCGACCCAGAAGGCTCAGGTGTTCGCGCAAAGCCGCTTCAATGGCGACGGCGTGGTGTCGCTCGACGTGATCGGCGACGCCGACGCGAAGCAAGTCGCGGAGGAGGTCATCGCGACGATGGGGGCGGCGAGCGATCGCGGTGGCCGCCCGGGCGTGTCGCAGGCGACACTCGATGCGTTCTTCGGCGAATGCGACGCGTACGCGGCGTGGTACGACCGCTCGGCAAGCGAGGCGGCGGCGCTGCTGCCCCTCGGCGATGCCACCGTCCCGGCGTTCGCCGCGCTCGAGGCGGTGCGTGCGAAGATTGACGACTACTTCGCGCGCTGCCGCTTGGCGGCGTTTGACCCACGCGCGACGGCGGCGATGAATCTGAGCGAAGACGCCTATGCCGCGCTCGCGGCCAAGGCGCTGCCGTCGGCGACGTCCGAGATTGCGGCGCTGCCGCTAGCGCGCGTCGAGGGCGGCCGCGCCTTGCCGTTGGGTGACGGCGTCAACCCCGCGTGGGCGGCGCCGATTGCCGCATTTGCGACGCTCGCCGTCGCGCCGGAGCTTGGTGCACGCACGGCGCTGACCGAAGCCGAGTGGCAGCAGGTGCAGGCCAAGTTCGCGGCGCACGCGGCGTGGGCGGCGGACAAGCAGGGTGCAAAGGTGGAAGCGCTGGGAATTGCTCGCGTGCGTGCCGTGCGGGCCGGCGGTGCGCGCGCCGCGCTCAACGGGTTGATCGCCGAAGATGCCGCCGTGGCGCCGGCGATGAATGCGATTGACAATGTGGAGCGCCTCGTGCGCTATCAGCGCGACCTCGCGGCCCTGCTCAACAACTTCGTGGCGTTCCGGGACTTCTATGGACGCGAGCGGCCGGCCGTCTTCCAGGCGGGGCGGCTTTTTCTCGACGGCCGCAGCGCGGACCTGTGCGTTCGCGTGGACGACGCGGGCAAGCACGCGGCGCTGGCGGGGCTCGCCAAGTGCTACCTCGCGTATTGCGACTGCACGCGAACGGGTGGCGCGACGATGACCATCGCCGCCGCCTTCACCGGCGGAGACAGCGATAACCTGATGGTCGGTCGCAACGGCGTGTTCTACGATCGGGACGGCAACGACTGGGACGCGACGATCACGAAGATCATCGAGAATCCGATTTCGATCAAACAGGCCTTCTGGGCGCCGTACAAGAAGCTGGTCCGGATGATCGAGGAGCAGGTGGCCAAGCGGGCCGCGGCGGGGCAGGCGAGTGCCGACGAGAAGCTCGCCGGTGCGGCGACGGCGACCGCGAACGTGGACAAGAAGGCGGCCGAGGCGCCCAAGAAGATCGATGTGGGCACGGTGGCCGCACTCGGCGTGGCCTTCGGCGCCATCGGCACCCTGCTGGCAACGATCGTCGGCTACCTGGCCGGGATCCTCACGCTGCCGTTCTGGAAGATTGTGCTGGCGTTCGGCGGCATCTTCTTGCTCATCTCGTCGCCGTCAATGCTGATTGCCTGGCTCAAGCTGCGGCAGCGTAACCTCGGGCCGATCCTTGATGCGAACGGCTGGGCGGTGAATGGCCGCGTCAAGATGAACGTGCCGTTCGGGGGCGCGCTGACGCGCGTCGGCCAACTGCCGGCCGGCGCCGGCTCGTCGTTCGTGGTGAAGTATCCCGAGCCGCCGTCTGCGCTGCCGCGGCTCGTGGCGCTGCTGGTGCTTGTCGCGTTCCTGGTGAGCTTGGCGAACCAGTACGGCTGGTTGCCCAAGCTCGGCTGATTCCGGTGCGTCGCGCGCCCTGCTCCTAGCGGCGGCGCGCGACGAGCTCGATTTCCACCTGGGCGCCCAGCGGCAGGCCGGCGACCGCGACGGTGGTCCGCGCGGGGAAGGGCGCGCTGAAGCGCGATTCGTACGCCGCGTTCATCGCCGGGAACTCCTTCATATCGGTGAGATATACGTTGCACTTGATGGCGTCGGCCAGCGAGAGCCCCGCTGCGGCGAGCACGGCCGCGAGATTGTCGAACACCCGGTGCGTCTGCGCCGCGACATCGCCGGCGATGAGCTTGCCCGTGGCGGGGTCGATCGGCGTCTGACCCGAGCAGAACAGCGAGTCGCCGTTCCAGACGGCCTGCGAGTACGGGCCGATGGCCTTGGGCGCATCGGGCGAAGAGACGGGTTGGCGGTTGGTCATAGCAGTGAATCTATTTCGGGTGGCGCGTACTCGCCGTGTCGCTCGTTCTCACCTGTTCACCGGTTCCGTCCAATGCGCACTCTGGTTCGCTCGCTGGTTATCCTCGGCCTCGCGACTTCCGCGAGCTTCGCCCAGGCCCCGCGCACCCGCCTGATGGATGACCTCAACTGGATGGAGTTCGCCGAACTGGTGCCCGCGCGGCACCGCACGGTGATTCTGACGGTGGGGACGCTGGAGCCGCACGGCGTGGCGAACAACGGCGCGGACAACACGGCGCCGATCGCGTTGGCGCGCGCGATTGCGGGCGAGGCCGGCATCGATGCGTTGATCGCGCCGCACATTCCCTACGGCGTCACGGGGGCGATGGCGCCGTATCCCGGCGCGCTGCACATCCCGGACGATGCGTTCCGCGCGTACGTGCGCGCCGTGCTCGAGGGGCTGGCCAAGAACCGCTTCCGCGACATCATCATCCTGAACGGCCACGGCGGCGGGCAGACGGCCATCCTGACCGAGGTGGCGCGCGAGGTCGCGTTGGCGCACCGCGTGAACACGCTGGTCGTGAACTGGTGGTCGCTGACGACAGACATCAGTGAGCAGGTGTTCGGCTCGCAGGGCGGTCACGCCGGCGTGAATGAGACGGCGTTCATTCAGAGCGTGGACGCATCGCTCGTACAGAAACAGCGCTATACGGGCCCGGAGATGGCGACGCCGAACCCGGCGCCAGGCGCGTGGGCGGCGGTGCCGTTCCCGTCGGCGATTACGCTGTATCAGCCGGGGTCCGGGTGGCCGACCGACTTTGATCAGGCCAAGGCCGACCGGTATCGCCGCTTGGTGACCGAACGCGTGCGCGATCTCGTGCGCGACACCATCGCCAAGTGGAAGCGCGCGGGCTTCTAGCGTCTAGCGCGCCCGACGGCGCTCCTCCCGCCAGGCCCACAGCGCGAACGCGAGGAGCGCCAAGAGCATCGCCGGCACGAGCATCACGAAGGCGAGTTGAATCACGCCCTCGATGAGCGGCGACACGGCGCCTTGCCCCTCGGCACCGATACGGAAGCTCCGACCCTGCGCCAGGCCCCGCCACAGCGTGAGCGGCACCCAGGTGCACACGAACACCGCCCCCGCCAACTGGGCGCCGCGCCGCAGACTCACGCCTTCACCGCCTGCGCGGCCGCCAGGCGTGCGATCGGCACCCGGAACGGCGAGCAGCTGACGTAGTCGAGCCCGGCGTCGTGGCAGAACGCCACCGACTTGGGCTCGCCGCCGTGTTCGCCACAAATCCCGACCTTGAGCGCGGGCCGCGCGCTGCGTCCTTCGCTCGTTGCCATCGTAATCAGTCGGCCGACCCCGTCCACGTCGAGCACCTGGAACGGATCCTCCGCGAAGATGCCCTTCTCGACATAGTGCGGCAGGAAGCGGCCCGCGTCGTCGCGGCTCAGGCCGAGCGTCGTCTGCGTGAGGTCATTGGTACCGAAGGAGAAGAACTCGGCTTCCTTGGCGATCGCTCCGGCGGTCAGTGCGGCGCGCGGCAACTCGATCATCGTGCCCACGAGGTACTGCACCTCGATGCCCGTCTCGTGCCGCACCAGTTCCGCCACGCGGTCCACGATCTTCCGCTGGTGCCGGAACTCCTCCACGGTCGAGACCAGCGGGATCATAATCTCCGGATGCACGCGCACCCCGCGCTTCTGACAGGCGCTCGCCGCCTCGAAGATGGCGCGCGCCTGCATCTCCGTGATCTCGGGGTAGGTGACGCCCAATCGGCAGCCGCGGTGCCCAAGCATCGGATTCGTCTCGCGGAGCGACTCGACGATGCGCATCAGGTCGCGCCGGGTCACGCCGATGCGGCGCGCCAGGAGCTTGGCCTCTTCGCCACCGTGCGGGAGGAACTCGTGCAGCGGCGGATCGAGCAACCGGATGGTCACCGGATACCCGTCCATCGCGGTGAAGATGCCATCGAAGTCGCTGCGCTGCATCGGCAGGAGTCGTGCGAGGGCACGCCGCCGTCCGCCTTCGTCGTGCGCCACGATCATCTCGCGCATCACGTGAATGCGGTCGCCGTCGAAGAACATATGCTCGGTACGGCACAGCCCAATGCCCTCGGCGCCGAACCCACGCGCGACCTGCGCGTCGTGCGGCGTGTCGGCGTTGGCGCGCACCTTGAGGCGGCGCGCCTCGTTGGCCCAGGCCAACATCTCGGCAAAGCCCTGATAGACCGGTGCGTCCTCGGGCTTGAGCGTGCCGGCATTCACCTGCATCACTTCCGAGGGCATCGTCGGCAGGTCGCCGAGGAAGACCTCGCCAGTGCCACCGTCGAGCGTGATCCAGTCGCCCTCGACGACCTCTGTCTCGCCGACACTGAAGCGGCGCTGCCCCGCGTTCACGCGGATGGCATCACAGCCCACGACGGCACACTTGCCCATCCCGCGCGCGACTACGGCGGCGTGTGAAGTCATTCCGCCGCGCGCGGTGAGCACCGCACGGGCAGCCACGATGCCGTGGAAGTCCTCGGGCGTCGTCTCGTCACGCACGAGGATGACGGAGTCGCCGCGGGCGCCGCGCGCCTCGGCCACGTCCGCGTCGAAGACCACGATGCCGCTTGCCGCCCCGGGACTCGCCGGAAGGCCCTTGCAGAGTGCGCCGTGCTTGGAGTTCGAGTCAATCACGGGATGCAGCAGTTGGTCGAGCTGCTTGGCCGGCACGCGGTGCAGGGCCTCACGCTTGGTGATCAGGCCCTCTTGCACGAGTTCGCGCGCGATGCGCACCGCGGCCGCCGCAGTCCGTTTGCCCGTACGCGTCTGCAGCAGGTACAGCTTGCCGCGCTCGACGGTGAACTCGAGATCCTGCATATCGCGGAAGTGCGTCTCGATGAGCTGCTGCGTGCGCATCAGGTCCTGGTAGGCCTGCGGCAGGCGCTGCGCCATCCGGTCGATCGGCTCCGGCGTACGGATGCCGGCCACCACATCCTCGCCCTGCGCGTTCACGAGGAACTCGCCGTAGAAACGGCGCTCGCCGGTGCTCGGGTCGCGCGTGAACGCCACGCCGGTGCCGGAATCCTCGCCGAGGTTTCCAAACACCATCGCCACGATGTTGACGGCGGTGCCGGGCGTCTCGCCGATATGGTTCACGCGGCGATAGTCCACGGCCTTCTTGAGCGTCCACGAGCGCCACACGGCCTCGATGGCGCCCCAGAGCTGCTCGCGCGGATCGTGCGGGAACGACTTGCCGGTGGCGGCCTTGATGAGCGCCTGATACTCGCCGACCAGCGTCATCAGCGCCTCGGCGGGCAGCTCGGCGTCGGTTTTCGCACCGCTGGTGAGGCGCTTGGCGGCGAGCAGGTGCTCAAAGTCGTGCATCGGGACGCCGAGCACGACGTCGCCGTACATCTGGAGCAGGCGGCGGTAGGAATCGTACGCGAAGCGTGGACTGCCGCTCTGCGCGGCGAGTCCGCGCACGGTTTCGTCGTTGAGGCCAAGGTTGAGGATGGTCTCCATCATCCCGGGCATCGAGACCCGCGCGCCGGAGCGCACCGACACCAACAGGGGATTCGTGCGGTCGCCAAAGCGTCGGCCGGCAGCTTCCTCGAGTCGCGCCAACGCGCGCTCGACTTCACTCGGCAGCTCCGGCGGAATCTTGCCGGTCGCCAGGAACACGTCGCAGAGCGTGCACGCGATGGTGAAGCCCGGCGGTACCGGCACGCCGAGGTTGGTCATCTCGGCGAGGTTCGCTCCCTTGCCGCCGAGGAGATCGCGGTCATCCCGCGTGGCCTCGGCGTGGCCGTTCCCGAAGAAGAAGACAGACTGAGACACGACTCGCTCTCCCGCCGCGAGGCGGTGAGTGGCCTACGCGCGCTGGATCCGGACGGGTCCGACGCTCGGCGGCTGGGTGGGATACTGCCCCGAGAAACACGCGTGACAGAATCCCTTGGGACCCCCAGGCACTGCACCCAGCATCCCGTCGAGCGAGAGATAGCCGAGTGAGTCCACCCCGATCTGCCGTGCAATGCTCTCAACGCTGTTGTTGGCCGCGATGAGCTGATCGCGGTCGGGCGTGTCGATGCCATACCAGCAGGGTCCCGTGATCGGGGGGGACGAGACCCGCATATGGACTTCCTTGGCGCCGGCGGCGCGAATGAGCGCCACGAGGCCACGGGTCGTGGTGCCGCGGACGATCGAGTCGTCCACCATCACCACCGACTTGCCCTCGAGGATCTCGCGCACCGGATTGTACTTGACCTTCACCTTCGCATCGCGGCCCGACTGCGTGGGCTGGATGAATGTGCGGCCGACGTAGTGATTGCGGATGAGCGCCAGCTCGAGCGGCAGCCCGCTGGTCTCGGCGTAACCCAATGCCGCGGAGTTGGACGAGTCGGGCACCGCGAACACAAGATCCGCGCTCGGGGCCGGGTGCTCCTTGGCGAGCTGACGTCCCAATGCGCGGCGGGCGCGGTCCACCGAGCCGCCGAACACGCGCGAGTCGGGCCGCGCGAAGTACACGTACTCGAACACGCAGCGGTGCAGCTTCGGTGCCGCGCCGCGCTCCAGGCTGCGCATCGTGCCGTTGGGCGCGATGGCGATGATCTCACCGGGCTTCACGTCGCGCTCGACGGTGGCGCCCACGATGTCGAGCGCGCAGGTCTCCGACGCAAAGACGTAGCCGCCGTTCAGTCGCCCCATCACCAGAGGACGCCAGCCCAACGGGTCGCGCGCGGCCACCAGCGTGTCGCCGATGATCACGAGGAGCGAGTACGCCCCTTCAATGCCCTGCAGCGCCTCGGCGAGCTTCTCCTCCGGCTTCTCGGCCTTGGCCTTGGCGAGCCGGTGCACGATCACTTCGCTGTCGGCCGACGAGGAGAAGATGGAGCCCTCATCTTCGAGCTGACCGCGAATGTCGAGCGCGTTCGTGAGATTGCCGTTGTGCGCGAGCGCGATGTGGCCGCCCTTGAAGCGCACGAGCGCCGGCTGGGCATTCTCAATCGTCGATGAGCCGGCCGTGGAGTAGCGCGTGTGGCCCATCGCCACTGAGCCCGTAAGCGTCGCCATCTTGTCTTTCGAGAACTGGTCGGAGACCAGTCCCATCGCGCGGATGGCGTGCACATCGCCCGCATTGACCGCCACGATGCCCGCCGATTCCTGCCCGCGATGCTGCAGCGAGTAGAGCCCGAGGTGCGTGATGGCTGCCGCGTCGTGGTGCCCGGAGACGCCGAAGATTCCGCACATCGGCTAGGCCTCCCCGACGAGTGCTGGGTCTTCGCTGATGGCCTCGGCGGCCGCGCGGGTCATCGCGCGGGGCAGTGCCTCGTGGTACGCATCCACGAGGCGGGCGACATCGGCCTTGAGCGACTTCGGGCCGCTGGTCATCACCAAGCCCTCGGACGCCGTCGTCACGCGGCCAATCACCCGCGCGCTCACGCCGTGCTCCTTCGCGATGGCCAGCACGGCGTCGGGCTTGGGCGTCGAGACGACAATGCGCGACTGCGCCTCGCCAAAGAACAACGCGCGTAGCGGCAGCGAAGCCCACGGCGCGAGGTCCACTGACGCGCCGAGCGGCTGATTGCGATCGGCGATGCACGACTCGGCGAGAGCGACGGCAAGCCCGCCCTCCGAGCAGTCGTGCGCCGATCGCACGTGTCCGGTGGCGATTGCCGCCACGATGGCGCGCTGCAGCGCCTTCTCACGCGCGAGATCAATGCTCGGCGGCGCCCCCGCGACGACACCGTGGACCCAGGCGAGATACTCGGAGCCGCCGAGTTCATCGGTGTTCTCGCCGAGCAGGATGATGGAGTCGCCCGGCGTGGTGAAGCGCATCCCAGTGGCGCGCGATGCGTCGTCGAGCAGGCCGACCATTCCGATCGTCGGCGTCGGATACACCGCGCCGTTGGGATTCTCGTTGTACAGCGAGACGTTGCCGCCCGTCACCGGCGTCTCGAGCTCGCGGCAGGCGTCGCCCATTCCGTAGACGGCCTCGCGGAACTGAAAGAACACCTCGGGCTTCTTGGGATTGCCGAAGTTGAGGCAGTTCGTGATGGCCTTGGGCGTCGCGCCCGTGCAGGCCACGTTGCGCGCGGCTTCAGCCACCGCGATGCGTCCACCCACGCGCGGGTCGAGAAACACGTAGCGCCCGTTGCAGTCGGTCTTCACCGCGAGCGCCTTCTTCGTGCCACGGATGCGCAGCACCGCGGCGTCGGCGTGCCCGGGCCCGAGGACGGTGTTGGTGCGCACGGTGGAGTCATACTGCCTGTGAATCCAGTGCTTGCTCGCAATCGTCGGCGCCTGCAGCAGGCGCTCGAGCGTCCACGCGGGGTCCTGCTCGTTCGTGAGCTCGGCGATGGCGTGCACGTCGCGTTGGCGACGCGCGATGGCCTCGTCGCTCTCCTTGGCCTCGGGGTGGTACTGCGGGCAGTCGGTGACCAACCGCGTGCCGGGGAACTCGGCGACCACGCGCTCGCCCTCGGTGACGCGGTACACGGGCTCGGCGATCACCTCGCCGATGACCTCGGCGGCCAGATCCCACTTAGCGAGAATCTTCTTCACCTCGTCCTCGTGGCCCTGCTTGGCGACGACGAGCATCCGCTCCTGCGACTCGCTGAGCAGGATCTCGTACGGCGTCATTCCCTCCTCGCGCACCGGCACCTTGGTGGTGTCAATCGTGACACCGACCTCGCCGCGCTCGGCCATCTCGGCGCTGGAGCTCGTGAGCCCGGCGGCGCCCATATCCTGAATGGCGACGATGTGGCCGCTGCGAATGAGTTCGAGCGACGCCTCGAGCAAGAGCTTCTCGGTGAACGGGTCGCCGACCTGCACGCGCGGGCGCTTGGCCTCGTTCTCCTCCGAGAGATCCTCCGAGGCAAACGACGCGCCGTGGATACCGTCGCGGCCGGTGCGCGCACCGACGGCGATGATTGGGTTGCCCACGCCCTCGGCCTTGGCGCGAATCAGCTCCTCTTCCTTCATCAGGCCCACGCACATCGCGTTGACCAGCGGATTCCCCTCGTACGCCGCGTCAAACATCACGTCGCCCGCGACCGTGGGGATGCCCACGCAGTTGCCGTAGTCGCCGATGCCCTTGACCACGCCGCCAACGAGGTAACGCACGCGCGGCGTCTCCAGCGAACCGAAGCGCAGCGAGTTGAGCATCGCGATCGGACGCGCGCCCATCGTGAACACGTCGCGGAGGATGCCGCCGACGCCGGTCGCCGCGCCCTGGTAGGGCTCGACTGCCGAGGGGTGGTTGTGCGACTCGATCTTGAACGCCACGGCGAGCCCGTCGCCGATGCTGATCACACCGGCGTTCTCACCCGGACCCTGCAGCACCCAGGGCGCCTGCGTCGGCAGCGTCTTGAGCACGGGGCGCGAGTGCTTGTAGGAGCAGTGCTCGCTCCAGAGCGCCGAGACGACGCCCAGCTCGGTGAGCGTGGGTGTACGGCCGAGCATATTGACGAGCCGTTCGTACTCAAACGGCGTGAGGCCGTGCTCCGCGACGAGCGCGGGGGTGATGACCGGATCGCCGGGGCGTGGCGTGGCGCTCACGTGTTGCGGAGTCCCTTGAGGAGGTCCTTGAGGAATCCGCCGGCAGCGGTGTCGCGCACCTTGGCCATCATCTCGAGCTCACCGGCGTCGAGCCAGAGGCCGCCGCACTCGGGGCAGACGTCCACCTTCACGTGGCTCATATCCTGCTCCCTGAGATCGGCGCCGCACTTGGGGCACTTCATATAGTGCTCCTTGCGCTTGGCAGCGGCGCGCTCGGCGTCGAGCTTGGCGCGCTGGGCCTTGAGGAGCTCTTGGTCTTGGAGGAGGAAGTACTCGTCCTCGTTTTTGCTGGGCTTGTCGGTCATCTCGGAACTCGAGGTAGGGAGGAGCGAAGAGCGAAGAGAGAAGGGCGAGCGTAAAAGGGCCTACGCCTTCACGGCTGCGAGCAGGCTGTCGAAGAGCACCATCCCGTCGGTCGAGCCGAGCATTCCTTCGAGGGCGCGTTCGGGGTGGGGCATTAGGCCGACCACCGAACCGCCCTCGTTCGTGATGCCGGCGATGTTGCGCATTGAGCCGTTGGGGTTGGACTCGGCGGTGGGCTCGCCGTTGGCGTTCACGTACCTGAATGCCACCAGGCCTTCGCCTTCCAGCCGATTGAGCGTGTCGTCGTCCGCGGTGTAGCGGCCATCGCCGTGGGCGATGGGCATCGTCAGCAGGGCGCCTTTGGTGGCGGCGTTGGTGAAGACGCTGCTCGTGTTCTCGACGCGCAGTGTCACCGGCATCGACCGGAACTGCAGGCTTTCGTTGCGCAGCAATGCGCCGGGAAGCAGGCCCGCCTCGACGGCGATCTGGAAGCCGTTGCAGATGCCGATCACCGGGCCGCCGCGCTTGGCGTGCTGCACGACCTCCTGCATAATCGGCGAGAAGCGAGCGATGGCACCGGAGCGCAGGTAGTCGCCGTAGCTGAAGCCGCCGGGCAGGATGATCACGTCCGCGCCCTGCAGGTCGTGATCCTTGTGCCACAGCATCACCGCGTCCTCGTGCAGGCGCTCGATGACGGCGAGGAGGGCGTCCTCGTCGCAGTTGGAGCCGGGGAAGGAGACGACGCCGACCTTCATACCGCCTGCACCGCGGCGATCTCGTAGTCCTCGGTCACCGGGTTCGCCAACAGCCGCGAGCACATCTCGCGCACCGAGGCCTCGGCGTGCTGCGCGTCGCTGGCCTTCGTCTCTATGATGAGATGCCGTCCGACGTGGACGTCCTGCACGCCGCCGAAGCCGAGCGTCTGCAACGCCCCCGTCACTGCCTTGCCCTGGGGATCGAGCAGCCCCTTCCGAGGCACGATATGCACCGACACGCGAAACGCCTTCACGACTTGGATACCTCGACAGGGGATTCGGAGAGTTCGTCCTCGTCGCCGTCGCCCTCGTCAAACGGGGACGGCAGCTCGAGGAACCCGCGCACCAGGGCCAGCAGGATGCCCGTGATCACGTACAGCACGCCGAAGGGGAAGAAGAACTGCTTCGGCAGGAAGAACAGCGCATAGAGGCTGGAGAACAGCACGAGGATGCCCGCCACGCCGTGCGCGGTGCGGAACGTGAACTTCGGCCACGAGGGGAAGGGCACGTTGCTGATCATCAGGAACGCGAGGCCGGCCATCAGGAAGCGCAGAATGGTCTGCCACGGCCACTGCCCGATGAACGTTTCGTTGTAGAGCGAGGTCTGGCTGAACCAGTAGTAGGTCGCGAGGGTGCCGCCGGCCGCCGGACTCGGCAGTCCTTTGAAGTACGTCTTGCTCTTGCCCGCCTGCTCGACGTTGAAGCGCGCGAGCCGCATCACGGCGCAGGCCGAGTAGAGGAACACCAGCACCCAATCCCAGCCGGAGTGCCGCAGCACGGCGAAGTACATAATCAGCGCCGGCGCGAGGCCGAAGCTGATGGCGTCCACCAGCGAGTCGAGCTCTTCGCCGAAGGCGCTGCCCGTGTTGGTCGCGCGCGCAATGCGCCCGTCGAGCGCGTCGCAGAAGCCGCCGATCACGATGTACCAACCCGCCTGCTCGTACATCCCGCGCGACGCCGCCACGATGGCAAAGATCCCGAAGAAGAGATTGGCCAGTGTGAAGCCGTTGGGGAGCATCACCAACGAAGGCCGCGGGAAGCGGCGGCGCGCGGCAGCGGTCATTGCGGCAGCTCGGCGAGGACGGTGGTCCCGGCGACGGGCTTCTCGCCGAGTTGGACCTTCACAGTGGAGCCGACCGGGACGAAGACGTCCACGCGCGAGCCGAAGCGAATGAGCCCCATTCGCGCACCCTGCTCGGCGTCGTCGCCCACGCGGCTGTAGGTCACGATGCGCCGCGCCACGAGGCCGGCGATCTGGCGGAACAGCACCTTGTGCCGCGCCCCCTGCACGCCGACGGACATCTGCTCGTTCTCGAGCGAGGCCTTGTCCACCGCGGCGTTGAGGAAGCGGCCGGGATTGTAGTGCACGTACTCGACCTTGCCCGCGGTCGGGTAGCGGTTCACGTGCACGTTGAAGACGTTCATAAACACCGAGATGCGGATGGCGCGGCCCTTCAAGTAGCTGGGCTCGTCCACCTCGCGGATGTCAATCACGCGTCCGTCGGCGGGCGAGATCACGAGCTGGTCGCCTCGCTGGCCCGTGCGCTCGGGATCGCGGAAGAAGTAGGCCACCCACAGCACGAGCAGGGTGAGCACGAAGGCCAGCAGCCAGAGCGGCCACGAGCGGCGCATCAGCGCGGCGGTGTAGCCGACGGCGGCCAGCGCCAGCGCAATGAGAATGAAGGGAATGCCTTCGCGGGCGAAGTTCACGGGGATTACGGAAGTCGGGTGATGTCGAGAGGAGATCCAGTGAGGCGCTCGAACGCCTCGAGGTAGCGACGGCTGGTGGCCGCCACCACGTCATCGGGAAGCGCCGGGGGTGGCGCCTCGCCGTTCCAACGACCCGCGGCGCGTTCCGCCGCGAGCCAGTCGCGCAGGGGCTGCTTGTCGAAGCTCGGCGGCGCCTGGCCTTCGACCACTTGATCCGCGGGCCAGAACCGCGAGCTGTCCGGCGTCATCACTTCGTCAATGAGCAGCACGCGTCCGTCGGCGTCGCGGCCGAACTCGAACTTGGTGTCGGCAATCACGATGCCGCGCTTGGCCGCCAGCTCGCGGCCGCGCGTGTACACTAGGCGCGCGAGGCGCTCGAGCGTCGCCGCCTCACTCGCCCCAAGCAGCTTGCCCACGTGGGCAACGGTGATGTTCTCGTCGTGTCCGGTCTCGGCCTTGGTGGCGGGCGAGAAGATCGGCGGGTCAAAACGCGAGCTTTCCTTCAGGCCGGCTGACAAGCGCTCGCCGGCAAGCGTGCCTGTCGCCTTGTACTCCTTGAACGCCGAGCCCGCGAGATAGCCGCGCATCACGCACTCGACAGGGAAGACGTCGGTCTTCACGCAGAGCATTGCGCGCCCCGCCAGCTCGTCGCGATGAAGGGCGAGCCCTGGCGCACGCGCGATGATCTCGTCCACGTCGCAGGTGACCATATGGTTCTCGACCTCGCCCGCGAACTGGCGCAGCCACCACGCCGTGAGCTGCGTGAGCACCGCGCCCTTGTATGGCACGAGTTCGCGCATCACGACGTCGAAGGCGCTCACGCGGTCGCTGGCCACGAGCAGCACGAAGTCCTCGCCCACCGCATACACGTCGCGCACCTTGCCGCGTCGGATAAGCGGTAGCGGCAGCGTCGTCTGGCCGACGAGCAGCGACGTCATACGCGCACCTCCTCGCGGGGCGGCGCGGCCTCGCCGGCGGCGACGAGGATCGGGTCGATCACTTCCGCGAGGAAGTCGTCCACCTGCTGCGGCGCGCGACCCACGAAGCGCGATGCGTCCGTGATCTGCGCGAGGTCGGCGCTGGGCACGGGGAACGCGGGGTCCGCCGCGAGACGCTCCAGCATATCGTTGGGCTTGCCCTCGTCCTTCATCGCCCGCGCGGCGGCAATGGAGTGCACGCGGATGACCTCGTGGACCGCCTGACGGTCGCCGCCGGCCTGCACAGCGCGCACGATCAGCGCCTCCGTGGCCATAAACGGCAGTTCCTCGTTGATCCGCTGCCGAATGCGCGCCGGGTGCACCTCGAGCCCGCTCACCACGTTCTCCAGCAGGATCACGATCGCATCCGTCGCCAGGAAGGCCTCGGGAATCGTGATGCGCCGGACAGCGGAGTCATCGAGCGTGCGCTCGAAGTACTGCACGCTGTGCGTCTCGTTGGCCGTGCCGGCAATGCTCAGCACGAAGCGCGCCAGCGAGTTGATGCGCTCGGAGCGCATCGGGTTGCGCTTGTAGGCCATAGCCGACGAGCCGATCTGCTCCTTGCCGAACGGCTCCTCGATCTCGCCGAAGCTCTGCAGCATCCGCAGGTCACTGGCAAACTTCGCCGCGCTCGCCGCGATGCCCGCGAGCACGTCCATCACCTGCTGGTCGAGCTTGCGCGTGTACGTCTGGCCACTGACGGGAATGGAGCCGGGGAAGCCCATCGCCTGGCACACGCGCCGGTCGAGCTCACGGACCTTTGTGTGATCTCCGGCAAAGAGCTCCAGGAAGCTTGCCTGCGTGCCGGTCGTGCCCTTCACGCCGCGCATCGGGATGTTTGCGAGCCGATGCTCGAGGTCCGCGAGATCGAGCACGAGGTCCTGCAGCCAGAGCGTCGCCCGCTTGCCCACGGTCGTCAGCTGCGCGGCCTGGAGGTGCGTGTAGCCGAGGCAAGGTTCGGCCCGCCACTCGCGGGCGAACGCGGCGAGACTCCGGATCACCGAGAACAGGCGGGCGCGCAGCAGCTCCAGCCCGCGCCGCATCTGGATCAAGTCACCGTTGTCGGTGACAAAGCAGCTCGTCGCGCCGAGGTGAATCACGCCCTTCGCCGCGGGTGCCACGTCACCGAACGCGTGGATGTGCGCCATCACGTCGTGGCGGAACCGCTTCTCGTACTCGGCGACCTTCTCGAAGTCGATCTCGTCGAGCTTGAGCCGCATCTGCGCCAGCGCCTCGTCCGGGATCGCGACACCGAGGTCGCGCTGCGCCTCGGCGAGAGCGAGCCAGAGGCGGCGCCACAGCCCGTGACGGGTCTGCAGCGACCACAGCTCGAGCATCGCCTGCGAGGCGTAGCGGTCAGCGAGCGGGGAACGATAGGAGGAGTGGCTCATCGGATGCGGAAATCGGTCGAGAACACGGTGCCGTTGCGCTCGAAGAACATCCGGATCGGCCCGCGGCCGGCGGCGTACTCGAGGACCTCGGCGGCCTGCGGCGCGCCGGCGATCGGCGTGCGATTGATCTGGATGATGAGGTCGCCGGAGCGAATGCCGAGGTCGCGCGAGACGCGCTCGGTCACGCGATACACGACCGCGCCCTGGTTGGAGCGCAGGCCGCGCTCCGCGCGGATGGCCGGCGTGAGCGTGACCAGTTCCAGTTCTCGAAGCACCGCGACCTTCTCGGCGGTGACCTCGGGCAGGTCGCGCACGCGCACGTCGAAGCGGGAGTCGCGGCTGCCGCGGCGCACGGTGAGCGCCGCGGTCTCGCCCACGCGGAGTTCGAGCAGCTCCGCTTCCCAGTCGTAGGAGTTGCGGATGACGCGCTCGCGCGAGCGCACGATCACGTCGCCCTCGCGGAGGCCCGCCTCCTCGGCCGGGCTGCCGGGCACCACGGACTCGATGACGGCACCCGCCGTGAGGTTGCCGCGTCCAGCGGACGCACCCGACTGCTGCGCCTTCACGCCGATCCACGGACGGCGGACGGCGCCGTGCGCGAGCAGGTCTTCGGCGACGCGACGCGCGCGGTCGATGGGAATTGCGAAGCCGAGGCCGATGGAGCCGCCGCTCGGCGTGTAGATGGAGCTGTTGACGCCGACCACTTCACCGGACGCGTTGATGAGCGGCCCGCCCGAGTTGCCGGGATTGATGGACGCGTCGGTCTGGATCATATCCACGTACACGCCGGGTCCATCGCCGCGCCCCGTCAAGTTGCGTCCCACGCCGCTCACCACGCCGGCCGTGACACTGGGCTCGGAATTGCCGAGCAGGAAGCCGTACGGGTTGCCGATGGCCACGACCCACTCGCCGACGAGCAGGCCGCGCGAGGTGCCGAGCGTGGCGGTGGGAAGGTTGCGCGCCTCGATGCGTAGCACCGCGAGGTCGTTGAGTTCGTCGGCGCCCACGACTTGCGCGGGATACGTGGTGCCGTCGCGCAGCGCGACGTTCACGGTGGTCGCACCGGCAATGACGTGCGCGTTGGTGACGATGACGCCGTCATTGCGCACGATGAAGCCGGAGCCGATGCCAGGCGTGACCGTCTCGCCGGACCGAGTGCCGAAGAAGAGGTCGTAGGGCGTGGCGGCGGTGCGCTCGATGCGTTCCGTCTGCACCGTGACGACGGCGGGCGACACGCGGGCCACCGCCTCGGTGATGGCGGTGCGCCGCGACGCATTGATAGCGGCGGGCGAGGGATCGGGCAGTTGCTGCGCCGCCGGCAGTTGCGGTGGAGACTGCGCAACCGAGTTGTTCGGCGCAGCGCCATCGCAGGCCGCGAGAATCGCGGTGCAGGCCAACAGCAGCGGGCGACGGAGGGGCATCGCGGTGCGCATCACTTGGCGCGCCGCGGCCTGGCACGCCGACTGATGTCCACGAGGAATCGATCCACGCCGCGATCGGTGAGCGGATGCTGCAGGAACGAGCGCAGCGCGTCAGGGGTGAGCACCGCGGCGTCGGCGCCGGCGGCCGCCAGTTCGCCAAAGCGCGCCGCATTCGGCGGGCCGGCCACGACCACGTCGCACTCAACCGCATCGCGACGGAAGATGGCGTGCAGTTCCGCCACGGTCTGCTCGGCGCTCACGCCCACGGCTTCGAGCGCATCGACCGGAATCACCACGAGCGACGCGCCCGCCCGCGCGGCCAGCACGCCCTGCGCCACCGAGTGGACGAGCGTCGCCGCACAGCGCACGCCGTCGGTGGTGAGCCGGTGGATAGCGGGCAGCGTGTCCTCGATGAACGGCACGCAGACCACGAGGTGCTCGGTGATCCGTCGCAGGTCCTTGGCGCCGCGGACGATCGCCGTCGGGTCCAGCGAGGCGACGCTCGCGAAGATCGGCAGCGGCAGCTCGCGCTCGGCGAGCTCGGCGATGACCTCGCGCGGGTCGGCCTGCGGCAGTTGCGCGGCGAGCACCGACGGCGTGGCGACGATGCCGTCGAGGAGCCGGGCCTCGAGGGCCCAGGTGATGTCGGGAGCGGCGACCGTCGCGAGGTAGAGGCGCATCTACGCGGGTGGGGAATCGAGATACAGTGCGGCGGGATACTCGACCTGCTCGAGGACCAGTCCACAGGCGGGGGCCGGCGGCGAGACCTCGTCGTTCGTGGCGGCCGAGAGCAGGGCGGTGAACTCCGACCGCGGCCGCGTTCCGGCTGCCACTTCCAGCATCGTCCCCACGAGGAATCGCACCATATGGTGCAGAAAGCGATTCGCGGCGACGTCGAACACCCACTGGCGACGGCCGTCCTGCTCGACCGCACGCCATCGCGCGAGGCGAATCTCGCAGTGGTGGTTGTCCGACTCGGGCGCCGTGCCGCGCACCGCAAAGCCGAAGAACGCGTGTGTCCCCACGAGCTGCGCCGCGCACCACTCCAACGCGCCGGCGTCCACTTCACGGGTCCACGGCCACTCCCAACGCCGACGAAACGGCGAGGCAGTCTCCGCATCGAGCCCGACCGTGTAGCTGTACCGCCGGCCCGTCGCGCTGAACCGTGCGTGGAAATCGGGGCGCATCTCGTGCGCCGCCGACACCCACAGATCCACCGGGAGCTGTTCGTTGAGCACCCGCCGCATCTTCGCCGCAGTCCAGTGCGCCGGGACCGTGATCCCCGCCGCCTGACCCCGCGCGTGCACCCCCGCGTCCGTGCGGCCTGCTCCGGTGACCCGCACCGGACCTCCACACAGCCTCGCGAGGACCCGTTCCAGCTCCCCCTGCACGGTGCGCTGCCCCGGCTGCACCTGCCAGCCGGCGAACGCCGTGCCGTCATAGTGCAGGACCAACTGGAGGGTGCGCTCCGCCATCACCCCAAAACTACCCGTCGCAGCACCTTCATTCAAGGAACGCACACGCGCGATTGACTCTTGATGCTTCGACGGCGAACCTTCCGAACCTTCCGCGCGCCGACCCCCGCCGCACTCAATGCTCCAACGCACGCTCCCATCGCTCGCCTACGCCCTGGGCGCCTCCTCCGATCTCGAGGACGCGCTCTGCCGGCTTACGGAAGCCCTTGTGGAATCCGATCGCGACGTGGCGCTGGTGTACCTGCGCGTCGAGCCGCGGACCAGTCTCGTGCGCGAGCGCCTCATCGCCGTCAACGGGCGCGTTGAGCGGGTCGCTCTCGAGACGTCGATTGAACAGCTGCCGCAGGGCATCCTGCGCGTCGTGCACGAGGGCGGCAGCTTCACGGAAGTCACCGACCAGCCGGCGGCGTACGCGCGCG
This sequence comes from uncultured Gemmatimonas sp., assembly GCA_964414995.1. Classification (GTDB taxonomy): domain Bacteria; phylum Gemmatimonadota; class Gemmatimonadetes; order Gemmatimonadales; family Gemmatimonadaceae; genus Pseudogemmatithrix. The sequence goes on from CAYPYY010000008.1 coordinate 24,692, forward strand.
TGCTGAAGGTGCCCGAGCCCGAAACCGGCGGGACGTTCCTGCTTCGCGGCCTGCGGCACGACCGCCAGTTGATGGCCATCCTGGCCGTGGTCGAACCCAAGCGCGTGTTCGGCACGAAGGTCACCGAACGGCTCGGGCCGCTGGTCTCGCTGTTCGAACTCGCGCACACCCGCTTTCTCGAGCGCGCGGCGCGCGACGAGGCGGTGCGCACCCTCGAGTCGGTGACGCAGCGGCTCCACGCCGAGCACGAGCAGCGGCTGCAGGACCTCGAGGAGCGGATGCTCCGGCAGACCACCGAGCTGCAGGCCGAAGGCGCCGCCGCGCGCGTGGCGCGCGAGCGCGAGGAAGCCCGCCGCGCCGAGGAACAGCGCCGCGCCGCACGCCAGCTTAAGGTGCTCGAGGATCAACTGATGGCCTCGGTCGGACAGCTCGAACAGGCCCACGTCGAGCTCCACCGCCGCTCCGAGGTGCTGCGGCAGCGCACGCGCACGCTCTACCTGCTCGACCGCGTGCTCACGATCGCCGCCACGTCGTCGTCGCCGCGCGCGTTGGTGGATCACCTGCTCGCGTTGCTCGGCGACGATATGCAGGCGCTGCGCTGCTCGATCTTCCTGCGACGCCCTGAGGATGGCCGCCTGTACCTCGCCGCCGCGCGCGGTCTCCCGCCTGAGGTGACGCTCGGCTACACCATCGAGCTGGGCAAGGGGATCGCTGGACGCGTGGCCGCCACGCGCGAGCCGCTGCTGGTGGTGGACGTGGCCGAGGCCAGCTCGCATCCGCTGCTGCAGGACGAGTATATGACGAGCGGATCGTTCATCTCCTTCCCGCTCGTGCACCACAACAACCTGGTCGGCGTCGTGAACCTCACCAACCGCGTCCAGCGCGGCCTGTTTGTCGAGGACGACGTCGAGCGAGTGCGCCTGCTGGGCCTCGTCGTTTCACTGGTGGCGAGCGAGGCAGGTCTGCCCGAGAAACTGGCGAGGAACCTGCGTGAGTAGTCCGGTCCTTCAGCAGGTGCTCCGTCGCTTGGTGGCGGGGGAGACGCTCGACGCAACGCAGGCCGCCGAGGCATTCCGCGCCGTGATGAGCGGGGAGGGCACGCCCGCGCAGATGGCCGCGCTGCTGATGGGCCTCCGGATGCGCGGCGAGCGCGCGAGCGAGGTCGCCGGCGCGGCGCGCGCGCTCCGCGAGGCGATGACGCGCATCGAGACACCCGCGCCCGAGTCGCTCGTGGACACCTGCGGCACGGGTGGCGGGGCCGTGGGCACGTTCAACATCTCCACGGCGGCAGCCATCCTCGCTGCGGGCGCGGGAGTGCGGATTGCCAAGCACGGCAATCGCTCGTTTACCTCGAAGTCGGGGAGCGCGGACGTGCTTGAGGCGCTGGGCGTGCCGATCGATGTGCCCGTCGCCCGGATGCGTGAGGTACTCGACGACGCGGGCATCGTCTTTATGTTCGCGCCCACGATGCATCCGGCGATGCGCCACGTGGGGCCGGTGCGGCGCGAGATGGCGATTCAGACCGTGATGAACCTCGTGGGCCCGCTGGCCAACCCCGCGATGGCGGGGCGTCAGGTGATTGGCGTGGCCGACCCCGCGCGCCTCGACCTGATTGCCGGCGCGTTACAGGAACTCGGCACCGTGCACTCGCTCGTCGTGCACGGCGAGCCGGGGATGGACGAGATTTCCCCGCTGGCGCCGAGCACGATCGTCGAGATCCGGGGCCACGACGTCCGCCGCTGGACCTTTGATCCCGCCGACGTCGGCGTGCGGGATGTTGCGGCGGCTGACCTCGCCGGCGGCGAACCCGCGCAGAACGCGCTGGTGATCGAGCGTGTGCTGATGGGGAAGGCACCGAAGGGCGCCGAGCACGCGGTGGTGCTCAACGCAGGCGCGGCCCTGTACGTGGGAGGCGCGGCGGCGTCGTTGCCCGAGGGCGTGCTCTTGGCGCGCGCTGCCCTGGAGGACGGCCGCGGATGGGACGCGCTCGGACGCCTCAGAACGGCGACGGCGTCGCGCCGCTAGGGCACGACGCCGTCAAGGCGAGCGTTGGTCTGTGCGTGAACTCAGTACCGCCGCATCACGCCGACCACGATGCCACGCACCTGCACGTCCTCGGCGCGGGCGTAGATCGGCTGCATCGTCGCGTTGGCGGGCTGCAGGCGAATGCGACCGTCCTTCTCGCGGTAGAAGCGCTTCACGGTGGCGCCGGCGTCCTCGAGCATCGCGATGACCATCTCGCCGTTGTCGGCCGACGGCCGGTCGTGGACGACGACGTAGTCGCCGTCGCTGATCTGCTCGTCCACCATCGAGTCGCCGCGGACACGCAGGACGTAGTGGTCGCCGGCGCGACGGACGAACGCGTCAGGCACGGCGATGGTCTCGGTGGACTCGAATGCTTCGAGCGGGAGGCCGGCGGCGACGGAGCCGCGGATCGGCAGCTCGATGGCCTTGGGGAAGACCTCACTGGGCAGGATTTCGATCGCCCGGGACTCGTTGAACGACTTCCGGATGTAGCCCTTGCGGTCGAGGTTGGAGAGGTGCTCGTGCACCGTCGCCAGCGAGTTATAGTTGAACGCCTCGGCAATCTCCTCGAAGCTCGGCGCGTAGCCGTGCTCGGTGGAGTAGCTCTGGAGGTAGTCGAGGATTCGACGTTGAACCTTGGTGAGCGGCATCGCGATCGCCCCGGCAAAGGGTTGGGGAGGGTGCTCGGTGCCCCGGTTCGGGGCTTCGTCGGGTAGGACGCCCGAATACACTCCGAAGTAACGGTAGCCGAACATTGCCCGAAGCACAAGTCACTGATTGGACCCCTCCGGGGGGACCGCTAGGCGAGCTCACAGCGCGCTCGCGGATTCGCGCGCGCGAGAGTGCGTTGGCGCGCGCTGAGCTCGAGGCCATCGTCCGCTCGCTGCCCGCCGCGCCGCTGTTTGCTCCGGCGCTGCGCGGGCCGCGCGTGGCGGTGATCGCTGAACTCAAGCGCAGCTCGCCATCCAAGGGTGTGTTGGATGCCGGGCTGGACGCCCGCGATCGCACGCGCCGCTACGTCGAGGGCGGGGCGGCGGCGCTGTCAATCCTCACCG
>CAYPYY010000008.1:27871-42178 GCA_964414995.1 uncultured Gemmatimonas sp.
GATCGCACGCGCCGCTACGTCGAGGGCGGGGCGGCGGCGCTGTCAATCCTCACCGAGCCCACGCGCTTTGGCGGGAGTCTGAGCGACCTGTTCGATGCGGTCACTACGGTTAAAGTCCCGCTCCTGCGAAAAGACTTCATCACGCATCCGGCGCAACTGCTGGAGGCGCGGGCGTACGGTGCAGCGGCCGCGCTGCTCATTGCGCGCGCGCTTCCCCCCGGCGAACTGCGCGAGTTGGCCGCCGCGTGCGGCGAGTGCGGGCTCACGCCGTTGATCGAGGTGCGCTCCGAGGCGGAGCTGGCTCGGGCGGTGGACGTCGCCGGGGCGGTGATCGGCGTGAACAACCGCGACCTCGAGACGCTGGTGATCGAGCCGGCGGTCGGCGCCCACCTCGTGCCGCTGGTGCCCCCCGATCGCATTGCCATCTATGAGAGTGGCATCAGCTCGCTGGACGGCGTGCGCGCCGCGGCGGCCGTCGGGGCGGATGCGGTGCTGATTGGTTCGGTGCTCTCCACGGCGCCGGACCCGGTCGCGCTGCTGCAGGCGTTGGCGTCGGTCGAGCGGAAACCACGTGGTTGAGCTCAAGTTCTGCGGGCTGACGCGTGCCAGCGACGCAGCCCTGGCGGTGGAGCTCGGGGCCGCGTGGTGCGGGGTGATTTTCGCGGGCGGGCCCCGACTGTTGACGCCGTCCCGCGCGCGCGAGGTGCTCGAACCGCTACGCGGCGCCACCACACGGCGCGTCGGCGTGTTCGGCGCGCAGGAGTCGGACGAAATCCTACGGATCGCCGAGGACGCGGGCCTCGACGTTATCCAGCTGCACGCTGCCAATGGCGCCGATTCTGCACGGTGCGTAGCATTGCGGGAGCGGTTTGCTGGCGAGCTGTGGGGGGTCGCGCACACGCGTCCGGACGCCGCGCGTTCCGACGCGGATGCCGCGGCCTGGTTTGGGCTCGGCGCGTCTGCCGTGGTGCTCGACGCGGCGGTGCCGGGTCGGTTGGGCGGGACGGGGGTCGCGCTGGATTGGGCGGCCATCGCACCCGAGGTAGCACGGCTGCGGACGCTCGGTCGAGTGCTTCTCGCCGGCGGGCTTCGGCCGGAGAACGTGGCGCAGGCGGTGACGCTCGCGCATCCCGATGCGGTGGATGTGTCGTCGGGCGTCGAGTCGGCGCCCGGCATCAAGGATCCTGAACGGATGCGCGCGTTCGCTCGCGAAGCGCGCCGGAACGAGGTGCGATGACGCAGGTGGCTTCCGATCGGTTTGGCGCGTTTGGCGGGCGCTATGTACCCGAGACGCTGATTCCCGCGCTCGACGCGCTGGAGCGCGCGCTGGCCGAGGCGCTGGCCGATCCGGCGTTCGAGCGCGAGCTGATGCACTTGCTCGAGACCTACGTCGGGCGCCCATCGCCGCTGAGCGAGGCGCCGGGCCTCTCGGCGCGCGTCGGCGCGACCGTCTGGCTGAAGCGCGAGGACCTGAACCACACGGGCGCGCACAAGATCAACAACGCCCTCGCCCAGGCCTTGCTGGCCAAGCGAATGGGCAAGCGTCGCATCATCGCTGAGACCGGGGCGGGGCAGCACGGGGTGGCCACGGCCACGGTGTGCGCGCGCCTCGGGCTCGAGTGCGTCGTGTATATGGGCGAGGAGGATATGCGGCGCCAAGCGCTGAACGTCTTCCGGATGCGCCTGATGGGTGCGACGGTCGTGCCGGTGACGGCGGGCACGCGCACGCTCAAGGATGCCACCAGCGAGGCCATCCGCGACTGGGTGGGCAGCTGCGACGACTCGCACTACATCATCGGCTCCGTCGTGGGGCCGGCACCCTATCCACGGATGGTGCGCGACTTCCAGGCGATCATCGGACGCGAAGCGCGCAGCCAGATGCTCGCCCGCGCGGGGCGGCTGCCGAGCCACGTGGTGGCCTGTGTCGGTGGCGGGTCGAACGCGATGGGGATCTTCCACGCCTTTGTGGGCGACACGTCCGTGCGGCTCATCGGCGTCGAGGCGGCAGGCGAGGGTCTCGATAGCGGCCGGCACTCGGCCTCGCTCTCCAAGGGCGTGCCGGGCGTGCTCCACGGCACGCTCAGCTACCTACTGCAGGACGAGCACGGGCAGGTGCATCCCGCGCACTCGATCTCGGCGGGCCTCGACTACCCGGGTGTGGGGCCGGAGCATTCCTACCTGCGCGATGCAGGGCGCGCGCAGTACGTTGCAGTGACCGATGATGCCGCGCTGGCGGGCTTTCAGTTGATGAGTCGCCTCGAGGGGATTATTCCCGCGCTCGAGACGTCGCACGCGGTCGCGTGGCTGGACGCGCAGGCCGGTCGCTTTGCGGCGGACGACGCGGTGCTGCTCTGCGTGAGCGGACGCGGCGACAAGGACGTCGCCCAGGTCGCGCAACTGCTCGCCGGGACGCTCGCCACGTGACGATGCCTGAGACGCAGGTCGCCACCGAGGGACAGGAGCAGCCGCCGATTCCTGTCAATCTCGTCGAGGATATGTTCAAAGTCCTCGACAAGGCGATCAAGGCGCATCAGCTGTACCTGCCGAACAACCCGACGTATCAGAAGTCGATGCAGACGGCGCGCGACGCCATCAAGCCGCTGTGGAAGCACGACTCGCAGCTGGTCCTGCAGGTGACGGACACGCAGCTCAAGTACTTCGGCCGCGTCGTCAACGACCACCCGGAAAAGAGCGGCGACTCGCTGCCGTGGCTGCTGTTCAAGGACGGCGTGCGCGAACTCGGCCTCTTCGACGGCTTCGAGGACGAGGAACTCGAGAAGCTGCTCTCGCTCATCCCCAAGGTGCGCCACGCGCAGCCGCACGAGGACGACCTGCTCACGCTGCTGTGGGAGCAGGACTTCCAGTTCCTGAAGTATCGCCACGTCGAGATCAACGATCCGGCGGCCCCGCTCGACCCCGACGCGACGCCCGGCCGCTGGCCGGCGCCCGAGGGCAAGCAGCTCGACGATCCCAAGCAGGCGATCGAGGAGGCCAAGCAGGAGGCGCAGGAGGGCAGCGCCGAAGAGGAGCAGCCCAAGCGCCCCGGCATCGTGTCGATGGAGGACTTCGATGCGTCGCTGTACTTCCTCGACCCCAACGAGATCGAGTACCTGCGGCAGGAGACGGACCGCGAGTACAACCTCGACCTGCGCCGGCTGACGCTCTGTATGCTGCTCGACATCTTCGAGCTGCAGGTGGATCCGCTGGTGCGCGAGGAAGTCGCGGGCGACATCGAGACGATGGTCCTGCACCTCCTGACGGCGGGGCAGTTCTCGACCGTGGCGTTCCTGCTCAAGGAGCTCGAGGGCACGCTGCAGCGCGCCCGCGAGGTGCGCCCGCAGGACCGCGAGCGGCTCGGCAAGCTGGCCGATCGCCTCTCGCATCCCGACGCGCTCACGCAGATGCTGCAGGCGATGGAGGAGAGCACCTCGTTGCCGGCGCGCGAGGACCTGACGCTGCTCTTCGCGCAGCTCAAGCCCACGGCGCTGGGCACGTTGTTCGATCACATCGACCGTTCGCAGAACACGCAGCTGCGGCCCCTGCTCGAGGCCTCGGCCGAGCGACTCGCCCAGTCGAACACGACGGAACTCGTGCGCCTCGTGAAGGACGCCAAGACCTCCGTGGCGCGCGAAGCCATCCGCCGCGCCGGCGCGATGCGCGCGGCGGCCGCGGTGCCCTCGCTGGGCGAGATCCTCTCCGGTGGCGCCGAGCGTCCGCTGCGGGCCGCGGCGGTCACGGCGCTGACCGACATCGGCACGCCCGGCGCGCTCTCGGCGCTGGAGTCGGCGCTCACCGACGCCGATCGCGACATCCGCCTCGCCACCATCCGCGCGCTGATGGCCCGCACGCACCGCCCGGCCCTGCAGAAGGTGCAGGCCGTGCTGCTCGGCCGGAGCACGCGCGAGATCGACCGCACCGAGCGCATCGCGCTGTTCGAGCTCTACGGCACCATCTGCGGCGACGCCGGCGTGGCCGTGCTCGATCCGATCCTGAATCCGAAGACGGGACTCTTCGCCAAGAAGGAAGACCCGGAGCTCCGCGCCTGCGCGGCCATCGCGCTGGGCAAGATCAACTCCGACGCCGCGCGCGCGTCGCTGCAGAAGTCGGCAAGCGAGAAGGACGTGATCGTACGCAACGCCGTGAGCCGCGCCCTGCGCGGCGGGAGCGCCACGTGAGCGATCCGCGCAGCAGCACGCCGCTCGACGGCCGCGCCGTCATCGCGCGCAACACGCAGGCTATCACCGCGACCGGCCTCGGCGAGGGCACGGTGCGCCGCATCGGCCGCACCTGGGTCACCTCGTTCTACGTGGCCCTGCGCAATCTCAAGATGTATCCGCTCGAGAACGCCGTGGTGCAGAAGGGGCTCGAGGACCTCACGAACCTCTCCGGCGAGCTGATCGCCGGCGACGGCGAGTGCGAACTGCGGCTGGCGGGCGAGTTCCTGTTTCTGAACTCGACGCGGATGAAGCTCGACCTCGACAACTTCACGAGCTTCTCGTACCTGCTGAATCGCTGCCGCGACGCCGGCGTCGGCCTCATCAAGTTTGTGGACAAGCCGAGCGTCCGCGACTGGACGATCCTGCTGTCCTTCCTCACGAATCCGGTGGGCAAAGGGCCCGGCGAGCGCTTCGCCAACCTCGGTCAGCGCCTCATCGAGACGAACGTCAACGTGTTCGACCTCGCGCCGCCCAGCGACTCCGAGGACGATCCCGCCGACGACATCGAGGCCAAGGAGCGCGCCAAGCGCACCTACCAGCAGTCGGTGGTCACGACCAAGGAAGTGATCAACTCGGTGCGGATGGGGCAGAGCCCCAACGTCAAGAAGATCAAGCGCGTGGTGCAGGGCATCGTGGACCAGATCCTCAACGACGAGACCTCGTTGGTGGGCCTGACCGCGATCCGCGACTACGACGACTACACGTTCACGCACTGCGTCAACGTGTGCATCTTCTCGATCGCGCTCGGCCGCCGACTCGGGCTCACGCGAATGCAGCTCTATGATCTCGGGTTCACGGCGCTCTTCCACGACATCGGCAAGTCACGCGTGCCGCTCGAGATCATCCAGAAGCCCGACGCGCTCGAGGAAGAGGAGTGGCGGCTGGTGATGGCGCATCCCTGGCTCGGCGTGCTGGCCCTGTTCCAGGTGCGCGACCACCAGGAGTTCCCGTACCGCTCGATGCTCGTGGCGTACCAGCACCACCAGAAGCGCGACCTCACCGGGTACCCGAAGTCCCTGCGGCTCTCGGAGATGACATTCTACTCCAAGATCGTGGCGGTGGCGGATGGCTTCGATGCGGCCACGTCGCGCCGCGTCTACACGACGAAGCCGCTCAGTCCGGCCACCGTGCTCGAGGAGATGCGCGACAACCCCCGGCGCGGAATGGATCCGGTGGTCGTGAAGGCGTTCGTGGCGCTGCTGGGCATCTACCCGGTGGGGTCCCTGGTCGTGCTCGACACGTTTGAGCTGGCCATCGTGCACGCCGTGAACCCCATTCCCGAAATGCTCTCGCGGCCCATTGTCCGCATCATCTCCGACGACCTCGGCAACGTGACCCATCCGGGCGATCTGTTCGACCTCGCGACGCAGGACGGGGCGGGCAACTTCCAGAGGTCCATCATCAAGACCGCCGATCCGGAACGCTACGGCATCAAGGTCGGCGACTACTTCCTGTAAGCCCGTGCTCACCGAACGCCTCCACGCGCTCCGCGCGTCGGGCCGCCGTGCGCTCGTCTGCTATGTGACGGCCGGCCATCCCGATCCCGCGGCCTCGCTGCGGTTGCTCCGCGAACTTCCTGCCGCCGGCTGCGACGTGCTCGAGGTTGGCGTGCCGTTCTCCGACCCGCTGGCCGACGGCCCCATCATCCAGTCGAGTTCGCAGCAGGCGCTCGCTCACGGCATCACGCTCGACCGCACGCTGGCGCTGGTGGCCGAGGCGCGGCCCGCGGCCCCGGTCGTGCTCTTCAGCTATCTGAACCCGCTGATTGCCGGCGGCGCCGATGTGCTCGTACGCTCGCACGCGAGTGGCGTGAGCGGCGTGCTGGTGACCGACCTGCCCGTGGGCGCGGATCCCGAGCGCGAGGCCTGGCTAGGCGGTTCGCCGCTGGAGTTCGTGCGGCTCGTCGCGCCGACCACGCCACGCGACCGGACGGCGGAGATCGCGCAGCACGGGCGCGGGTTCGTGTATCTGATCTCGCGACTGGGCGTGACCGGAGTCCACCAGGGCGTCTCCGAGACCTTGCAGCAAAGCGTTACCCAGTTGCGCAGCGTGTGCGACCTGCCGATCTGCGTTGGCTTTGGCATCTCCACGCCGGAGCAGGCGCGGGCCGTGGGCGCGATGGCCGACGGCATCGTGGTCGGCTCGGCGATCGTCCGAGCGGCGGAGGAGGGCGGGGTGGACGCCGCACTCGCGCTGGTGCGCTCGCTGCGCGCGGCCCTGGACGCCCTCTGATGCGCAGGGTGCTCGTCGCCTATCGCTACGCGATCCCGCCGCTGGGCTCGGCGGCGCTGGCAGTGGCGGCGTTCGTCGATGCGGCGTGGCTCGATCACGTGTGGGTGACGGTGGGGCTGGCGGTTGGGGCGCTGCTGCTGCGGCGCTATCAACTGCCGGTGACGAAGTTCGCGAGCGTGCACTTGCTGGGTCTCGTCGGCGTGGGCGGCACGATCCTCGTCGGGCCGGCGGCAGGCGCGTTGGCGGTGTTCGTGGGTGTCCTCGTCGCGGACGGCGCCTGGCTTGGCCGCGGGATTCTGCCGGCGTGGGTGAACGCCTCGCGCGAAGCCGTCGCGCTGCTCGCGGCGTTCGGCTGGTACGCGTGGTCCCGCACGCCGCTTGGCGCCGAGGCGATGGACTTTCTGTCCGCGCTGCCAGCCATCGCCGTGTTCGTGATCGTGCACTTCGCCCTCAGTCGCGCGCTGCAGTACCTCTCCCTGCTCCTGCGCGACAAGCTCTCGGGCGAAGAGCGCTCGCTGATCCTGCGCTACGAGGTCATCACTCTGGGTGCCGGGGCGCTCGCGCTGGCCGGCATTCTCGGCGCCATCGCGACGCTGGACCCGCTCGGCGTGTGGGTGGTCGCCATCGTGCTCGGCTTCTCGGGCCTGCTTCTGCGACGCATCCTCGAGGAGAGCATCGCCGCGGAAGAGCTGAACACCGTGCTCGCGATGGAAGTGGCCGTCGCGGCCGACACGGCGCTGGGCGCGGCCATCGCGCGCGTGGAGCGGATGGCGCATCGCCTGCTCGACTGGAAGGAACTCCGCGTCATTCGCTGGCACGACGGTGCGCCGCAGTTGATCTACCGTACCGGCGACGGCCTGCTCGCGGAGCCAGCGGCGGCACCGCACGACGGGGAGGCGCTCCGCCGCGAGGCCGCGACGACGGGTCGGCTTCTCCTGCTCGCCGATGCCAACAAGGACCCGCGCGTCGAGCGGCCCCTGCCGATGGCCGCCTCGCGCGCGGTGGCGCCGCTGCGCTTTGGTGACCGACTCATCGGGCTTCTTGAGCTCGACACGCCCAAGCGTGGCGCATACGGCCCCAAGGAAGGCGTGCTGCTGCGGCGCGTCGCGCACCAACTGGCGACGACGATCCACCTGCTCGACCTGCGCACGCCGCTGGCGCAAACGCTGGAGCGCCTCACGGACGAGGTCGAGACGCTCACGCGCACCGCGCGCACGCTGCGCAGCGGCGGCGAGTCGGTGGTGCGCGCGGTCGGCGAGATCGGCCGCGGGATCGCCGAGGAGTCCGAACAACTGCGCTCGGGCCTCGAGAGTATGCGCACGCTCGGGAACCGGGCGAGTGCGGTGGGCGCCGACGCCCGCGACGCGCACGACGGCACCCGCAGCGCGAGCGAGACGGCCGCCGCCAATCGGACCGCCGTGGAGGCCTCACTCGAGCAGCTCGTGGATGCCAAGGGATTCGCCAGCGAGAGCGCCCAGCGCGTGGCATCGCTGGCGCAGAGCACCCGCGAGGTCACCGGCTTCATCACGGTCATTCGCGATCTGGCGGTGCAGACGAACCTGCTCGCGCTGAACGCGGCCATCGAGGCCGCCCGCGCGGGCGACGAGGGTCGTGGCTTCGCGGTGGTGGCGGAGGAGGTCCGCGCCCTCGCCGAGGAGAGCGGCAAAGCGGCAGACGACGCGCAGGTGGCGCTCCGCGACTTCGACGAACAGATGCGTCAGACGGCGCAGCTGATGGCCCGCGGCGAGGCGCTGGTTTCCGACGCCGAGGGACGCGCGTCTGGCTCCCGGGAGGCGTTGGGGCGGATTGTCGATGGCACGGCCAGCGCGGCGGCGCGGGCCGCGCGCATCGCCAGTTCCGCCGATGACCAGGCGCAGGAGGTGGCGCGGATGCAGGAACGGCTCACGCGGCTCGAGGCCATCGTCGCGCGCAATCGCGAGGGGCTCGCGGCCGTCACGGGATCCGCGCAGGAGCAGGCCGAGGCGCTGCGGCAGCTTGAGCGCGCCACCACCGAGCTCCGCGACGTGGTGCAGGGACTCGCCGAGCTCACCCGCCGCGTGACGAGCGTGGAATGACGACGGTCGTCCTGCCGGACTGGGCGGAGGTCAACGAGCGTCGGCGCGCGCATATCGAGCGCGTGACGGGGCTGCTCGACCGGTGGGCCTCGCAGCTGCATCTCGACGCAGCCGAGGCGCAGGCCTGGCACGACGCGGGCCGCTGGCACGACGCGCTGCGCGACGCCACGCCGGAAGTCCTGCGCGCGCTGGCGCCCGAGCCGGACCGCCCAGTGGAGACGCTGCACGGCCCCGCGGCCGCCACGCGTCTCGCCAGCGAAGGGGAAGGCCGCCGCAACGTGCTCGAGGCCATTCGCTGGCACACCGTGGGCTTCGCGGGCTGGGACCGCGTGGGGCGGGCGCTGTATATGGCGGACTTCCTCGAGCCGGGGCGCCAGTTCGCGCGCGCCGATCGCGCGTTCCTCGCCGATCACCTCGTGCACGACTTCGACGGCGTGTTTCGGCAGGTCGTGCGGATGCGCATCGAGTGGACGGTGCGCGAGGGCAAGGCGCTGTTCCCCGAGACGGTGGCGCTCTGGAACCAGGTGCGCTGATGCGCGTCAAAGGCCGTTGGATCCTGCTCGCGTTGCTGCTCGCGCTGGCCGCCGTCTACGGGTGGCGACGCTACAACACGCCCGCGCGGCAGGAGGAGCGTCGGCTCACGCAGCGCATCGAGCGCGTGGTGCCGGAGTCGCTGCGCATCAAGGTGGAGGTGTTGAACGCGACGAGCGTGCGCGGGCTGGCGCGGCGCGGGACGTTCCATCTGCGCGACCTGGGCTTTGACGTGGTCGCCAACGGCAACAGCGCGGAGAAGCTCGACTCGACGTTGGTGCTCGTGCGCAGCGGCCGGATGGACTGGGGCGAGCTCGCCGCCAAGGCCTTGGGTGGGGCGCGCGTGGAGGCGCGCCCCGATACCTCACGCTACCTCGACCTCACGATTCTCCTCGGGGCCAGCTGGCGGCCGCCGGCGGAGGCGTTCCACCCGTAGCTGCCCGCAGGCCGCGGCGATGTCCATCCCGCGGCTCTTCCGGATGGCGACCTCGACCCCGCGCTCGCGGATGCGCCGCGCGAACTTGGCGATCGCCTCGGGCGGCGTCGGCGTAAAGCCCATCGCGCCGCCGGGATGCAGCGGAATCAGGTTCACGAACGCGCCGCAGTCGCGCGCGAGCTTGGCCAACTGGTCGGCGTGCTCGGGTTTGTCGTTGACGCCGCCGAGCATCACGTACTCGAACGTCACGCGGCGGTCGAACTCCGCGGCCGCACGGATCACGTCCGCCAGCGGATACTTGATGTTGACCGGCATCAACTCGCCGCGCAGTGCATCCGAAGGCGCGTGAATCGAGAGCGCGAGCCGAAACTGCTCCTTGCGCTTGCCCAGCGCGACGATGCCCGGCAGCACGCCGACGGTCGAGACCGTGATGTGACGCGCCCCGATGCCGAATCCCTTGGGATCATTCAGGATCGTGAGCACGTGCTCCACCGCCTTCCAGTTCATCAGCGGCTCGCCCATCCCCATAAACACGATGTTCGTGGCGCGCAGCGCGGGGCTCAGCAGCGCCAGTTCGCGCACCTGACCGGCGATCTCGTGCACCGTGAGATTCCGCGCGAAGCCCATCGCACCCGTCGCGCAGAACGCGCACTGTAATGCGCAGCCCACCTGCGACGAGATGCAGAACGTCAGGCGATCCCCGTCGGGAATCGAGACGGTCTCCACGCTCTGCCCGTCCGCCAGCTTGAAGAGGAACTTGCGCGTGCCGTCCACCGACTGCTGCTCGGTGACCAGCTCCAGGCGGGGTAGGGCGAAGTGCTGAGCGAGCAGTTCCCGAAACGCCTTGGGGAGGTCAGTCATCTCGGCGAACGAGGCGACCGGCTTCTGCCAGAGGTGGGGCACGACCTGGCTGCCCCGGAAGGGCTTTTCGCCGTGGGCAACGGCAAACTCCCGAAGCGTTCGTTCGGCGTCGGCGGGGGCCAAGTCTAGCAGATTCAGCATCTTGCAGAATACCGACTTCTGGGGGCTGCGGCAACGGCGTTTGGCTTCCACCAAGTCGCGGTGGGAGTTAGATTTAGCCCCTCAATGCCCACCGACAGTACCCACGCCGCGGCCCCCTCCGCCGCGGCACGCTGGACCCCGCCATTTCTGTGGGTCGTCCTGATCCTGATTGGCACGTCGTGGCCGCGCATCAAGCTGGGCCCCGATGACCTGCCGCTCGACAAGATCGCGCACTTCACGTCCTACGGGGTGCTGGCCGCACTCACATTGCGCGCCACCCTCGGCTGGCACCGCTGGGGCACGCTCGCAGCCGTGGTCGCGGCCATCGCCCTATTTGGCGCGGTGGACGAGTGGCACCAGGCGTTCATCCCCGGCCGCTCCACCAGCTTGGCCGACTGGATCGCGGACGTAAGCGGGGCCGTCGTCGGCACGCTTGTTGTCCGCTCCGTTTCCCTCCTTGCCCCTCGCTACCGCTCGTGACGCCGACCGTCGATCCCCTCGCCACAACCCTGCGCAGCCACGTGGGTGGCCGCCTGCGCGCCGAGCACGTGGGCCAGACCGTCACCCTCGGCGGCTGGGTGCACCGGTCCCGTGACCTTGGCGGGCACATCTTCATCGACCTCCGCGATCGCGACGGGCTCGTGCAGTTGTCGTTCAACACGCACTGGGCGCCGGCCGAGGTCGTGAGCGCGGCTGCGGCCGTGGGGCTGGAGAGCGCGGTGGTGGTCGAGGGCACGGTCGCGATGCGCCCCGACCCGAACCCCGAGCTGCCCACCGGCGAAATCGAGGTCAAGGCCACGTCGCTGCGTGTCGTGGGGCCGGCCGCCACGCCCGCGATCCCCGTGGCGCTCGACAAAGAAGCCAAGCGCCCGGCTGAGGACCTGCGGCTGCGCCATCGCGTGCTCGACCTGCGCCGGCCGGAGCTGCAGCGCAACCTGATGCTGCGGCATCGCCTGCTCCAGGCCACGCGCAACTACCTCACCGACGAGGGCTATCTCGAACTCGAGACGCCGATTCTCACGAAGCCGACGCCCGAGGGGGCGCGCGACTTCCTCGTGCCCAGCCGGATGCACGCGGGCGAATTCTTTGCGCTGCCGCAGTCGCCGCAGATCTACAAGCAGCTGTTTATGTGCGCGGGTTTCGACCGCTACTTCCAGGTGGCGCGCTGCTTCCGCGACGAGGACCTGCGCGCGGACCGACAGCTCGAGTTCACGCAGATCGACATCGAGGCGTCGTTCATCTCGCGTGAAGACATCATCACGCTGGCCGAAGGGCTGATGAAGGCGCTGTGGTTCGAGGGCGGGCACGACGTCGAGACGCCGTTTCCGCGGATGACCTACGCCGACGCGATGGAGCGCTACGGCTGCGATCGCCCGGACCTGCGCTATGGGCTGGAGATCCGCGACTACACGCCGGCCTTCCGCGCCAGCGAGTCGGGTATCATCCAGTCCGCGCTGGCCTCGGGTGGGCGCGTGCGCGGCATCGTGGTGCCCGGCGCCGCGTCGTGGAGCCGCAAGCAGGTGGACGAGCTCGAATCGATCGCCAAGGGCGCAGGCGCGGGCGGATTGGTGCGCCTCAAGTTCGCCGAGGGCAAGCTCGAGGGTCCGCTCGCCAAGTTCTTGCCCGCCGATGCGGCGACAACGCTCGCGCTCAGCGAGGGCGACCTGTTGCTCGCCGTTGCCGGAGCGGACCGCGTCTCGAGCCCCGCACTGGACCGCGTGCGGCAGGAGTGCGCGGCGCGCCTCAATCTCGCCGACCCGAACCGGCGCGAGTTCCTCTGGGTGCTCGACTTCCCGATGTTCGACAAGGACCCGGAGACGGGCGCGCTGGCAGCGGTGCACCATCCGTTCACGTCGCCGAACTTCGACGATATGGCGGCGCGACCCGACGCGCCAGAGACCTGGCGGGCGCTCGCCTACGATTGCGTGCTCAACGGCACGGAGCTCGGTGGCGGCAGTATCCGCACCAGCGACGCGTCGGTGCAGGCGCGAATGTTTGACCTACTCGGCATTCCGGACCGCGAGGATCAGGAGCGGCGCTTCGGCTTCCTGCTCGAGGGACTGCGCGCCGGCGCGCCGCCGCACGGTGGCATTGCGTTCGGGTTCGATCGCATCGCGATGATCCTCGCGGGCGCCGAGTCGCTCCGCGACGTGATTGCGTTCCCCAAGACGACTGCGGCGCGCGCGTTGTTTGAGGGCGCGCCCTCGCCCGTGCCGGCGCAGGACCTGCACGAGCTGCACATCCGCGTGGAGGGCTGATGACCGACGGCACGATGGCGGGCGATACCATCACCACGAAGCTGCCCACCGAGGGCGCCGATCTGCTCACGTTGGCCGGTGTGGCGGATGCCAATCTCGCCGAGCTGCAGAAGCTGTTCGCGGTGCGCATCACGCTGCGTGGCGACGCGATGGCGCTCACTGGTGCGCCCGACGTGGTGGAGAAGGCGGCCCAGGTCGCCCAGCGGATGATCGACCACGCCAAGCAGCGACAGCCGCTCGACCCCGACGACGTCCTGCGCTTCTCGATGGAAGGTCCGGGCCGCGACGGCGGCACGCCGGGGAAGATCGTGCTGCCGGGCGTGCGCAAGATCATCCAGCCCAAGACGAACGGGCAGGCCGAGTATATGCAGCTGATGCTCGACAACGAGATCGTCGTCGGCATCGGCCCCGCGGGTACGGGCAAGACCTACCTCGCAGTCGCAGCCGCGGTGGATGCGCTCGCGCGCAAGCGCGTGCGGCGCATCGTGCTCGCGCGTCCCGCGGTCGAGGCGGGCGAGTCGCTGGGCTTTCTGCCGGGCGATATGCAAGCCAAGGTGGACCCGTACCTGCGCCCGCTCTACGACGCGCTCGACGACCTGATGCCGCCCGAGCGTGTGGCGCGGGCGCTCGAGACGCGCGTGATCGAGATCGCGCCGCTCGCATATATGCGCGGGCGCACGCTCGCCGACGCGTTCGTGATTCTCGACGAAGCCCAGAACGCCACGAACGCGCAGATGAAGATGTTCCTCACGCGCCTGGGGCTGAACTCGCGCGCCGTCATCACCGGCGACAAGACGCAGATTGACCTGCCCAAGCGCGAGGAGAGCGGCCTGCTGCAGGTGGAGCGCATCCTGCCGGGCATCGAGGGCATCGCGTTCCACTACTTCACCGAGGTGGACGTGGTGCGGCACCGGCTGGTGCGCGAGATCGTGAAGGCCTACGCGCAGGACGCGGGCGCGTGAGCGCTGCGCGCGGCACTCGCGGCATCACCGTGGAGCTGAACCCCGAGGGCCTCAGGCGCCCGGGGCTCTCCAAGGTCGCCGATGCCTGTGCCTACGCGCTGCGCGCCGAGAAGGTGAAGAACGCGATGATCAGCATCACGCTGCTCACGCCGCGCCGGATGGCGGCCCTTAACCGCAAGCACCTCGGCCACGCCGGCGCGACGGACATCATCACCTTCGGATTTCGCGATCCCCTGGGCGCGGTGATCGGCGACATCTACATCTGCCCCGACATCGCGGCGCGCAACGCCAAGGCCTTCGACCGCCCCGTGCGCGAAGAACTCGTGCGCCTCGCGGTACACGGCGCCCTGCACGTGCTCGGCTACGAGCACCCCGAGGGCGAGGAGCGCACGCGCTCCAGGATGTGGAAACGGCAGGAGCAGCTCGTGCGCCGGGTGCTCGCACAATGAGCAGTCTGCTCGCGATGGTCTTTGCGCTGGGCGCCGCGCTCGTCGCGGGGCTCTGCGCCTTCGCCGACGGTGGTCTGCTCGGCCTCGATGAGGACGAGCCTCCGAGTGACCCGCGGGTGCGAGCGCTGTTTGAGCGCCGCGAGCG
>CAYPYY010000009.1:0-9934 GCA_964414995.1 uncultured Gemmatimonas sp.
CACACGAATCGCTTCGCGGCGGCCAGCGCCAACTGCCCGGTCACCAACTGGTTCAGCTTTGTCGGGACGACGGACGGACCGGGTTGGTACAACAACTTCGAGAAGCTGCCGTGGGAGGATCCCAGCGAGCACCTGCGGCGCTCACCCTTGATGTACGTCGGCAATGTGCGCACACCGACGATGCTGATGACCGGCGTGAACGACCTCCGCACGCCGATCGCGCAGACCGAGGAGTACTACCAGGCGCTCAAGATGATGCGCGTGCCGACGGCGATGGTGCGGTTCAACAACGAGTGGCACGGCACGAGCTCGACGCCGTCCAACTTCCTGCGCACGCAGGCCTTCCTGCGCAGTTGGTTCGAGCGATACCCGGAGCGTCCGCGGATGTAGGCGTTGGAGGGCGGCCGCGGCCATATTTAGGGTATGTCGAATCCCATCGTCGGCGTCATTATGGGCTCGAAGACGGACTACGAGACCCTCGCGCCCGCCTGCGAACTGCTGGCGCACCTCGGCATTCCCTACGAGGCCAAGGTGGTCTCGGCGCATCGGACACCGGACGATATGTTCGCGTACGCCGAGGCCGCGGAGCGCCAGGGGCTGATGGTCATCATCGCCGCGGCGGGCGGCGCCGCGCACCTGCCGGGAATGGTCGCGTCGAAGACGCTGGTACCGGTGCTCGGCGTGCCCGTGAACGTCACGGCGCTGAATGGCGTGGATGCCCTGTTGAGCATCGTGCAGATGCCGGCCGGCGTTCCGGTGGGCACACTGGCGATCGGCAAGCCCGGCGCGACGAACGCAGCGATCCTCGCAGCCGAGATAGTTGGCACGCATCGTCCCGAGATTCGCGAGAAGCTTCGCGCGTGGCGCGCCAGCCGCGCCGCAGACGTGCGCGCCCAGACGTTGCCGTGAGCGCACACGCGCCGGTGCCTCCAGGCGCCACGATCGGATTCCTCGGCGGCGGACAACTCGGGCGGATGACGGCGATGGCGGCGCGCACGCTCGGCTACGAGGTGCGCGTGCTCGACCCCGAGCGCGAGTGCCCAGCGCGCCACGTGGCCACGGCGACCATTACGGCGCCGTGGGACGATGCGGCGGCCGCGGCAGAGCTCGCCCGCGGCTGCGCGGCCGTGACGCTGGAGATCGAGCAGATTCCGCGGCCGTCGCTCGAGGCCGTCGCCGCACTCGCGCCGCTGCATCCGAATGTCGAGGCCGTGTACACGGTGCAGGAGCGCGCGCGCCAAAAGGCGTGGCTGTCGGCGCACCACTTTCCGCTCGGGGCGTTTGCCTCCGTCGAGGACGCCGAGGCCGCCGCAGCGGCGGTCGCGGAGTTCGGACCGAGCATCGTGAAGAGCGCGATGGGCGGCTACGATGGCCGCGGTCAGGTGCGCGTGCGGACGCCCGACGAGGCCCGGCACGCGTTCACGACGCTCCGCGCGCCGGTGTGCGTGGTCGAGGCATTCCTCGACATCGAGACTGAGATCTCCGTCCTCGTGGCGCGACGTGCCGATGGGGCGAGCGTCACGTACCCACCGTCACGCAACCTGCACACCGATGGCGTGCTCACCTGGGCCGTGACCCCGAGCGGCGTGGACGCCGAGCTTGAGCAGCGCGCACGCGCCCTTGCGAGTGCAATCGCCGCGCAGTTGGGCATCGTGGGGCTGCTCGCGGTCGAGATGTTCGTGCTGCGCGACGGCCGACTGCTCGTCAACGAGCTCGCACCGCGCCCACACAACACGTACCACCACTCGGAGCGGGCGCACCCGACGAGCCAGTTCGAGCAGCTCGTGCGCGCCATCTGTCACCTGCCGCTTGGCAGCACCGAGGTCGTACGGCCGGCGGCCATTCACAACCTCTTGGGCGATCTCTGGGCGCAGGGCACGCCGGAGTTTGCGCGGGCGCTGGAGCTTCCCGGCGTGCGCGTGCACCTGTATGGCAAGACGTCCGCGCGGCCGGGACGCAAGATGGGGCACCTTTCCGCAGACGGCGACACACCCGAGATTGCACTGCAGCGGGTGCTGGACGCGTTCGACCGTCTACGCTGATCCCCCGGAGGATTCGCCGTGCCGACCAAGCGACCGACCTTCCGTGAACTCTCGCGCGAGGAATGCACGGCGGTGCTCGCGCACCACGCCGTGGGGCGGCTCGCCATCGCGCACCGCGATCGCGTGGATGTGGTGCCGATCCACTACGTGTACGACGAGGGCTGGCTGTACGGCCGCACGGCGGTTGGCACGAAGATCGAGATGGTCTCGCACAATCGTTGGGTCGCGTTCGAGGTGGACCAGGTGCGGGCGCTATTCGACTGGGAGTCCGTGGTGGTGAAAGGCGGACTCTACCTGCTGCGCAAGGACGGCAGCGAGCACGAGCAGAAGGTGTACGAGCGCGGCGTGAGCTTGGTGCGTCGGCTCATCCCGGAAGCGCTCACGCCGGACGACCCGCTCCCCGAACGCGCCATCCTGTTCCGGATCCACATCGACGAGATCACGGGGCGCGCGGCGCACCCGGGTTGATGCCGTAGCGCCGCAGTACGTCGCGCACGCGGTCGAGCGGAATCGCCTCGACCGTCCGTCCGTTGCCCGTGACGGTGGTGGCCGCAAACATCGAATTGTAGATCGCCTCTTCCACGGCCTCGACGGTAGCCTGGAACAGCGCCGACATCTCTTCGTTGGCCAGTTCCGTCGTCGTCAGCCGCGGCGCATCGAACGCGCGGCGCACGCTCGCGGCCGTGGAGAACGCAATCACGTAATCGCCGCTGCCGTTGCTCGCGCTGCTGCCCGTGCGCGCGAGACCCATCATCGCGCGGGCGGCGACGCGCTCGAGGTTGCGGTCGCTGAGCGGCGCGTCGGTGGCGATGACGATCATAATGGAGCCGTCGCCCGCGTCATCGTCACCGCCACGCGGCTGGAACGCATAACGACCGAGTTCACGCCCAACCGGCGCGCCCATCACCTGCAGCACGCCGCCAAAGTTCGACTGCACGAGCACACCCAGCGTGTAACCGCCAAAGCGCTCGGGGAGCAGGCGAGAGCTCGTGCCGATGCCGCCCTTCCAACTGAACGCCACGGTTCCCGTCCCCGCCCCAACGCTTCCTTCCTCGACCGGGCCGGTGCTCGCGGTCGTGAGCGCACGTCGCACCGCGTCGGCTGTCACGGGCCGCGCGCGAATGTCGTTCAGGCCGCCGTCGTTCGTCTCACCGACCACGGCATTGATCGAGCGCACCTGCTGCATATCCGGCGCCGCGAGGAGATGCTCGACCATCGCATCCGCCGCGCGCCAGACGCAGAGCGTGCACGTGAGCAGGATCGGGGTCTCGAGTTCGCCCAGCTCTCGAAGCTGCGTGACGCCCAGCAACTTCCCGAAGCCGTTGCCGACGAACACAGCCGCCGGCACACGCTCGCGGTACAGGTTGCCGCCGTGTGGCAGGATCGCCGTCACGCCGGTGCGCACCGTCTCGCCCTCGCGCAGCGTCACCTGGCCTACGCGCACGCCGGCCACGTCCGTGATGGCGTTGCGCGCGCCCGTCGGGAACACGCCGGGGGCGACGCCGAGGTCCCGCGCACGCGCGCGGGCTTGCGCCAAGAGCAACGTCGGCGCGGCCAGGGCCGCAGCCAGAAAGGCGAGCGTCGTCGCGCGACGCGTAAGGCGAGAGGCGGGCATAGAAACTATCTTACTCGGACGATGATGATCCCGCTCTACGGCCACGAAGCGCTCCGCGAGCGTCTCGCCGGGCAGCACGACCGTGGCTCACTGCCCGCGTCGCTGCTGCTGCACGGACCTGCGGGCGTCGGCAAACAGCGGCTCGCGCGCTGGCTCGCGCAGCGCATCCTCTGCACCAATCCGGACCGGCCCTGCGGCAGCTGCCAGCATTGCCGCTACGTGGACTCGCTGCAGCACCCGGACCTGCACTGGGTGTTTCCGCACGAGAGCGTCACCGGTTCGGCCGACTGGCCGTTCGAGGATCTCAAGGAGCTTCAGGACGCGCGCGTCGCCGAACGGGCCGAGGCGCACGGACTCTACGCACGCGCGGACGGCTCCAGCGGCATCTACAAGGCGGATACGCGTTACCTCCGCCACGTCGCCACGCTGTCGCCAGCGATCGCCAAGCGGAAGGTGATCATCATCGGCGACGCCGAGCGAATGGTGTCGCAGGCCGCGAGCCAGGAGGCGGCCAATATGTTCCTCAAGTTGCTCGAGGAACCGCCGGAGGATACGAACATCATTCTCACGTCGAGCGAGCCGAACGCGCTGCTCCCGACCATTCGCTCGCGCGTCGTGATGGTGCGCGTGGCCGCGCTGCCAGCGGAGACCGTGCGCGCGTTCGTGAGCGACCCCGCGGCGGCCGAGGTACTCCCCAAGCTGCCCGTCAATGAACTCGTGCGGCTCGCGGCGGGCGCACCCGGTACGCTCATCGGTGGCGAAGATCGCGAGACGGCGCTGACGCGCGCCCGCAGCCTCCTCAAGGCGGCGGACGGCAGCGCCGAGCAGCGCTTTCGCGCCGCGTTCACGGCCGGCAGCGCGAAGGCGCGCGGTGCCTTCGCCGACACGCTCGATGCCCTGACGGTCGTCGTGCACGAGCGCGTCCGCGACGCGGCCGCGTCCGGGGACGAGCGCGTCGCGCGGCGTGCCGCGCGCGTCGTCCCGCTGGTCGAGGAAGCCAAGCGCAGCGCCGAGGGCAATGCCAACCCGCAGCTCATCACGGCACAGCTGCTCGACGCCATCTCCGCCCTGCCCCAATGAGCGACGCCAAACTCTCCCACGTGAATGCCACCGGCGAGGCCGCGATGGTGGACGTCAGCGGCAAGCCCGCCCTGCGCCGCCGCGCGAAGGCCGCGGGATCCATCACGATGAGCGCCGATGCGTTCGCGAAGGTGCGCGACGCCCAACTCCCCAAGGGCGATGTGCTCGGCACGGCACGCATCGCCGGCGTGATGGCCGCCAAGCGCACGGCCGACCTCATCCCGCTCTGTCATCCGCTCGCACTCACCGATGTGCAGGTGCATCTCGCGCTGGATCCCGCACTGCCCGGCGTGCGCGTCGAAGCCGAGGTGCGGACCGTCGGCCAGACGGGCGTCGAGATGGAGGCGCTCACCGCCGTGAGCGTCGCGCTGCTGACGGTCTACGATATGGCCAAGGCGGTGGACAAGCAGATGCGCCTCGGCGAGATCCACTTGGTCGAAAAGGAAAAGGGCGAGGGCTAAGCCCTCGCCCTCGGGCGCCACGCACGGCGCCGCGCGCCTACCGCACGCGCAACCGCTGCCCGATGCGGATCACGTCGCTCTGCAGGCGATTCATCCGCTTGAGCTGTGCGACCGTCAGGCCATTGCGCCGCGCGATCGCACCGAGGTTGTCACCGCGCTTGACGACGTAGGTGCGCGCACCGCCGTAGCGCTCGATGCTCGGGTTCGGCACGTCGCGGGCGGCACGCACGACGTCGTGGCGCGGCACGAGGATGCGCTGCCCCGCGTGCAGGTTGCCGTTGGCCAGGCGCGTGGCCTGCGGATTGTACCAGTTGAGCTGCTGCGCGGTGAGGCCGTTGGCGCGCGCGATCCGCGTGATGAAGTCCCCTTCCTTGGTGACGTAGCGCGTGGTCGCCACGCGGTCGGCAGCGGGCAGCGCGTGAAACGCCGCGTCGAATGCGGTGGTGGTTCCCAGCGGCACGCGGATCCACACCGGCGCGCCGGTCGGCGGCGTCATCCCGCGCAGGATCTGCGGGTTGTAGTCGAGCAGGGTGTCGAGCGGAATGCGTGCCGCCGCGGACACGGCGGCCAGGGGCACGTTGGACTCGATCAACAGCGAATCCCAGGTGAACGGTGCGACCTCGCGCACCACCACGCCGTGCCGGGCCGGATCCTTGCCCACCAGCGCGGCGGCGATGAGCTTCGGCACGTAGTCGCGCGTCTCCTGCCGCAGGGCCTGCGGACGGTCGGCGATGGCGAAGAACAACTCCTCGCCGGCGACGCCATCAAGTGACTCCGAGTGTGCCGCCAGGCTGCGCGACACGCGCCCCGGGCCCCCGTTGTAGGCGGCCGCCGACAGATAGATCGAGCCACCGAAGGTCTCGCGCAGCTCGTTGAGGTAGATCACGGCAGCGTCGGTGGCGCGCACCGGATCGCGGCGCTCATCGAGCCACCAGTCCACGCGCAGCCCTACGCCGCGCGCCGTCGTCGTCATAAACTGCCACATCCCCACCGCCGCGGCGACCGAATACGCGTGCGGGTCGTACCAGCTCTCGATCAGCGGGAGGAAGATCATATCCTCCGGGAGGCCGCCACGGCGCAGGCGCTCGCGGATCATCGGTGCGTAGCGCGACTGGCGCTCCAGCGCGAGTTCAAACGCGGGCCGCATCGCCCCGCTGAAACGGCCGACGAAATACTCGACGCGTTCGTGTGCGGCGAACGGCGCGACCTCGATGTCCCAGGTCGGTGCGGGGGCCTCGACGACGGGTACAGGCGCCGGCGACTCGACGACGCTGGCCGGGCCGGTCTCGTCGGAGGTCCCGTCCTCGAGTGACACCTCAAGCTCCGCGACCAGCGTCGGCATCGGCGCGTCGGCGACGGTCACTGGCATCGTGCGCGGCAGCAGGCCGGTGCGGCCGCACGCGGCGAGCACCAAGGCCCCGATCACAACGGTCGGTCGAATCGTCATCCTGTCGGCGTTCTCCTCGTCGGATAGGCCCCGGCGGATGCGCCAGCCAGGCCGGCGCGCGAGCTCCGCAATATCGAGCGCCCCGGCGGGGTGTGCCACCCCTCCGGAACGTTTCGGTGCCTGATGCGGGGGAGACGCGTGAGCTAGGTCACGCGTTTCGGACTCAGGCCGCGGAGCGCGTGGCTGCGGTGGACACGGCGGCGTAGTCCGCAAAGAGGCGGTCCCAGACCGCGTCCCAGGTGCGTGCAGCGGCCACCGCAGTACTCGACGCACGCAACCGCTCGCGTTCGCTCGGGTCCTTTACGAGCCGCGCGATGGCCTGCGTCCACGCGGACACCTCACCCGCCGGCACCGTCAGCGCCGTCTGTGCATCCGCCAGCTCGAGCGTGGCACCGGAGTCGGGCGCGACAACCGGCAGACCGGAGGCCATTGCCTCGAGCACCACGTTGCCGAACGTCTCGGTCGTGGACGGAAACGCGAGCAGGTCCGCCGAGGCGTAGAAGCGTGCCAGGTTCTCACCGTGCAGCATCCCCGCAAACCAGGTGTCCTCCGGGGCCAGCGCGCGGAGCCTGGCGGCATCGGGACCGTCGCCGGCAATCGCCAGCCGTACCCTGCCGCCGAGGGCCGACGCCTTGAGACGCGCCACGGCGCGCAGCACCACATCCACCTGCTTCTCCGGCGCGAGTCGTCCGACGTACGCGACCACCACATCTGCCTCCCGCGCACCCATCGCCGCGCGCATCGCGGCATCGCGAAATCGAGGATGAAACCGCAGCGGATCAACGCCCCGCCCCCAGATGCGCAGGCCGTCAAATCCCTGTGCCTCGAGCCGCGCAGCCGTCGTGCGCGAAGGGGCAAACGTGCAGCGCGTGCCGTTGTGAAACCACCGGAGAAAGGGCAGCGCGGCGCCGTCAAGCGCACCGAGGCCGTAGTGCTGCAGGTATTCGTCGAACGCCGTGTGATACGAGCTCACGACGGGGACGCCAAGCGCCCGCGCCGCAGACCGGCCCGCGAGGCCGACGCCGAACGGCGTGGCCACGTGCACGAGCGTCGGTCGAAACGCGGCGAGCCGCTCCACCATCTCTCGCCGCGAGGGCGCGGCAATCCGAAGCGCCGAGTACGCCCAGAACGGCGTGCTTGGCGCACGATACACGCGCGGATCGCGCAGCGCCGTCGGATCGTCCACCGTTTCCACGTGTACGGCGCCGCCCCGCGCAAGCACCGCCGACGCGAGGCGCTCGAGGGTCCGTGCCACACCGTTCACCTGCGGGGTGTAGGTATCGCTGACGATCGCCAGCCGCAGGTGGCGAAGGTCGTCGCTACGCGTCGCTACCACAGGCCAAGCACGACAATGCCGGTGGCGAGTGCAATCGCCTGACCGGCGAGCACGTCGCCGGGATAGTGGACGCCGAGCCGTACCCGCGACCAGCCGACCAGCGCCGAGAGCAGCAGCAGCGAGGTGCTGAGCGTCGGATAGTTGAACGCGTACACGAACGCGACGCTCATCACGGCGCAGGAGTGGCCGCTGGGGAACGAGAATCGGTCCGGCACGACCACGTGCGTCGACGCCGTCACGCGCACCGACGGACGCTCGCGCAGCACGCGGCGCTTGATCACCTGAACCACGAGGTGCGACAGCGTCAGTGCCCACGCGGCCTGCCACGCAGCGCGGTGCAGCGCCCCCGTGGCGAAGAGCATCGGCAGGAGCACCGAAAGGATCGTGACGCGCGCGCCGCCGAGGTGCGTCAGGGCGCGCCACGCCCGCGTCACGCGCGCCGGGGTGCCGTCGCCGATCACGTACGAGAGAAAGAGGGCGCGGTCCCGCGCATCCAGTCGCGACAGAAGCGGCGACATCAGGCCGCCTCCTCGACGGCGAGCGCCTGAAAGGCCTCGGCGAGCGGCCGACCCGCGAAGCTCTCCGGGCGTGGCACACCGAGCGCCCAGCAGATCGTCGCCGGTACGTCGAGGAGCGAGGCGCCTGCAGCAAGCTCGCTGCGACGCACTGCACCGCCGGCGAGAATCAGCGGAATCGTCGTATCGAGCGGATGCGGGCTGTTGTGATGGTCCACGACGGCGCCGCCGCCGCCGTGATCCGCGACCGCGATGAGCAGCGTGCTCGGGTCCGTGAGGTCCAGGCGCCGGCACAGCTCGGCCACCGCATCATCCATTCGCCGCGCGGCCGTGGCGTACGGTGCGCTCATCCACCCGCTGTCGTGACCGACGCGGTCCGCGTCCGGGAAGTGGAGCACGACAAGTCCGCGTCGCTGCGCGCACAGGGTACCTGCGGCCGCATTGAGAATCTCATCGCAGTGCCGACCCGCGAAGTGGGCCTGCGACACGCCGAGTCGCGCGGCGATGCGCTGCGCGACGCCGGTGAACAACGCGGGCATTGCCGCGAGAAACGCCGAGGTGGGATAGCCGTGCGCGGCGAGGGTCTGCGGCAGCGGGTGCAGCGGACCGCGCGAGCGCGGCAGATAAAACCGATCACTGCGCAGCCCGTGACGCTCGGGGGCGGCGCCGGTCAACAACGAGGCCATCGCACACGCCGTGACGCTCGGCGAGACTGTCCGGGCGAACATCGTCGCGGCGCCCTCCTGCACCAGCTCCGAGAGTTGCGTGAGACCGAACCGCGGGATCGCGTCCGGGCGCAGGCCATCCAGGACCACCAGCACGACGCGCTGAATCGGGACCGCTCGCATTCGAGTTTCCTCCGCAGTGGGGGCGTGTCGATTCATCGACGAATAAGCTCGAGCCGCGAGGCCACGGACCGCCGACGGATGCGTCCCGGCTTGGTCACACGCGAGCGGAACAGTCGTGACACCGCCGTCACGTGGCAGTGACCGAAGCAGGGCTGTTTGCGCCTATGCGCATTCTCTTCTGCAGCGACACCTACCCGCCCCAGGTGAATGGCGTGAGCGTCGTGACGGCACTCTCCGTGGCCGGGTTGCGCGAGCGCGGATGGGAGGTCGAGGTCGTCGCGCCTCGCTACCCCCGCACGATGCGCAGCATCTTCGAGCCCGCGGCGGACCGCGAGCGCGTGACCAGCATCCCGTCGCTGCCGCTGCCGGTGTATCCCGACATCCGTCTCGCGGTCCCGGACGCCGGCGCCGTGCGGCGCGTCATCGCGCGCTTCCGGCCCGACGTCGTGCACAGCGCAACGGAGTTCGTGATCGGCCGCCTTGGGCAACGCGCGGCACTCGCGGCCGGGATTCCTGCGACGACGTCATACCACACGGACTTCGCGCAGTACACGGCGTCGTACGGCGTGCCGTTCCTGCGCGCGCCGGTG
>CAYPYY010000009.1:10034-41258 GCA_964414995.1 uncultured Gemmatimonas sp.
CGCGCCTCGTCGACGGTGACGTTCGTCGGAAATCTGGACCGCGCGACTGAACTTCCGGCACTGTACGCCAGCGCCGACGCCTTCCTGTTCGCCAGCGTCACCGAGACCCTGGGACTCGTGGTGCTCGAGGCGATGGCCAGCGGCACGCCCGTGATTGCCACGCCGGCCGGCGGCGTCGCCGACAACCTCCGCGATGGCGTCAACGGGCTGGCGTTTCCCGCGATGGATGCACGCGCCTGCGCGGCGGCAATGCGGCGGCTCGTGCTTGAACGCGAGCAGCTGCTGGGGCTTCGTGATGGGGCGCGTCGCACCGCCGAGCGGCGGAGTTGGCGCGACGAGCTCGACCGACTCGACGCGTCCTACCGCGAAGTGCTCAGCCGATCGGCACCGTAAACCGGAACGTGCTCCCCGCCCCCACCGCGCTCTCGGCCCACAGCCGTCCCCCGTGGGCTTCCACGATGCCACGCGCAATCGCGAGGCCAAGGCCTGTCCCGCCCTTGGGTGCATTGCGGCGCACGGTCCAGTAGCGGTCGAAAATCCGCCCGAGCTCGCTCGCCGGGATGCCGGGCCCGTTGTCGCGCACCGAGAACTCCACCGCGGCACCGTGGCGCTCCGCGCCAACAATGACTTCGTTGCCGCGTTCCGAGAAGCGCAGCGCGTTGCCGAGCAGATTCGAGAGCACCTGCACCAACCGCTCCTCGTCGCCGAGCACCGCCGGCAGCGGCCGTGGCGGCGCCACGCGGAGCGTGACTCCGCGCTCGTTGGCGTCCCGCTTGAAGAGATCCACCGCACGCTCCAGCGCGACGACGGGATTCACCTCGCGCCGCTCGATGGCCAGCCGTCCGACCTCGATGCTCGCCACGTCGAGCAGGTCGCGGATCATCCGTTGCGTGAGCTCCGTGGAATCCACGATCGTGGTCACCAGGCCGCGGCGCTCGCTGTCATCGTCGGCCGTCGCGCTCAGCAGCGCGCGCGCGCACATCCCGATCGCCGAGATCGGATTCCGGAGGTCGTGCGAGACGACGCCGAGCGCGTGGTCACGGGCAATCGTGGCCTGCTGCGCGGTCTCGTAAAGTCGCGCGTTGTCGAGTGCGAACGCGGCGCGCAGCGCGAGTTCCTTCGCCGCCGCGATCTCCGCATCCGAGAACGGCCGGTCGTCCGTCGTGCGAAAGATCTCCAGCACGCCCAGCACGTGCTCACGCGCCACCAGCGGAAGCATCACCAGCGAGCGCATTCCCAGGGCGCGGAAGCGTGCCAACTCGTCCAGGTCCGCCGTGTGCGCCTCGAGCCACTCGTCCGTGACGTCGCCCACCAGCTCGACCTGCCCGTGCCGCATCACGTCCACGACGCGCGACGGCGAGTCGAGGTTGAGCGGCAGGTCCGCGAGGCGGCCGAGCGCCGTGGCGAGCGCAGGTTCCGCGGGGCGGGACGCGATTCGTCGCAGCGCGTCGCCGCCCGTCACGACATCGAGCATCGCCCCGTCGCCGAGCCAGCCCAGCGGCAGCTGCACGATGCTGCGTTCGGTCGCCGCGACTTCGAGGGTCTCGCCGAGGACCGCCACCGCGCGCGTTAGTTCCGACTGCAGCGTCTCGGCCAGCCGGCGGTCCGAGATGTCTCGCATCAGAACCGTGTAGATGCGCTCGCCGGAGCCCAGCACCAGCTTCGAGATGGAGGCCTCGGCGGGAAACTCGCGGCCATCGCGACGCAGGCCCGAGATCTCGCGGCGCTCCCCCATCTGCCGGGAGCGCTCAGGCGAGGTCCCGAACCCCTTCACGTGCCGCGCGTGATTGTCGCGATGGCGGCCCGGAAGCAGGAACGACAGCTCGCGCCCCAGTGCCTCCTGCGCCGTCCAGCCGAAGATGCGCTCCGCCCCGGTGTTGTAGTGCACGATGCGCTGACGCTCGTCCACGGACACGATGGCGTCGGCGGCAATCTCGAGGATGCCCGCGAACTTCTCCTGCGACGCCCGCAGCGCGGCTTCGACCTCGTTGCGCTTCTCGATGTCATCGTGCAGGCTCGCGTACGCGAACCAGGCGAGCACCACGGCGAGGATGAGGAGCACCACCACCAAGGCCTGCGCGAGCCGCAGCGCGGGATCCTCAACGCCCCCGCTAGCCGAGCGCCGCGTCGCGTCGAGCGCGACGGCCCCGATGATCACGAGCGCAAGAACGCCCGCGATGACGATGTAGCGAAGCTTGGCCTGGGTAGAATGCATCGCGCGGGGAATCTTACGTCCCCGCGCGACTCAGGCGAAAGTCAGGACGCCGGTCGACTACGCGTGCAGGAGGCCGAGGCGCAGGGCGAACTGCACGTACTCGTGGCGGTGGCTCAGCCCGAGTTTGTCCTGGATGCGCTGCTTGTACGTGTCCACCGTCTTGGGCGAGATGAACAGCCGCTCGCCGATCTCGGGAGCGGAGTAGCCCTGTGCCGTCAGGCGCAGGACATCGCGCTCGCGCTCGGTGAGCTTTTCGTAGCGCGCGCGATCCTCGTGCATCGGGTCCTTGCGCTGATAGCCCTTGGCGAGGATCCGCGCGGCCTCGGCGCGCACGTACACCTCGCCGCGCGCCACGGTGCGCACGGCGTCGAGCAAGTCCTTGTCGGGCGCCGTCTTCGGCAGGAAGCCGCTCGCGCCGGCCTCCAGCATCGGCACCAGGTACTCCTCCTCAGGATGCATCGTGAGGATCAGAACGCGGGACGGAATGCCCTTCTCGATCAGCATCTTCGTGGCCTGTCCCCCGTCCACCTCGCCGATGGACAGGTCCATCACGACGACGTGGGGCTTCAGCCGCTCGGCCAGGGCAATCGCCTCAGGGCCGCTCGCCGCCTCACCGACCACGTGCATATCCTTTGCTGCGCCCAGCACGGCCTTGAGGCCGGCCCTGACGACGCTGTGGTCGTCGGCGAGAATCACTCGAATAAGGTCGTCGCTCATAGCAGGTAGTCTGGGGCCGCAGCCCCAGAGCTACCATAAGGTGCCTACCGGAAGTTCTTCAGGGAATCCCCTACGCGGTGCAAGTGCCGCCGTGGCCTAGTGATGGTCGTGCTCTCCGATGGGATTGCCATCCTTGTCGTGCCGCATCACGAAGCCCCGAGGCACCGTGGGCTTGGGCAGCGTCGGCAGAAACCCAACCGCTGGGCCTCCCATATTGTGCTGCCCCATATGCTCGGTCATCCGACGCCACGCCTCCACGCTCATCACCTCGGTGGTGTCGTCGCGGTAGGCCGAGGCGGCCTTCAGGATCTCGGCCCGCTTTCGGTCCTGCGGCACGCTGGGGTTCGCCAGGATGTCCGAGATCACGTCGTGCATCGAGTGCAGGTTGTCGAACACGATGGCGAGCGTCGGATACTTCCGGGAAAACTCCGGCGCGATGGCCGCCGTCATCGGCATCATAACCGGATAGTTGTTTGGCCCGTCCAACGTCATCTGGCGGAAGCGGGCGACCGTCGCTGCGACACCGGCCTGGCGCTCGGGAATGTCGCGCCCCGTGATCAGCGGCTCGTAAAGCCCGACCTGCAGCCAGTGGTACGCCCAAATCAGCCCGTTGAACTTCGGGAAGCTCTGGCGGAAGGCGAGGGAGTAGGGCTGCTCCTGCATCAGGGCCATCGTCTTCGGATGGCGACTGAACGCGAGGTCGCGACGCGTGAAGTAGTACGCTTCGAGCCGCGCCATCTCGGCGTCCCGTTGCGCGGGGCTCAGCCGCTCGTCGGCGAGCACGTCGTACACCTGCCGGTGCAGGAGATGCGCCCACTCGAACATCGCCTTGGCTTCGGGGGCCAGACGAGCGTACATCGGCTCGATCGCGTCCTCCACGGCCGGGAGACGCGGCGGCGAATTCAGGATGCGCTCGGTGAGCTTGCGGTACTCGTCGGTCTCCAGACGCTGCACCGCGCGACCGTGATCGGTGTGGAGCACCTCGTAGAGGATCGCGTGGCCGTAGTCGAACGCGTTGAACAGCCGATCCGCAGCGGGATAGCGACGGCGGAACACGAAGTTGTGCGGCGCCTGCAGGTAGAACTGCTCGTAGACCGCACTCCACTGCGAACCCGTGGGACGGACCTGCGTCCCGGTGGCGCGCGGCGTGCGACGCAGCGGCCGAGCGAAGGCGTAGGCGCCGCCCACCGTGAGGCCCCAGTCGGGCGCACCCGCTGACACCCGGCGGAACACGCCGGCATCCATCGCCAGCCGCGACGACATCTGGCGGCGCAGACCCAGGCTCGAACGCCACGTGACCACGCCATCGTCCAGCAGCGACTCCTCGGCGGTCAGATCAATGCCGACCAGCGTTTGGTGGAGCGGCAGAGTGCGGTCGAGCGCCACGCCGGCCAGCCAGCGTGGCTCGTCCGCGCCCTCGTCGCCGGGGGCGAACGCTGCGCCGGGAGAGTAGGACGCGTTCACGTGCACGCGACCCCACGGCAGCGTTCGCGTGGCCATTGCGCGCAGCGTGGTCAGCTCGCGCGCCGGCGCAAACGGCCCGGCCCGGAGGTGCGCGCCGGCTCCCAGCGCAATCGCCGGAAAGCGTTGCGTCTCTGCGTTGAGCTGGTGCAGCACTTCAAGCTCGACGCCTGCGCCACCCGCGGTGCGCGAGCCGAGAGCCGCCGCATCTACGAAGCGCAGCGGAAACGCGATCTCGAACTGCGTGCGCGGGAGCAGGCCAAACGCCATTTCCGGCGCGATGCCCCAGCTCGTGATGCCCGGACCCGCGCGCTGCACGCGCAGCGGAATCGCCTGGAGCTCGATTGCGCGACGCTCGACGACCGTGGCGTCCTCGACCGTCAGCGGACGGCCACGATCGGTGTTGTAGAAGTCCGTCTGTGCGCCGGCCACGCTCGGGACGAGCGCGAGGCCGGCCAGAATGCCGTACAGTTTCATTGAAGGTGCTGAAGCTGGGGAATCGCGTACGAGGCGCGTGGCACGGTGCGCACAGCCCGACACGCGGAACACTGCGCGGCGCCCCGGGGGCGCCGGTGTTCAGCCCCGCTTCGGTGGCGGCGGCTCGAGCGCGCGCACGATGCTCTCCAGCGACGCGCTAATCGACGCGGCGCGTGGCTCCGGCATCGCGGATTCCGCCGCGAGCTCAATGGCCAGCGTCAGCGACGCGACGGCCGAGCAGTGTGCGGCGTCGGCGCAGTTCGGCGACGAGTGGTGGCCGGCATCGTGAGGCGCGCCAGTGTCCCCGCCGCTGCGCGACGCGTCCTCCGACCCGTGTCCCATCGCCCCGTGGTCCTCCGGATGGTCGGTCAGTCCGGCCTCGGCGCCCGACGTCGCGGCAGTTGCCACCGCCGCCGCCGACATCCGGCACGCACCCAAGAGCTGCGGCGAGCCCAGCACGAACGCGCCAGCAGCCACGAGAGCGGCGAGGCGGTAGGCGAGGCGGCGGGAGCGTGCAATCACGGCGTGCGTGGGATCGTGGAAGAAACGCGGAGAGAGGCGGCGGTGTCGGCAGTGACCCGGGTGGGGATCGAACCCACGACCTGCGGATTAAAAGTCCGTTGCTCTACCGACTGAGCTACCGGGTCGTACCCAACTGGGCACGCCCCAAATCTAATCCGCGCCGTCCGCCAATCGTTCTCGGAACGGCCGGCGCGGGTACCGCTCAGTGCGTGAGAAAGAGCGGCGCGCCCGGCCCCGTGGGCAGCCTGAGCCACACCCACACCACCAACATCGCGCCCCAGGCGAGAAAGTTCACGACCGTGTAGGGCAGCATCGTTGCCGACAGCGTCCCGATCCCGGCCTTGGGGTCATAGCGCTGAAAGAACAGCAGCACCAGCGGGAAGTTCGCCGACAGCGGCGTGATGATGTTCGTGAGACTGTCGCCGACGCGGTACGCTGTCTGCGTCAGCTCCGGACTGTATCCGAGCAGCATAAACATCGGCACCATAATGGTGCCCAGCATCGCCCACTTCGCGGACGCCGAACCCATCACCAGGTCAATGATGGCCGTCAGCGTCACGAGGAGCAGCATCAGCGGAATGGCGCCCAGTCCCAGCGCCTTGAGCAGCGCCGCACCCTCGACCGCCAGCAGCACGCCGAGGCCGCTCCACGTGAAGATGTTCACGAACTGCGCAATGAAGAACACCACCACGATGTAGCCCGCGACCACTTCCATATTCTTGCTCATTCCGCGGTACACGTCGCGGTCGCTGGTGATCGTGCCGGCGACAACGCCAAACACGAGTCCCGGCACGAGCCCGAACACGAAGATCCAGAAGACCAGCCCGCGCACGAGGTACGAGCCGAGGAAGCCAGGCGTCGTGGCATCGCGTAGGAATCCGTCGGTGCGGAGCACGCCGAGCAGCACGATGAGCGTGAGCACGCCCAGCGCCGCGAAGGCCCAGCGCAGCCCGCGGCGTTCGCGTTCCGTCAACGGCACCGCAGGTTCAGGGACCGCACTCCCGGTGTAGGGGCCGAGTCGCGGCGCCACGATGCGCTCGGTGACGAATGTGCCCGTGGCCGTCACGAGCAACACCGACGCGGCCAGGAAGTAGTAGCTCGCCATCGGCGTCACCACATACCCGGGCTCAAGAATGCGCGCCGCGTCCTGCGTGATGCCCGCGATCGTGACGTCCGTGGGGGAGAGCAGCATATTCGCGGCGAATCCGCCCGACACGCCGGCGAAGGCCGCGGCGAGTCCCGCGATCGGATGCCGGCCCACCGTATGGAAGAGCGCCGCCGACATCGGTAGCAGGAGCACATAGCCCACGTCACCTGCCGTGTGCGACATCGCGCCGACAAACACCACGACCACCGTGAGGAAGCGCGCGGGCGTGGCCCCCACTACGACCCGCACCACCGCGCCCAGGAAGCCGGCGTGCTCCGCCACCGAGAGACCCAACAGGCACACCAACACCGGCCCGAACGGCCCGAAGTTCATAAAGTTCGGCAGCAGGCCCGTAATGATGCGCCGCAGTCCATCGAGCGAGAGCAGGTTGTTCGCGCCGATGACCTCGCCGGTCGTGGGGTGCAGCACGGTCACGCCGAGCGCACTGACCGCCCACGACATCACAACGACCAGGGCCGAGAGAATCACGAACAGCGACGCCGGATGCGGCAGGCGGTTCCCCGCCCGCTCCACAGCGTCGAGCACGCGCACCAGTCGGGTTCGCTCCGCGCTCACGTCAGCGCCTCCGCGTGTCGCCCCAGCGCGACCACGAAGTCGCGGCACAGCGTCCGCAGCTCATCAAAGCGCGGACCGCGCGTGAACTGCGCCTCATCCATATAGAGCGCGCGATTGAACTCGATCTGGATCGAGTGCCTCCCCTCCGCGGGCGCGCCGAACGTGCGCACGAGGTCGCCACCTTGATACGGCACGTTGATCTGCGTGCGCAGCCCGCGTTCCGTGAACCACGCGGCGGCCCACTCGGTGAGCGCGGGATCGGCCGTCGTGCCGTGGCGGTCGCTCACCACCACGTCGGGCCGCAGCACCCCGGCGTCGATGTTCATCGCATTGCCGCGGGACTTCATCGAATGACCGTTGAGGTGCACCACCACGCCGCAGGTCGCGCGCACGTCCCGAATCGCATCCGCCAGGGCGCGCCGATACGGCCGATAGTACTGCGCGATCCGCGCCTGCACCTCGGCGACGCTCAGCTTGCGCGCGTACATCGGCACGTCCGGCAAGGCGTTGCGTCGGATAAGCCCCATTCCCCGCTGCGTATAGTCGGTCGGGGTGAGCGCCACGGGCCAGGGTTCTGCGAGCAGCGTCTCGTCAATGTCGTCCTCGCGGCGATTGGCGTCCACGAAGGCGCGTGGAAACGTGGCCGTTACCACGGTCGCGCCGAAGGCGACGGCGTCCCCCCAGAGCTCGTCCACGAACGCGTCCCAGGTCGTCTTGAGGGCCGCCATCGGTGCGGTCGTGCCGAACTCCGGCGGCATCTCGAGACCGCTGTGCGGCGAGTCCACCACCACCGGAATCGGCGCGACGGAAGGCAGCGACACGCGCACAGGCTCCGGCGTCACGCGCGCTCGGTCCGCCACACAAGGAACGCGCCAAGCGCCAAGAGGGCCGCGAACAGCACGGGCGCACGGTGAGCGCCGAGCAACACGAACGCGAAGAGGTGCACCGACGACACCACCAGCGTGAAGAGCGTGACCGGCACGCCGGTCGCCATAAACTCGCGGAACGAAATGCGAATCCCCTGGCGTTCGGCGAGGCCGAGCGTGGTCACGTTCGCCGAGGCACCGATGGGCGTCGCGTTGCCGCCAAGGCAGGCGCCCAGCGACAGCGCCCACCACAGCACCGTGGCGTCGCCCGGGAGCTGCGGAATCAACGCCGCGATGATGGGAATGCTCACCGCGACGAACGGGATGTTGTCCATCAGCGCGGAAAGCAGCGCCGCCACCCAGGCCACGAGCAGCGCTGCAAAGAGCAGAGTGCCGGCGTCGCCGAGCGCGAAGGCCTCGCGCCCCTGCAGGATGCCTTGCTCGAGGTAACCGGCGAGCCGGCCCGTGAGTCCCGTCTGCACGGCCGCACCCACCAAGATGAACAGCAGCGTGAAGAACGTGAGCGTGGGCCACTCGACCTCCTTCTCCAGCACGTGCAGGATGCCGTGGCGGCGCTCCTCGTGCGTGGGCTTGGCGACGCGCAGGTAGCGGTAGTCCTGGATCACCAGGGCGACGGCCGCGCCGATCAACGCGGGAACCGCCGTCGGCATTCCGGTCGC
The DNA here is from genome assembly GCA_964414995.1 of uncultured Gemmatimonas sp. Taxonomy (GTDB): domain Bacteria; phylum Gemmatimonadota; class Gemmatimonadetes; order Gemmatimonadales; family Gemmatimonadaceae; genus Pseudogemmatithrix. The sequence continues at coordinate 18,696 of CAYPYY010000009.1, forward strand.
CCCGTGCGTCACGAATCCGACGAGCACGCCGAGGCAGATCCAGCCCATCCACCTGAGTAATCCGGGATCGGTGATCTCGGGGCCGCGTCCCGGCTCATCCGCGCGCGCCGGCTGATCGGCAGCCGCGCCCATCGCGCGGCGCAAGCGGCGCACTGACCAGACGTGCAGGCCGCACATCATCACGAGCACGGGGAGCGTGAGCTCCTCGAGGAAGTTCATAAACGTCAGGCTCGCACCTGACCCGATCATGATGTTCGGCGGGTCGCCGATGAGCGTGGCGGTCCCACCAATGTTCGCCGCCATCACCACGGGCAGGATCACCATCGGCACGGGCGCGCCCACGCGGCGCGCCGCTGCCACCGCCACGGGCGCCACGAAGATCACCGTCGTCACGTTGTCGAGAAACGCCGACGCAAGCGCCGTGAACCACCACAGCAGCGCCATCGCGCGCGCGGGATCGTGGCCGAAGCGCTCCAGCAGCCGCTCCACGGCCCAGCCGAAGACGCCCGTCTCCTTCAGCACGCCCACGAGCGTCATCATCGCCGCGAGCAGCAACAGCACGTTCAGGTCGATTGCCTGCGCGGCGAGCTCGACCGGCAGCAGGCGGAACGGCGTCAGGTAGGTGACCGCCCACAGCACCGCGACCGCACCGAGCACGACCAGCACCCGGTGCGCCGCCTCGATGGCCAAGACCGCGAACAGCGCCACGAGCAGCGCCGCAACGATCAACTGCGAAATCGGATCGGTGGTGCTCGCGATGGTCTCGGCGCCGTGCACAGAAAAAGAGTTGGGGTGGCTCGTGCCACCCCAACTCTAACTCCTGCGACTACGGACGACGAGGCGTGGGCCGCTCGGGCTCCACCGGCCGCGTCGGGAGGGTCGGGCGACCGCCCTGCACCGGCACGGTGTTCGGACGAACCGACGTGCCGGAGACGCGATCGCGTCCCGGGGCATTCGCACCTCGATCGCCCGCGCGCTCGCGCGCGGCGTCGGCCGGCATCCGCTCCAGGTCGCGGTCCGACGCGCGCGCCGTCAGGCGCTCACGCACACGCTCCAGCGCGTCGTCGGAGGGCAGGCCGCGCTCGACCAACTGTCCCAGCACGAACAGCGGGACCGCCAGGGAGCGGCCCGACGGCGCCGTCTTCGCCAACTCGCTCACCGCCGCGCCATCCACGCCCTGGCGCATTGCCTCGGCGCCCGCATCGATCTCCTCGCCCGAGGCGCGCGCCGTGCGCGCCGACTCAATCGCTTCGCGCGACCGCATCATCCGGTCCGCGTGCTGCGACACCGCGCGCTCCACGTCGGCCGGCGCAATGCCGCGCGCCGCGAACTTGAGCGCGCGATTCTCCAGCGCGGCGACCGCCGGCGCGGGCAACTCGCGCGCGCGGGCCTCCGCGATCCGAGCGATCACACGTTCGGCTACGTCCGCCGGCAACACTTCGCGCAGCCGCGTGCTCGGATCGGCGGCCGGCACCTGTGCCGTCACCGGTGCCGCCACGATGGTCGCCATCGCCACCCACAGAAACAGCGTTCGCATTCCCTTCATTGGTCCAATCTCCGTTTGGAGTTCTATCAGCTTGACTGCGCGTTGGCCGGAGCGCGTCACAGCGCTCACTCAGGCGGCCGCGGCAGCGGCACTCGACCGCTCTCCCCGCCAAACTCGTCGCGCACCACCACCGCGCCGGGCGGGATGACCCAGCCCTGCCAGTCCACGCGGATGGCGAGCTCGGTGCTGCTGGCCTCCGTGCGGAAGCGTGCGGTCCACCACCCGGAGGCACCCTGCTCCAGTGCCACCGCGCGCCACTGCGTGAGGTCGCCCATCACATCCACCCGCGCCGCGTCGCTGGCGCGCACGCGCACTTCGATCTCCCCCGCCCGTACCGCGATCACTTCAAACCCGTCCACGCCTCCCGCGCGTGCCGCGCGCTGCACACGCCGGCGCTCCGCGCGAAGCTCCGCACGGGCGGAGCGCGTCGCGCCGACGCGCATTCCAACCTGCAGATAGCGACCGGCGGGGAATCCCTGCGTGACATCCACGGGATACGTGCCGGCGCCAATCGTGAGGGCGGAGCGCGACGTCAGCCACGCCGACACGCCGAGCCCGCCCCAGGTGCGCGCGTCGCCGCCCGCGATCGGGAGCGCCGCGCCGGCGCGTGCCCCCAGCGAAGCCGTGATATCCAGCCGCCCGAGCGACGTGCCCACGATGCCGGCGAAGTCCGTGTACGCCAGCGTGTCGTCCGTGACCGAGGGCGTGGTGACCAGCGTGAGCGTCAGCCCCGAACCAACGAACGTGGCACCCAGCTCCGCCTGCCGCACGCTGCGCCACTGCGCCCCGTCGTACATCGAGCCAGCCGAGGCCCCGACCCACGCACCGCGCGTGTCCAGTTGGCGATGCAGGCGCAGCGCCGCGAGTGCCTGCGCGGTGGACGCACCGTCTGGAAACCGGCTTCCGCCGAAACTCGCGCCCACTTCGCCGAACACGCCCGCCTCGCTCGGCGTGGAGTACAGCGCGAACGCGCCACTGCCCTGCCGCGACCACCCGGTCTCACCCAGTTGGGAGGCGCTCACGTTCACTCGCGCGAGCACGCGCCTCGTCTGCAGCGAGAACGTCGGACTCAGCGTCGTGGCGCTCAAGGAAACGGCATCCGCGAAGCGCACGCTCACCACGCCGGCCTCGAGCGAAGACGTCACGCCCTGCGCGCCGGCCGCCGCCGGCGCGATCCACGCAAGCAGGACCCAGCGCCCGCGCATCAGCTCCCGCGCGGCAGCTCGCCCACTCGCACCACCGACGACTCCTGACCGAACTCGTCGCGCTGCGAGAGGGCAAAGGGGTCCGCAACCCACCGCTCGCCGTCCACGATGAACGCGTACTCGTGCCGCCCCACGCGCAGCGGGATCTCGATGACCCAGTTGCCCGAGCCCGGCGCGGACTCCATCAGCGTGGCCGTGCGCGACCAGCCATTGAAGTCGCCGGCGAGCGCGACGGTCTGCGCGGTCGCATCACTGAAGATGAAGCGCACGACGTGCACGGTGTCGGGCGCCTGCGCGACGACGGGCACCGGCGTGGCAAGCTGGCGCCCGCCCAGGACCATCAGCGCGCCGAACCCGGCGGCTACCGCCAGCCCCACCAGCGGATTCACGTGCAGTGTCATCCGTCGACGCCACCACGGGCGCGCCGCTTCCTCGACCGCGCGCATCACGCGGGCATCGAAGCCGGCGCTCGCGGGCACTGCGGCCTTGAGCGGCGCGGCGACGCGCGCCGCGAATTCCTCGGTATCCATTCGTTCCGTCATTCCACCACCCCCTCGAGCTGTTCGCGGAGCCGTTCGATTGCCCGCTTGACGCGCATCTTGAGCGCCGAAACGCCGGCGCCGGTCACTTCCGCCATCTCCTCATACTCCAACCCTTCGACGTGCTTGAGGATGAAGGCCTCCCGCTGATCCACCGCGAGCGTGGCCAGCGCGGCCTCGATCGCCTCCAACAACGCGGGATCGGACTCCCTCCCGCTCGCCTCGACGCCTTCCAACACTAGTTCGTCCCGCACGAGCTTCCGTTCCCTCTGCCCGCGCCGCGAGGCGTGGGTCCGACACTCATTCACGACGATCCGATGCAGCCACGCGCCAAACCGCTCGGGGTCGTCGCAGGCATCGATGTGACGAAACGCCCGCAGGAACACGGACTGCAGCACATCCTCGGCGTCGTCCCGGTCCCCCAGCATTCGCGCGACAAAGCGCAGGTGCCGGTCGCGATGTCGGCCCACGAGCGCCGCAAACGCCGCCGTATCACCCGCACGTGTGGCACGAACCAAGTCCGCATCGGACGGCCCCTCCATTGCCCAGACGACTCCGGGATCGGCCGCGTCCGTCACAGGGCCTCCCCGAGCGTCAGCTGCCCGCCCAGCGCGCTGCGGCAGAAGCCGAGGCGGTGGTGCGGCGTGAGGCCGTGCGCGCGGAGGGCCGAGAGGTGGGCGGGGGTCCCGTAGCCCGCGTTGGCCTCCCAGGCATAGGACGGGTAGCGACGTGCCAGACGGTGCATCAGGCGGTCGCGCACGACCTTCGCCACGATGCTGGCACAGGCAATGGAGTAGCAGCGCGCATCGCCGCCGACGACGGCGTGATGGGCGACGCCCAGGGTGCGAATCGGCTTGCCATCCACCAGGATATCGTCGGGAGCGAGGGGCAGTCGCGCCAGTGCGCGCTGCATCGCGCGCACCGTGGCTTGATAGATGTTGAGCTCGCCGATCTCGCGCACGCTCGCGGCGGCCACGGCCAACGCGAGGGCGTCGGCGCGAATGCGGACCGCGAGTCGTTCGCGCTCCGGCGGGGCGAGCTTCTTGGAGTCATTCACACCGGCGATGGCCCGCCGCCCGGGAGGCATAATGACGGCGCAAACGACGACGGGGCCCGCGAGGGGGCCCCGTCCGACTTCATCAACACCCGCGAGGTGCTGGGCACCACCGGCGCGGAGAGAACGCTCGAGCGCGCTCCAGCCTCCGGCCATTGGGGCGCGCTTACGCCTGCGCGGCCTCGCCCGTCACCGGGACCTGCACGCGCACCTTCTTCTCGGCGATACGCGCGGCCTTGCCGGTGACGTTGCGGAGATAGAAGAGCTTCGCGCGGCGCACGCGGCCACGGCGCACGACCTTGATCTCGGCGAGCATCGGCGAGTGCAGCGGGAAGATGCGCTCGACGCCAACGCCGTTGGAGATCTTGCGGACGGTGAAGGTCGCGGACACGCCCGCACCCTTGCGGCCGATGCAGACGCCTTCGAAGGCCTGGAGGCGCTCCTTCTCACCTTCCTTGACGCGGACGTTCACGCGGAGCGTGTCGCCGGCGCGGAAAGCGGGCACCGACTTCAGGTATTCCTTCTGGGTTTCGATGAACGGATGCATATGCGGCTCCGGGCCGGACTGCGGCCCGCTAGGGTGGTCGTGTTGAGCCTTGTAAGGTACTGCGGCTGTAGGGGTTGCGCAACGGGGCCCAGTGGCTGGGGCTAGGGGTATGCGGGCCCCTGGCCCCAGCCGAAGGCTCGCCGGCGGAAAGCAGCCGACGAGCCCTCCCAGCCTCAGTACGACGTGAACAACAGGTGGTTGTTCGCCGTGTTCGAGCTGGTCACGATCGACTTGGTCGTGGCGTTGTAGAGCGCGTCCCGCACCGTCGACGGGCTCGCGCCCGGATTCGATTGCAGGTACAGCGCCGCCACGCCGGCCGTGTGCGGCGTCGCCATCGACGTGCCCGAAATGGTCCGCAGGTCACCGTCGCCGGTGCTCCAGGCCGAGGTGATGCTGACGCCTGGCGCAAACCAGTCGACGCAGTTGCCGTAGTTGGCCCACGAGGGCTTCGCATCCGAGCTGTTCGTGGCGCTGATGGTCATCGCGGCCGCTACGCGCGCCGGCGAGTACTTGCACGCGTCGTCCTGGCGACCGCCACGATTCCCGTTGCCGGCCGCCACCGCGTACGAGACCCCCGCGGCGATCGAGTTCGCGACCGCGTTGTCCAGAGTGCTCGACGCGCCGCCACCCAGCGACATATTCGCGACCGCCGGCTTCACGTGGTTCGCCGTGACCCAGTCCACCCCCGCGACCACGCCCGAGATGCTCCCGCTGCCGTTGCAATCGAGCACGCGTACCGCCACCAAGGTCACGGCCTTCGCCACGCCATACACGGTGCCGCCGACGGTGCCCGCCACGTGCGTCCCGTGGCCGTTGCAGTCGTTGCCCGTTCCGCCAAAGGCGTCGAAGCCCGCGACCGCGCGCCCGCCGAACTCCGTGTGCGTGTAGCGAATCCCGGTGTCGAGGATGTACGCGCGTACACCGGACCCCGTGTTCGTGTAGGTGAACGTCCCGGAGAGCGGCAACGACCGCTGGTCAATGCGGTCGAGTCCCCAGGTCGCGTTGCTCTGCGTGACGCTGGCGTAGACGCGCCGATCGGGCTCGACCAGCGCCACTCCTGGCGCCGTGCGAATCGCGGCGGCCGCGCCGTCGGACATCCGGGCGGCGAACCCACGCACCGCGTGCTCGTACACGTACAGCACGCCCGCGCGATGGAGGGCCGCCAGCGCCGCGGTCCGGCCGCGCACATCAATCACCGACGGATCGAACGAGACGAGAAACTGTCCCGGGATCACGTCCGAAACCACGGCCTCGGCGGCCGCCTCGCTCGACACGGACGCCACCGGCGTCTGGTCCGCACACGCCACCGCGAAGAGCATCGCGGGCACCACAAGGAGTTTCGCAATACGACGCATCGGCAACTGCCTCCATCAGGTGGGGGTGGGAGACAGCGAGGCAGAAACGCCCTCGCCGCGCCCGAACACGTGTTCGGACGCGGCGAGGGTAGGTGACGGGAAAATTTCTGTCAAATTCGATGACAATTCGGTGACACGATGATGACACTCCGACCGATCAGTCCCCGCGTTCCCGCGTTAACCGCTCCCCCTCCTCGCGTCGCCAGCGCTCAATCTCGGCGTGGTTTCCCGAGAGCAACACGTCGGGCACCTTGAACCCGCGATACTCCGCTGGCCGCGTGTAACTCGGGGCCGACAAGCCCCGGTTATAGAACGAGTCGGTGCGCGCGCTCTCGATGTCGCTCATCGCGCCGGGGAGCAGCCGCACAACGGCATCCACGATGGCGAGGGCCGCCGGCTCGCCGCCGCTCAGGACGAAGTCCCCCAGCGAGATCTCCTCGGTGGCGAGGTGGTCGGCCACCCGCTGGTCCACGTCCTTATAATGGCCGCAGAGCAGCGTGAGCTCCGTGCCCGCCGCGAATCGCTCGGCGTCGGCGTGCTGAAACACACGCCCGCGGGGCGAGAGCAGCACGATGGGCGCCTTCGCGCCCGCCGACTCGACCGCGTCAAAGAACGGCTGCGGCTTCATCACCATTCCAGGCCCGCCGCCAAAGGGCGCGTCGTCCACGGTCTTGTGCTTGTCGGTAGCGAAGGCGCGGAGGTCAATGCAGCGGTACTCCACCAACCCGGCCTCGGCCGCTCGCTTGGGAATGCTCAGTCCGAGCGGGCCCGCGAAGAAGTCCGGGAAGATCGAGATGATGTTGATCGTCAGCATCAGCCCTCCAGCAGACCGTCGGGCAGCCGCACGCGGATGACGCGCGCCTCGCGATCCACATCCACCACAAACTCTTCCACGAACGGCACGGAGGCGAGCCCTGCACCGGCGCGGAACTCGAGCAACAAGCCCTGCGGCAGCTCATAGAACTCCACGACCTCGCCGAGCGCCGCGCCGGAGTCCGCATCGACGAGTTGCATCCCCACCAGCTCGTGTGCGAACACTTCGCCCTCGCCCGGATCCGACAATTCCTCGACCGGGACGAGCAGATGCCGCCCATTCCAGCGCTCGGCTTCGGTACGATCCGTCACCGCGTCGAGCGTGAGCAACCAACCATCCCTGAACGGCCGCTGGCCCGTGATGGTGAGCGCGCGCGGCGCGCGGCTGCGCGGATCGAGCCAGAGCGTCCCGTCCGCTGTCCCCTGAAAAACACGACGGCCGGGCGCGAAGATCGCGTCCGGCTCGTCGGTCAACGCTTCCACCACCAGCTCCCCGCGCACGCCGTGCGGACGACGGATCCGCCCCACGGACGCGCAGTCGGGCAGCGTCACGTCGTCACTTACTCCTTCACCGGCACGGCCTTCGCCGCGAGCTTCGAGGCGAGGCGGGTCTCGTGACGGGCCTTGAGCACGCCGGCCTTACGCAGCAGCGAGCGCACGGTGTCGGACGGCTGCGCGCCGTTGTCGAGCCAGTAGTTGGTGCGCGCGACGTTCAGCTGCACGGCCTTGTCACCGGCCCGCGGCGCGTACTGCCCGAGGTTCTCGATGAACTTGCCGTCACGCGGCGAGCGGCCGTCGGCGACGATGATGCGGTAGGTGGGGGCCTTCTTGCGGCCCTGACGACGGAGACGAATACGAACTGCCATTGGGGAATCCTCGGTCCTACTGGTTGCGTGCTACTCTCTGGCTCATCGCGCTCATCCGGCGAATCCGGTGCGCACCAGGTCCTGCGGTCCTGCCCTGCTAGCGCCGCGCGAGCGTGGCGCGCTTCATCAGCTTCTGCATCTCGCGGAACTGCTCCAGCAGGCGATTCACCTCGCTCACCGGCCGCCCCGCGCCCTTGGCCACCCGCGCACGCCGCGAGCCGTTCATCAGCTCCGGCTTGCGCCGCTCCTCGGTGGTCATCGACAGCACGATGGCCTCGAGATGCCGCATCCGCTTGGGGTCCACGGCCTGCGCCTGCTTCATCACCTTGGAGTTCACGCCCGGGATCATCTTCAGGATGTTCTGCATCGATCCCAGCTTCTCCATCTGCTTCATCGCGGAGAGGAAGTCCTGGAGGTCCATTCCCTCCTTCTTGATCTTCTTCTCCATCCGCTTCGCTTCGTCGGCATCGAAGGTCGCCTGCGCCTTCTCGACGAGCGTGAGCACGTCACCCTGCTGGAGGATGCGCCCGGCCATACGGTCCGGATGGAACTCCTCGAGCGCGTCGGGCTTCTCGCCGACGCCGATGTATTTGATCGGCTTCTTGGTGACGCCGTAGATGGAGAGCGCCGCACCGCCGCGGGCGTCGCCGTCCATCTTGGTCAGAATCACACCGGTAACATCCAGCGCCGCATTGAAGCCCTCGGCGATGCGCACCGCGTCCTGGCCCGTCATTCCGTCGGCGACGAGCAAGATCTCATCGGGCTGCAGCGCCTCCTTCACGCGCTTGAGCTCCGACATCATCTCGTCGTCAATCTGCAGACGACCCGCGGTGTCCACGATGACCACGCGGTCGCGCTCGCGGCGCGCCTGCTCGACGCCCGCCTTGGCGATCTTCACGACGTCGGTCGTCGCGCGGTCCGCATACACGGGCACGTCGAGATCGCGGCCCAGCGTCTCGAGCTGGTCAATCGCCGCGGGGCGATACACGTCGCCGGCGATGAGGCGCGTGGCCTTGCCCTCGAGCTTGAGCTTACGGGCGAGCTTGGCCGCCGTCGTCGTCTTGCCCGAGCCCTGCAGGCCGACCATCAGCACGATGGTGGGCGGCACCGAGGAGAGCTTGAGCCCTTCCTTGCGCTCGCCAAGCATCAGCGTGAGCTCGTCGTAGACGACCTTCACGAGCTGCTGCGCGGGGGCGATGGTCTTGAGCTGCGTGATGCCGACGGCGCGGCGCTCGACGCGCTCAAGGAACTCGCGTGTCAACTGGAACGACACGTCGGCCTCAAGAAGGACCCGGCGCACCTCGCGCAGGCCGTCCTTGATGTCGGCTTCGGTCAGGACTCCACGCCCACGCAAGCGCGCGAACGTGGCTTCCAGTTTCTCGGAGAGTTCGGTGAACATAGAGCCTTGAAGCATAACCACTTAAGGCGATGCTTCCAAGTGCTCTAGGTGACGCGCACGGACCTCACGGCTAGGGCCTCGGATCCAGCCCGCCCGCGGGGAACGTCAGTCCACTGACACTCACCGGCGTGGGCTGCCGGAACTCCCGGTTGTTCCCCAGGAGTCCCTGGTGGTTTAGGCCCCAGCAGTACGGTACGTCGCTAGTGGTCACCCCGCAGGAGCCAGCCGAGCCCACGTGGATCTGGCGCCAGGTCAGGCCGCCCCCGACCGGCGTCGGCACCGTGAGGATCGCGCTGGTGCTGCCGGTGCCGAGCTGCAGGTTGCGATTATCGCCCCAGCAGTACGCCGCGCCCGCGGCCGATACGCCGCACATCGCCTGCCCGCGCGAGTGCAGCTGGACGAACGCCGGCGGAGAGCCCGAGACCAACGTCGGCACGTCGGACGTGGTCTGCGTCCCGTTCCCCAACTGGCCGTAGGTGTTCGGGCCCCAGCAGACCGTCGTGCCGCTATTCGTGGTGCCGCAGGAAGATTCGCCAACAGCGATCGACACATATCGCAGCCCGCCCGACGTCACGGTCGGCACGAGCGAGTTCGCGGAACCACCATTGCCAAGCCGTCCGCCGACGCCCTGACCCCAGCAGTAGCCGCCACCGCCGGCATCGATGCCACAGGTGTGCAGCGCTCCGGCCGCGACCTCCACCCACGTGAAGCCACCCTGCACCAGCACCGGCACGTTCGAGTTCGCCGTGGCGTTGTTGCCGAGTCGGCCGTTGTTCGAGCCCCAGCACCAGAGCTCGCCCGCGGCCGTCAGTCCGCAGGCGTGATTCTCGCCGACGGACAACTTCGTATACGCCCGCGCACCAGAGACCGCGACCGGCACATCCGAGTTGGAGTTGCTGCCGTTGCCGAGCGCGCCCGTGCTGCCCTGACCCCAGCAGTAGGCCAGGTTGGACGTCGAGAGACCGCAGGTGAACTGACCACCAGCGTAGATCTTGCTGAAGGTCACCGCCGTGCTCACCGGGAAGGGCGCGAAGCGCAGCTCCTGGCCAGGCTGGCCCAACGCGCCCGTGCTGCTCGCACCCCAGCAGAGCGGAAGCCCCGCCGTGCTCACCGCACACGCGTGACCCGGCTGCACGCTCGGCACGCCCCCGGCGGTAATCATCGAAATCCCCGTGCCGGCGCTCACCGGTGTGGGACCAGCCGACATCAACGACGCAGAGGCGTCACCGAGCTGCCCATACATATTCGAGCCCCAACACCGCGCGATACCGTCGCTGCGAATCGCACAGGTGGAACTCCCGCTGCCGCCAGCGAGCACTGAGAACGTCTCGGGACTCGCGGCCCGCGTCGGGGTCAGACTGCCCGCTGAGACCGTGCCGGTGCCGAGCTGACCGACGGTGTTCGAGCCCCAGCAGTGCACTTCGTCGCTGTTGGTCAGGCCGCAGGTGTGCGACTCACCGGCCATCAGGCGCCGGAACCGCAGGCCGCCGGACACTGGGGTCGGGAGGAACCGATCGGTGGTCGTGCCATCGCCGAGTTGGCCGGCGTCGTTCAGGCCCCAGCAGAATGCGATGCCGCCACCAGTGAGCGCACAGGTGTGGTTCGCGCCCGACACAAGCGAAGCGAACGCGATGCCCGAGGTCACGAGCGTGGGGGAGAAGCGCGTCGTCGTGGTGCCGTCGCCAAGTTGGCCGGAGCCGTTGAAGCCCCAGCAGTATGCGCGCCCCGCCGCGGTGAGCGCGCAGGTCTTGAGCGCGCCCGCCGTGATGGTCGAGAACGTGAGTCCGCCGGCGACCGTCGTCGGGCTCGACCGATTTGTCGTGGTGCCGTCGCCGAGCTGCGCCGCGGAGTTGGTGCCCCAGCACAGCGCCGTGCCCGTCGAGGTGATACCGCATTGGTGCGATCCGCCAACGGTGATGCGGGTCATCGTCCCTGCGCCGGAGACCTGCCCGGGCACCGTGCCCCAGCAGTAGGCCTGGCCGCCGGAGGTCAGCGCGCACTTGTTCGTTGCGGACGACACGGACAGGCGCTCAAAGCTCGGCGCGCTCTGGAGCAGCCACGGCTCGCTCAGCGCGAAAGCATCGGAGCCCACGCCGGCTTGTCCGCCGAGGTTGCTGCCCCAGCAGTATCCAGACGCGAGATCACTGATGCCGCAGGCCGTGCGGCCGCCGATGAAGAGCTGGTCGCCTTCGGTATCGATCACCGGCGGCGTGATGTTGATCGGATCGCTCGCCGCCGATACGCCGGCGCCGGCCGTGGCGCGCAGCGTGTACGACGAGCCCGGCAGGCCGATGGCGACGTCGTCAAACGTGGCCACGCCTTCCACGAGCGGTCGCGTCAGCGTGCCGATCAGCAGTGCCCCGGCGCCGTTGTTCTCCAGTGTGAGCGTGATGCTGCCCGTCGCCGGATTCAGGTAGGCGTCCGTCCCGCTGACATCGAACGGCGCGAACGGTGCACCAGCCACGGCGCCGGACTGCGGTTGCGACAGATACGTTACGACGGCCGGCGGCCCCGCAATCACCGACAGCGACGGAATCGTATCGGGGGCGAGCCCTCCGGTCGCCAACTGCATCGCGTAGCCACTCCCGGCCTTCCGCAACGAGAGGTCGTTGAACGACACACTGCCCGCGACCAATGCGCGCGACGTCGTGCCGAGCAGCACGTCGGCCGTGGGGTTGGTGATGAGGGACGCGGTCACCGTTGCGGTGCTCGGCGACTTGTTGCCGAACTCATCGTGGCTCTCCACCACTAGCGGCGTGATCACGGCACCCGCCGTCACGGACGCCGGCGGCGCAGACACGATGACTAGTGCGACGGGCGCGGCCGGAATGATGTCGAACAGCCCCGCGCCACCGTTGAACGTGCCGATGCTCAGCGCAAGCGAGTTCCCGGTGGACGCCCGCACCGCGCTCAGATCATTGAACGTGGCCACACCCGCCGTGAGTGGCTTGGAGACCGTGCCGCGTAGCGTGTCGCTCGTGGACGTGACCAGCGAGACGGTCACATTGCCGGCGTAGGTCAAGATCTCATTGCCGAAGGCATCGGTCACGGTCACGTCGAACGGCGGAAACGTCTCGCCGGCGACGATCTGTCCGGTCGGAGCCGCGGGTGCCGCGACGGCCGCGGGCGCGCCCGGATCCACCTGGAACGTGTTGGTGGTGGTGTCGGCGAGCGCGGCGACGAACACGCGCACCTTGAATCCGGCGCCCGCCTTCGTGAGCTGCACCGCACTGAAGTTGGCGACACCTGCCGTGGGGGCGAGCTTCGACACCACGCCCACCGGCGTGAGGCCCGCGTCGAGCACCTGCAACGACACCGAGTCGCGCGCGAGGTTGCCGAACCGGTCCTTGATGGTCGCCGACACGGCGGGCATCAGGTCGCCGGCGGTGAACGTCCCGGAGGGATTTCCGGTGATGGTGAGCGTGTCCGCAACCGCCGGCGTGGCCACCATCGTCACCGTGGCCGTCCCCGTGCCTCGCGCGGGTGTGCCCACCAACGAGTAGCTCCCCGAGACCGTGAGGATCTGCACGGTCGTGCTGGCCTCGCCGAGGGAGTCGGTGACGACGCTCGGCGCGTCGATCGTGATGCCGCCGAGGGGCGCGGCGAAGTTGACGCCGATGCCGCGCACCGGCTGCCCGTCCCCTGCGATGGCGCGCATCTTCACGGTGCCGAAGGCCGTGGCGACCTCGCCGGACACGGTGCCCGCGCCCACCACCTGCATCGTCGTCGGCAGCGGCTGCACCGACAGCGTGGTCGTCGCGGACACGTTGCCGTAGGTGCGCGCCATCACCGTCGTGCTGCCGCGCACGTTGCCGAGCACGTACCGGCCATCGCTGCGCGTGACGACGGTGGCCAACGTGCCGTTGTCGGTGAGCCACTCGAGCGGCACGTTCGGAATCACCGCATTCTGGGCGTCGACGACCTCGGCGCTCAGCACCAACGTGTCGCCCGAGAACCCGGAGCGTGGCGACGCCAGTATGCGCACTTGCGCCGCGTTCGCCCCGGGACCGACATAGCTGATCGGGACGTCCACGGACGGCGGCGATTCTTCTCCGACGTTCCAGAGCTTCACGGGCACGCGTTGGCTCGCGAACAGCGTGTCGCCCGCCGTGGAGGAGACGCGGGCCTCCAGCGAGTAGTTGCCGACTCCCTCGACAGTGACTTCCATCGTCACCGGGACTTCGCTGACGCCCTCGGCGACCGGGACGACGCTCGTGGCGAGCAGTCGCGAGCCGCCTTCGTACAGGCGCACGGTGATGTTGCCCGGCGGAAGCAGCGTCTGGTCGCCGAGTGCCTCCGCGATCAGGCGAATCGGCCCGATCTCGAAGCGCGCTGCGGGGCCCGAGATCCGCTCGCCGCAGGCTGCCAGCGCCCCGAGGGTGAGGAGGGCAACGAGCGCGAGCGAGCGCCACGCACGACGACGATTCACGGACGGGATGGCGAGGCGCACTCGCGTCATCAGACGCTCCTGCAAGGGACGACGGCCTGAGGGTTCGCGCGAATATGCGGCCCTGCCGTCAGGGTGTCCACCACAGCGTTACCGGAAGCGCGAACGTTGGACCGTGTCCAGGCCGCGCGTCCCATCCCACCCGCTACTCCACTCGGAACGCCTGCGTGCGCACGTCGGTGGCGCTGCCGATGCCCGGCTGCATCGAGAAGACGAAGCGGAACTCGCCCGCCGTCGCGCCGGTGGGCAGCGGGGTGTTGCGGCTGACGGCGCTCTCCGGCGAGACCAGCGCGAACGTCGACGCGCAGACCGGGAGCGCCTCGGCGAAGGCCACCCAGGAATCACCCTGCCGCTGCTCCACGCGTCGATTGCACACATTCGTCGAGTACGTGACTGCCGAGCTGTTCACGAAGCGCACCGAAATCTCTCCACCGGGCGCCGCGCTGGCGGCTTCGACGGACGCCGTGACCAGCGCACCATTTTCGGTAAACGGCGACACCGCAGGCTCGCCCGGCGTGTGCTCAAGGCAAGCGGCGGTCAGCAGTGGCATCACCAGGTGGGTCACAGCGAGAGAGCGGCGCATCGCTTCACCAAGGGAGGGGGAACCCGTTCACGTTGGGGCCATCGATTGCCGATTTCAAGCACTCGACCATCCGGGGTCGCCCGTGCGTCGCCAGTCGCTACATTTGAGCGCGTGACCGAGCGCCTGCCCACCGAGCGGTCGCGGCCCTCCGCCGCGCCGGCCCTGCCCGCCGACCTTCCGCTCCTCGCGCTGCGTTCCACGATCGTATTTCCGCACGGGCGGATTGCGGTGCAGGTCTCCTCGGCCGACAACCTGGCGCTCCTGATCGCGCACCCGCAGGAGGGGGCCTACGTCGTGTGTGTGCTCGAGGGCGACGACGGCGAGCGCGGGCCCGCTCAGCTCGAGGGTCGCCTCGGCGTGCTGGCGCGCCTCACCGACCGCCGACCGGTTGCCGGCGGCATCGCGCAGGTGACGCTCGAGGGCGTGGCCCGTGTGCAGCTGAGCGGCATCGTGCGCGATGAGGTCACGGGCTATCCCACCGCCCGGGCGGCCGAGCGCAGCGAACCGGCGGCGGACCGCGAGGCGGCGCGCGCGCTGATGCAGCGCATCGCGATCGCGTCGGACACCCGGGCCGAACTCGACACCGCGTTCCCCGCGGAGCTGCCAGCGCTGCTACGCCGGGAGAGCGACGCGCCGTCGCGCTTTGCGGACCTGGCGGCAGCACGCGGCGGCCTGCGGGCCGCGGAGAAGGACGCGGTGCTCCAACGCATCGATCCGATCGAACGCCTCGAGTTTCTCGCCGAACGCTGGGAGCGCGAGGTGGCGCGCGCGAAGGTCAACGAGGAGCTGCGGCAGGAGACGGAGCGCCGCGTGGACCGGCACCACCGGGAGTTCTTCCTGCGCCAGCAACTCCAGGCCATCAAGACGGAGTTGGGCGAGGCCGACGCCGGCGAGGGGGAGAACGCCGAGCTGCTGCGGCGCGTCGAGGAAGGCAAGCTGCCGCCCCACGTCGCGGCCGAGGCGCGCCGCGAGATCGAGCGGCTGCGTGCGCTCAGTACCGCGTCCAGCGAGCACCAGGTGCTGCGCAACTACGTGGAGTGGATCCTCACGCTGCCGTGGCAGCAACGCTCCGGCACCGAGAAGGTCGCCCTCGAGCGCGTGGAGGCGGCGCTGGACGACCGGCACTACGGCCTGCACGAGGCCAAGGAGCGCATCCTCGAGTATCTCGCCGTGCGGCAACTGCGCGGCGACCGCGGGCGCGACCCGCACGGGCCGATCCTTTGCTTCGTCGGGCCACCGGGCACCGGCAAGACCTCACTGGGCGAGGCGATCGCCGCGAGCATCGGTCGCGCGTTCTACCGCATCTCGGTGGGTGGCGTGCGTGACGAGGCCGAGATCCGCGGGCACCGTCGTACGTACGTGGGATCGCTGCCGGGATTGCTGCTCCAAGCCCTGCGCCGCGTACAGGTGAACGATCCCGTGCTGATGATCGACGAGATCGACAAGATGACGGCCGGCGGGCCGAGCGGCGATCCGACGGCGGCGATGCTTGAAGTGCTCGACCCGTCGCAGAACTCCTCGTTCACGGATCACTACCTCAACCTGCCGTTCGACCTCTCGTCGGTGCTGTTCATCTGCACGGCGAACAACCTGTTTGACATTCCGCACGCGTTGCGCGATCGCCTCGAGGTGATCCGCATTGCCGGCTACACCGTCGAGGAGAAAGTCGAGATTGCGTGGCGCTATCTGCTCCCGCGCCTGTTTGACGAACACGGCATCACGGACCACGACCTGCAGTTCACGGACGAGTCGCTGTCGCTGATCGCGAACCGCTACGCGCGCGAGGCCGGTCTGCGCGCCTTCGAGCGGCACCTGGCCGCGCTGATGCGGCGGCGCGCCCGCAAGAAGGCCGAGGGCGAGCAGGGTGCGTGGATCGTGGACGCAGCGCGCATCGAGGACGTCATCGGCCCGCCTCGCTTCGCGCCGGAGGCTGCAGAGCAGGAGCCGGAGGTGGGCACGGCCACCGGCCTGGCGTGGACCGCCAACGGCGGCGAGCTGATGACCATCGAGGCCTTGATGATGCCGGGCACGGGCAAGCTCACGGTCACTGGCCAGCTCGGTGACGTGATGCGTGAGTCCGTGGATGCGGCCTGCTCGTACGTGCGCTCGCGTGGGCACGCGCTGCGACTCGGCGACCCCGAGCTGCGCTCCAGCGACCTGCACGTGCACTTCCCCGCTGGCTCCGTGCCCAAGGACGGTCCCAGTGCGGGCGTGGCGGTCACGCTGGCGATTGCGAGCGTGATGAGCCGGCGCCCCGTGCGGCGCGATGTGGCCGTCACGGGCGAGGTGACGCTGCGCGGACGCGTGCTCGAGATCGGCGGCGTGAAGGAGAAGGTGCTCGCGGCCTACCGGGCTGGCCTGCGCACGGTGGTGCTGCCGGCCGCCAACGAGAAGGACCTGCGCGACATCCCTGCCGAGGTGCGCGCCGCACTGACGTTCAAGTGCGTGGCCACGATGGATGAAGTGCTCTCGGTAATGCTGCTGCCGCCGCGCCCGAATGGTTTTGCCGAGGACCTGCCGTTGTTCACCGACGTCGGTCGCGCGCCGGCCGATGCCCCGGAACCACCGGAGCCGCGGCCGGGGCGCTGACCGCCACCCGGCCTAGCCGCGGCTGGTCTCGTCGCCGCAGCATCCGCCACCACAACATCCGCCGCCACACCCTCCGCAGCAGCCGTTCGGGCAGTCGGCGTCGTGCATTCGCGTCATCACTGTCTCCCGTGGTCTGGGCGGTGAATTCCGCCGCTACTTCCGTGGACGCTGGATCTGGTGAAAGGACGCAGGCGGCGCGCAGCCACCCGCGGTGGCCGGGCCAATGCCCGTCACGACCCCGCGCGCGTCGCGCTGCAGGCCGCAGCAGTGCTGGACCTCGCGCACCACCGCCGCCCGCGCGCGCTGCACCCGCGACTTCATTCCCGAGAGGGAGATTCCTTCGCGGCGCGCGGCCTCGTCCTGGGTGAGCCCCTCGACGGCGGTGAGTTCGAGGGCACGCCGGTACGGCGTCGGCAACGCGGCGACGAACGGCTGCACGCAGGCCGAGATCTCCGCGCGTGCTTCCGGCGCGTCGGCGGCCGCCGCCGGCAACGCGTCCACGTCGAAGTCCGCCTCGCGCCGGGCGCGACGGCGCTCTGCGCGCCAGGCATCGGTGAGCGCCGCGCGCGCCACGCGAAACACCCAGGCGTCGAGGTCGCGGACATCGGCCAGCGTGGTCCGGTGTCGCGCGAGCCGGAGAAAGACGTCCTGCGCAACATCCTCCGCGTCCACGCCCGCGGGCACACGCCGGCGCAGGAAGGCGCGCAGCGGCTCCACGAACGCGAGCCAGCGCGCGTCGTGGGCAGTGACCTCGGGTCCCTCCGTCGTTGGGCGCATCATCTCCCCAGTAAGACGTCGCCGGCGGCGGACGGACGCAAGCACCGCCGGGGCGGCATCGACCATTAGCTTTGTGACCGTGCGCGCCCATCGGCCAACCTGACCAATGCCACGTCCCTGGGTGGTTCGCAACTCGCCCCGTCACGGCAAGG
Source organism: uncultured Gemmatimonas sp. (assembly GCA_964414995.1). Classification (GTDB taxonomy): domain Bacteria; phylum Gemmatimonadota; class Gemmatimonadetes; order Gemmatimonadales; family Gemmatimonadaceae; genus Pseudogemmatithrix. The sequence continues at coordinate 36,568 of CAYPYY010000009.1, forward strand.
GGGTCTACGCGACCGCACGCATTCGTGCCGGGACGCGCATCATCGAGTACACGGGCGAGCTGATCAGCGAGGCGGAAGGCGAGCGTCGCTACCCCACCCTGCCCGACGGCCACGAGGAACCCGAGCACACCTACCTGCTCACGCTCGACGAGCACCGCGTGATTGATGCGAACGTGGGCGGCAATGCCGCCCGGTTCATCAATCACTCCTGTGAACCCAACTGCGAGCCGATTGCGTACGGCGACCATATGTGGATCGTGGCCATCCGGGACATCCGTCCGGGCGAGGAACTCGCCTACGACTACGCCATCGAGCTCGACGAGCCGCACACCCCGGCGCGCAAGCGGCGATTCCCCTGCCGCTGCGAGTCTCGGCGCTGCCGTGGATCGATCCTCAAGCCCAAGTACGCGCCAGTGCATCCGCTCGTCCGGCGTGCGCTGCGGCTCTACGGACCGCGATGAGCCCGCTCCTCAAGGAGTTCCTGCTCAACGTCGCCATCGGGACGATCGCCGGCGGCGTCACCAATGCCGTCGCGGTGTGGATGCTGTTTCACCCCTACGAGCGACGCTACGGGTTCCAGGGCGCGATTCCGAAGAACAAGGCCCGGCTCGCGAAGAGCATCGGGAAGACGGTCGGCGAGAAGCTGCTCACGCCGAAGGACCTGCTCGACGAGCTGCATCGGGCGGGGTTCCGCGACACGCTCGACCAGCGACTCGCCGAGTTCATTCAGCGCCTGCTTGAGGTGGAGCGCGGCTCCCTGCGTGAGCTGTTGCCCCCCGCCGTCGTCGGCGAGGTCGAACGCGCCGTGTCCGGACTTGGCCCCGTGGTGGGCGACCGCGTCGCGAGCTATGCGGCCACGCCGCAGTTCGAAGTGCGCGTGCGCGAGGCGCTGGCGCGACTGCGCGAGGAGATCGGTCACCGGCCGGTGAGCGAGGTGCTCACCGACGAGCGTCGCCGCGACCTCGCCGCTCAGGCCGCGACGCTGGCCACGGAGCTGATCGAAGAGAGTCGGCAATCGGAGCGCCGCAGCGCCGCCGCGCGACTCGGCGACGCCGTGATGCGCATCGCCGGAGAGGAGCGCACGAAGTCGTTCATCGAGAAGGGCGTGGCGGAAGCGCTGGGGCGCGCAGGCACACGCACTTGGCGCGACGTGCTCGACGCGATCGGCGAGGACACCGTCGTGCGCTGGGTGCTGGAAGCCGCGCAGTCGCCGCGCGTGCAGGCGCTGGCCGCCGAGGGGACGAGCACCGCCGCCGTCGCACTGCTCGACCGACCGATCGGGCGGCCGGCCCGATTCTTTGCCGACGACACCGCCACGCGACTCGCCGCCGTTGCCGGACCCGCGCTGTGGGCCTGGCTTGAGCGCGAGCTTCCGCGCTTCGTCGAGCAGTTTGACATCCCCGGGATGGTCGAACGCAAGGTGCTGGGGTTCAGCACGTCGCGCATCGAAGAGATCATCCGCGGCGTCACGCAGCGCGAGCTGAACCTGATCGTGAACCTGGGCTACGTGCTCGGAGCGATCATCGGCGTGCTGAGCTTCGTGGGCTCGCGCCTGATTCGCGGCTAGTTCCCCTCGAGCGTCACCTTCGTCAGGTCGATCACGCCCGGGCGCGCCGCGCTCGGCAGGTCCTCCCAGACGACCGCGTTCCGCCCCGCAATCGTCGTCACGCTGAGCGAGAGCCGGCGCCCCGCCACGCTCCATTGGCGCGTGTCGCCGCGACCGCCCGTGTTCGCCGCGACGCGGAATCGCCGCTCCACCATTCGCTCCATCGCGTCGCGAAACGCGGCCGCCTCGACCGCATCGTCCCACACCGACAGCCACGCGATCCCGCTCGCCCCGCCCACCTGCACCAGCTGATAGCGATCACCGTCCCACCCTGCCGCCGCACTCGCGGCCAGGCCGACGTCCTTCAAGTGCTCGTAGAGGAACAGGCGAATCTCGAATTCACCGAAGTTGTCCTCGTGCACGAGCGACGCCCCGCGTGGCGCCGGCAGCGTCACGCGCGTGGGATAGTCCGGCACCGTGTCCAGCAGCTTCTCCGGGTGCAGGATCTGCTCCGTGCTCGCGGCCAGTTGCGTGAACGGCGATACGCCCGGTCGCAGTCGCTTGAACTGCCGCGCAAACTCGGCGCCGCTCAGATAGGGGAACAGCAGGGTCTCCTGCAGCAGCGTGGGCGCGGCGGCGAACTTCGGCATCCCGGCCTGCTCGCTGCGAATCATCTCGCGCACCTGGTCCCAGCCGCCGGGCAGCCGCATCCCGAAGTCCGAGCCGCCGAGCATCATTGACATCTGCTCGTAGACGGCGTGCCCCTCCACGACCGACTGCATCGCCACCTGCCGGTCGTTGTCGCCCTTGAGCGCACGCGCCGAGTCGAGCGGGAAGTGTTGGTCCTGCAGCGCGTGCACGAGCTCGTGGCCGATCGTGACGCTCGTGATCGCCGGCGATGCCCCCTCGACGACGTACAGCACCTTCGTCGCCGGATCGTAGTAGCCGGCCACCTGCTCCGTGAGCAGGTCGAGCAGGAAACGCCGCAGGTCCATCGAGTCCGGCAGCATCCCCATCCGTTTGTATGCGCCTTCGATCCCGCTGAGCTCCAGTGGCGTCATCTGCTCCTGGAACTGTCGCTCGAGGAACTCGCGCACTTGGTCGCGGTCGCGCAGCTCGAGCTTGGGCATCGCCGTGAACTTGAGCCCGGAAGAGCGCTCGATCGCGGGAATCGCGCGCCGGACCTCGGACCGGAACGGTCCGTCGTATGGCACGGCGTCGCGACCGGCACAGGCGGCCAGCGTGAGGACGAGCGAGAGTCCGGCGAGAGCGTAAGGACGAAGCATCGGAGGCGGCGCGTGGGTCAGCCGAACGTGAGGGCGAAGTACCGCGCGATCAGCGCGTCGCCAAAGAGCAGCGTGACAAGTCCAGCAGGCGCGAGAAATACACCAAACGGCACCGCTGGGAGCTCGTAGGCCTCGCCGCGCGCGCGGGCGCGCAGGTAGCCGACCGGTGCGACGATCACCAGGAATACCGCGGCGCCGATTCCTGCGGCCACGAACACGGTGACGAACGAACGCGCGGGGCCGACCATCGCGCCGATCATCGCCATCAGCGTGACATCGCCCTGCCCCATCGCTTCCTTGCCGAGCGCCATCTCGCCAAACCAGCCGACGATGGCAATCAGTCCGGCGCCGGCGCAGGCGCCGACGAGTGCGTCCCAGGGACCCGCGAATGGTCCCGGCTCACCGACCATTAACGCGACTACCGGCATCACCATCGCGACGACGAACCCCGGCAGCGTGAACCCATCGGGAATCACGTAGTGCAGCAAGTCCGTCATCATCACGCCGAGCAGGATGGTGGCCGCGATGCCGATGCGCAGCGCCGTCAGCGACGGACCGTACCACCAGACGAGCGCAAGCCAGATGAGCCCAACGACAAGTTCAATCAGCGGATACTGCGCCGAGATCGGCAGGCCGCACCCGCGGCACTTGGCGCGCAGGAGCACCCACGAGACCAGCGGGATGTTGTCGTACCACGCGATCGGCTGCTCGCAGCGCGGACAGCGGGAGCGCGGGCGGATCACCGAGAGCTCCGCGGGCCACCGCGCAATGCACACATTCAGGAACGAGCCGAGACTCGCACCGAAGAAGAAGACGACGGCCCAGAAGGCGAGAAGGATCGGGTTCACGGGTCAGGTCGGGGAGCGGAGCGCGTGCAGGAGGATGCCCGCTGCGACGGCCACGTTCAAGCTCTCGGCGCCGGGAGCCATCGGGATGGCCACCAACGCATCGCAGCGCGCGACGAGGGCGGGCTTGAGACCCGCGCCCTCGTTGCCCATCACGAGGGCGAGGCGCGCCGGAGCCGGCACCGAGCCGACCATCGCGCCCGCGGCATCGGCGCCCCAGAGCGTGCATTGCGCGCGACGCACGAAGTCCACGAGCTCATCTTCGGTCGCGGTCACCGTTGCGTGGGTGAACTGCATCCCGACGGCGCTGCGCACCACCTTGGCGTTCCACGGATCCACGGTGCCCGGCAGAGCGATGGTCGCCGCGCAGCCGAGCGCGGACGCCGTACGCAGCAATGTGCCCACGTTGCCCGGGTCTTGAATGCCGTCGAGCACCAGCACGCGCGCCGTCGCGCCGAGATGGAGATCGCCGAGTGCGCGCGAGGGCTGCTCAGCGATGGCGAGGATGCCCTGCGGGTTCTCGGTATCGCTGGCGGAGAGGAACTCGCGTTCGCTCACGCGCACAACCTGGAGGTCACGGGCGTGGCACTGCGCCACGAGCGCCACGCCGCGCGGGGTGCGGTCAATCAGGTCGCAGGTGAGGACCCCAGAGACCTTGAGACCCGCGCGGAGCAGTTCCTCGACGGTGCGGATACCTTCGGCGACGAAGAGTCCCTGACGCTCCCGCGCCTTGCGGCGCATCAGGTCCCTTGCTAGGGTCAACAATCCCATGCGTACGCTTGCCGTCCTCGCCCTCGCGGGCCTTGTCAGCGGTTGCGCCGTCTCGACTCAGCAGGAGATCGAGATGGGCAGCGCCTATGCCGCCGAAATCAACCGTCAGCTCCCCCTGATCCAAGACGCGGAGCTGAACCGCTACATCAACGTACTCGGCGACTCGATTGCCCGCATCGCCGACACGCGGAATCTCGACTGGCAGTTCTCGATCGTGAACAGCCCCGAGGTGAATGCGTTCGC
>CAYPYY010000010.1:0-40574 GCA_964414995.1 uncultured Gemmatimonas sp.
GGCCGGCGACGCCGGCGCCGAGCACGCAGCACTTGGACGGCGCGATGGTGCCGGCCGCGGTGGTGAGCATCGGCAGGAACTTCGGCGAGGCCGAGGCGCCGATCAGCACGGCCTTGTAGCCGGCGACCGTGGCCTGCGACGAGAGCACGTCCATTGATTGGGCGCGCGTGATGCGCGGGACGAGCTCGAGCGCGAAGGCGGTGACGCCGCGCGCATCGAGTGCGGCGATGGCGTCGGCGCTCGTCGCCGGCGCGAGCAGCGACACGAGGTGGGCGCCGGACTTGAGCTTCGCCGCCTCGTCGGCGGTCGGTTTCTGGACCTTGCAGACGAGATCGGCGGCGCCGAGCAGGGTCGTGGCGTCTGCGAGGGTCGCGCCGGCGGCCTGGTAGGCGGCATCAGGGAATCCCGCGCGCAGTCCGGCACCGTGTTCGACTTGGATGGTGACGCCGGCCTTGGTCAGGCGGGCGACGCTTTCGGGGATAAGGGCGACGCGGGCCTCACCGGGCGCGGTCTCCTTGGGAACGCCGAGGATCACGAGTGACGTCGGGTGGAGTGAGCCAACAGGATGTGCGGCGTGCGGCGGGGAAAGCTACGGGGAAACACCTGAGAATGCACGGCAAAAGTCTGACGTGTGCGGTCGGGCGATTTGGGGTCGTCGTGACGGGCGTGGCGAGTGCTCGTCACGTTGTGACGGCTCGTATTGCACGGTGAGCTTGGCGCAGTAGACTGTAGCCAGGCGATCAAGACTTGGTCGCCGACTGAAACTTGGTCGGCTGCTCGCGTCTCTCGCCGGTGGTGATTCAAGTCCTTGTTGGTGAGGCGAGTACGGAACAGTGTTCGACCTCAGTGAGGACGGTCCCCACGAAGTGTCATATTTCGTTACTACGGCTAGGGCGGTTCGTCTAGCTCGTCGAGTTCTGTTGTCGCCATCCCTTCACTCCCTCTAGGAGAAGCCCGATGTCCCGTTCGTTGGTTCGTTGGATTGCCGCCGCCGCGCTCGTCGCGACCCCGGCGATTGCGCAGGCGCAGACCTGCACCGTGCCGCAGGCTGGCGGCAACTGTAACGTCGCGTTCAACGGCACGCTGACCGTGCCGGTGCTCGCCTCGCTCGACGTGGCCGCTGCTGGTTCGCTCGCGCTCACGACGCCGGATTGGAACGCGTTCTTCGCGGCCCCTGCGGCCACGACGACGGTCAGCAACACCTCGTTCACCGTGAAGAGCAACTCGGCGTACTCGGTTGGCATCAGCGCGACGGCGTGGAACGTGCCGGCGGTGGCTGGTGCGGCCCGCGCGCTCAGCACGATTCGCTGGGCGGTGGATCCGACGACCTGCCCCGCGGCCGCCAGCATCACCGGCGACATCTCGAGCGGCACGCTGGTCGCCGCCGGCACGCCGACGGGTGGCGCGACGAACCTGTTGTGCCTGGCGCTGGACTTCCCGGCGGACCTCTCGGATGGCGCGCTGCGTCCGGGCGCCTATTCGCTGCCCATCACGGTCACGATCACGGCGCCGTAAGTCGGCTGGCGTGACTCGACGGGGGCCGTCCGTGTCTGTCGTCTGCTGGCGCCGTGTGGCATCGCTCCTCTCGCGAGCGGTGGTGCTCTGCGGTCTCCTGCTGACGCCGACGCGGACGGCCCTCGCGCAGTTCACGATCGAAGAGTTGGAGATGCACGTCACCGCGCGCGGGCTGGAGCCGATCGTACGGCTCATCCCCGTGCGCAGCGACATTGATTCGACGCAGCAGGTGCGCGTGACCGTAAAGGACTGGGTCCGCGACTCCGCTGGCGGCAACCAAACGCTCGACCTCGGCAGCCATCCCCGCTCCTGCGGCGGCCGCCTCGAGGTCTTTCCGCAGACCTTCCAGCTTGCCGCGCGTGCGACCGAGTACGTGCGCGTCACGTACACGCCCGCGAGCGAGCGCGATCCGGGCTGCTGGACAATCGTGCTCACCGAGACGGTGCGGCCGCCGCGCCCGACAATGCAGCTCGCGGCCTCGGTGATCATCACGACGCTGACCGGCGTGAAGGTCTACGTGCACGCGCCCGACGAGCGAGCGGCCGGCGAGGTGATCTCTGCCGACGTGGAAGTCTTCCGCGAACCCCGCGACCGGATGCGCCCCACGGCGGACTCCGTCACCGTGCGGCGCGTCGCCGTGCGCTTCGCGAACACGGGCACGGCGCACCTCGTCGTGAAGCCGACCGCCGAGATCCGCAACGAGCGCGGCGACGTCGTGGCGCGCCTCACCGGCGCGGACGCGTACATCACGCCCGACGCCTTCCGCGACATCGAGCTGCGGTTGCCCAGTCTCGCGCGTGGGCGCTACGTCGCCACCGTGCTCCTCGACTTTGGCGCGAGCGAGATCACGGCGGCGCAGGTGGAGTTCACCGTCTCGTGATGCGATGGCGCCGTGGCGCGCTCCGCTTCCTCGTGGTGGCCCTGGCGCTCGCTGGGGCCGCTTCGCGCTTGGAGGGGCAAGGAAATCGGCGCACGGTCCTGACGATTTCGGGCTTTCCGCTCAGCGTAGGCTCGACGACGATTGCGCAGTTTGACGCCGGCGCCATCGCCATCGGCACGACCTCGTTCAGCGTGAATCTCACGACGAATTCGGGTGCGGGCGGCTTCTCGCCGCGCGTCACCACGGTGAATGTCGCCTGCAACGTGCCGTGCCCGGTGTCGGGCACGGCCCCGGTGAGCGGACTCGAATGGCAGCGCGGCGGGACGTCCACGTGGACGCCGCTGAGCACCACGTTTACGCTCGTCGAGAGTCGCACGGCCACGTTCAACGGCACCAACGATCCCTGGTCGAACACCATCACGTGGCGCTTCGCACCGACGTTCGCGACGACGAATCCGGGCACGACGCAGTTCCGCATTGACTTCCAGCTCGTGGTGACGGCGCCGTGATCCGCCGCCGATTCGCCCTGCTCGCGGCCCTGCTCGCGCTTGCGTTCCCGACGTCCGCGGCCCACGCGTGGCCGGAGACGCCGGACGCCGCACGCCGTCTGCCGGCGCTCACGGTGCCGGGCGCGCCGCGGTCCCTCGTGTTCGTGGCCGTGCCGATTCCGGCGGAGTTGGCCGCTGAAGGCGCGATTCGTTTCGTCGTGCGGACGGCGAGCGGCATCGAAGTGCTGGGCCGGCTCAGCGGCGACGTGCAGCGTGATTCGCTCGGCGTGCCGCGCCCGCTGCTCCTGTCCGTGCGCGTGCCGTCCGACGCCATCGTGGGCCTGGCCGACGTTGCCGAGGTGGAGTTCACCCACGCCAACGGCACGGTGCTGATCGTGCCGGTGACCGTGCGCGTGCTTGCCGTGTACGGGCTCGAGCTTGCCGGTCCGCCGGCGCTCAATGGCCTCGACCGCGGCGACCGCATCGCGCTCGCGTACCGCTTGCGCAACCTCGGCAATGTGCCCGAGACCTACGACGTCGAGATCGTCGCGCCCACGGGGTGGGCGCTCAGCGGCGCGTCGCGCCAGCCGGTATCGCTCGGCGCGTACGGTGACGGTGAAGTGCCGGTGGGCTTGCGCGTGCCGCCGTTCCTCGGCGCGGGCAGCTTCTGGGTGGAGCTCAAGGTGCGGCGCGCGGGGCAGGATTCCGTGCTGGTCACCAAGCGCACGATGTTCCGCGTCAACGAGCCGACGGAGCGCCTCGGCGGATTGGTCGCGGAGCCTTTCGTCGCGCTCACCTCGACGACCAACGGTGTCGGCCTCGGCAGCGGCGTGACCGTCCGTGGCCCCGTGCGTGACGGCGTCGAGTTGCGGGCGAGCGTAACGCCGATCGTGCCCGATGGCGCACCGGAGACGTTCGCGCTCGCGAGCGTGGGCGCGATGCGACTGCCGTTCACGGCGTCGCTGGTGGCCCAGTCGTGGACGCTCAATTTCGGCCAGGCTCTCAGCGGGGCGTCGCCGCTTACGGGCGTGAATGCTTCGGGCTTCGGCCTGAGCGGCACGCTGCGCCGCAATGAAGTGGACTACGCCGCGGTCGTGGCGATGCCGACGGTCGGTGGGTTCGGCAGCGGGCACGTCGCCTCGGGCGAGGCCGCGTTCGCGGCGGCCTTCGGCGATGTGCGCGCCTCGGCGTCGCTGCTCGCGGACACTCGCACGGCCGGCTTCGGCTCGCGCCGCCTCGCGGCAGTCGGCGCCGACTGGGTGTCGAAGCCCTTGCCGCGCGGCGCCATCTCGGCGGGCGTCGCGGTGCGTGAGTTCGGCGAGGGGCTACGCCTCGGCTTCCGCGGCGGCTACGTGCTGCGCAGCGAGCGCGACCAAGTGGAAGTCCGCTACACGCACGCGCCGGGCGGTTCGCAGGCGTTCGCGCAGGCCATCAACGAGATCCAGGTGGACCTGCGGCGCGACGTCAGCGACGCGCTGTCGCTGGACCTTGTGGTCTCGAATCACGACGACGCGAACGACATCTTCCGCAACGTCGAGGCGCGCAACGCGACGCTCGGTGCGCGCTATCGCGTGGGCCGCCGCACGACGCTCGGCTCGCGCCTCAGCTACCAGTCACTGGCGGCGTACACGAGCACGATGGGATTCGCTGGCTTCGGCACGGATTCGCGCGGCCTCGCAGTCTCTGTACAGTCGGGCGCGGGCGAGTGGCGATTCGGCGGTGAGGGTTCGCTCAACACGCTCGTGCGATCCACGGACCTGTTCAGCGGCGCCACCGACCGCGTGGCGGCCTCGCAGGCGAACGCGAGCGGCTTCGTCTCGCGCTCGTTCGAGCAGCTGGGAAGCGTCTCCGTCGGCTCGAGCCTCTCGCGCACGGGCGCCGGCGTGGGCCTGCCGGGCACGACCATCACCGGTTATGCACGCTGGGCCTCGCTGCCCCTGCTCGTGAAGCGGCAGGTGTGGCGACTGGAGTCCGAAGGCAACGTGTTCGACACCGAGTTCTCGTCGGCGCGCATCGGCGCGCGTTTCGGTGCCGCGACGCTGTTGCGCAGTGGCCTGGAGTTCCGGGCGTCGCTCGAGCGAAACGCCTTCGTGCTCGACCGCGCCGGACGCCCGGGGTGGATGGCCGCGGTGAAGGTGACGGTGCCCACCGAGGTGCGTACGCCTGAGCGGATGTCGGCAATCGGCACGGTGTACCGCGACGAGAACGGCAACGGCCGCCGCGACACGGGCGAGCCCGGTGTCGCCGGCGTGACGGTGCGGTTCGACAACGAGCCGATGACGACCAATCGCGACGGCGACTACCGGATGCCGATGGGGCTGCGCGGCCGTCTCCGTATCGATCCGGCGACGATTCCGAACGGACTCGTGGCGCACCCGCGCCTCAGCGTGGACTCCACGGAGCGCCGCGACATCCCGTTGGTACCAACGGGCGCGATGACCGTGGTGCTGCGCCTCGAGGCCGACAGCAGTGGGCGCCTCCCCTCCGTGAACATTGACGACGCCGATGCGTGGATCCGGGACGCCGAGGGCTTCGAGTGGGTGGGGCGCAACCTCGGGGGCGGGCGCTTCGTGTTCGAACACGTGCCGGTGGGGCAGTACGAGGTGCGACTGAACCTCGACCGACTGAACGAGCCGCTGCGGCCCGCAGAGGTGCAGCTGTCGATCACCGCCGGTGGGCGCGGTGAAACGATCGTCCCGGTGCGCGGGCGCACGGTTCGAGTGATTACGCCGCCGCGTGCGGGTGGCCGCGGTGGCGTGGCGCCGCGCGGCGGCGCGCGGCTGACCCCGGAAACCTCACGGTGAGGGCGACGGTGCTCGCGCTGGCTGGCTTCTCGTTCGTCGCCGGGTGCACGCTCTCCACGGCGCCGAGCGGGCCAGTGGTGGATATCCAGGGCTCGTGGTCGTATGTCGGGACGCAGACGTCGCCGGCGCTGCAGCTCGAGGGCACGCTGTCGGTCATCGAGCAACGCAGCCAGACCATCAGTGGGTCGCTCACGTGGACGGAGCGCGACGGCGTCGGCAACGTGCAATTGCGCGGGGCGCAGGTTGCCGGCCGCGTGATCGGTACGGCGGACGCCGACTTTGACGTGCTGGTGCCGAATGACGCCCGCCGGCATCTCGCCCGTGTCTCCTCGAACGGCGACACGATCGAGGGCGTCTGGTCCGCACCGACGTCGGGACGGGCCGGGACGTTCCGTGCAATCCGGGGGGGACCGTGATCGGTCAGCGGACGCTTGGGGCGGCCTTGATTGGCGGTGTGATGGCGGCTCTGGTACTCGGAGGCCCGAGGGTGGCCCAGGCGCAGGTGACCTGCGAGGTCAACAATCAGGCCGCGTGCACCGTGACCGACGCGTCGTTCACCATCACGCTGACGGTGAGCCGAGCCGCCCGGCTCACGATGCCGTCCACGACTGCCGCGCTGCCGATCCCGTCGGCGCTTGCAGGCGATGGCGCGGGGGGCGTGGCGATCAACTTCTCGCCGACGGTGCAGTCGAACACCCCGTGGTCGCTGTCCATATCCGCGAGCTCGGTGAGCTGGTCGGGTGTGCCGGTCTCGGCTCGGCAAGACAAGCCGTCCACCGACCTCGAGTGGTCGCTCAATGGTAGCACGGGCTGGACGGCCCTCACGACGACGACGGCCGGCGTGTACAGCGCGCAGCCGGCCACGAACGCCGCCGCGTTCCCGCTGTACCTGCGGGTACGGTACTGGTTTCTCCTGGACAAGCCGGGCAGCTACACGCTGCCTGTCCAGGTCCTGTTCACCGCGCCGTAAGCCAGTCCAGCATCGCCTCCCCGAAAGCGGGGAGATCCTTCGGCACGCGGCTGGAGATGATGTTCCCGTCCACGACGACTGGCTCGTCGACCCAGGTCGCACCCGCATTCACAAGGTCGTCCGTGACGCCTCGTGAGCTCGTCATCCGGCGTCCGCGGACGAGACCAGCCGAGATCAGCATCCAGGGTCCGTGACAGATGGTGGCGACGAGACCGCCCCGCGTGTGAACTCCGCGCAGCAGGTCGAGCACGGCCTGATCCCGCCGAAGCTTGTCCGGCGCCCAACCACCAGGTGCTACAATTCCAGCCAAAGTGGCTGGGTCAATATCGGAGGCGGTTCGTTCGATCGGGGCAGGGTAGCCGTGTTTGCCGAGTACGACGCCTGCTGCGGTGCCGACCAGAGGCGCCTCGAAACCGGCGGCCTCCAGCCGAAGCTTTGGGTACCAGGCCTCGAGATCTTCGTAGTCTGGGCCGACGAGAACTGCGACAATTCCGCGCGACACGACGTTTCTCCGTGGTAGAGCTTCAGAAAATCAACAAAGGCTCATAAGACACATTAGATTAGCACTCTAACATATTATTTAATGCAGTCTTATACTGTCAGGTTAAAGTCATTTGCAGACTGCATATCGCTGCGAAAGTATGCAGTGCGCAGTGCATACGCCTGCCGGCGGGACGCGACTCGAAAATAATCTCACGAATCTGCTTTTCCCCACCGTCGGCGATGGCTGCCGATCTCGGCTCGCCGCGCCAACCCCGCCAGGGCTCGAAGCTCGGCGGGCTCGCCACTTCGCGGTCGACTGGCACCGGACTCCATCCAACTTGCCCGGGAGTCGAAATGGACCTTCCACCGCACTCCTCGTGCCAGAAGACTGCCAATAGGGCGCAATCGTCACTACCCCCTTTTCGCCGCCTGAAACGCCATCGCCCGAAGGCGTGCGACACGGATTGCCATCGGCGGGTGTGTCCCGAACCAGTCTGCCAGCCGGCCCTCCCGCTGGTTGGCGAGCCGACCCGTCGGGTCCACGATACACAGATGCGCGACCCCAGCCGCCAGCGTCTTCGTGGGCGCGTGGTGCCGCTCGATCTTGTCCAAGGCGTCAGCGAGCGCCGCTGGATTGCGGGTGAACTGAGCCGCCATCGCGTCGGCCAAATACTCCCGCTTGCGGCTCACCGCCAGGGCCAGCAGGCGCGTGACGAAGGGTGCCAGTAACCAGGACAAAACCCAGACAACGAGCAGGATGACAAGGAGCGGATTGCCTCCCTTTCCCCCTCGCCGACCCCCTCCGGAGCTCAGGCGGTTCGTGTGGCGCATCGACCGCAGGACCCCGTCCCGGATGAGCAGGATCGCACCGCCCAAGGCGGCGATCAGGGTCATCAGTTTGGTGTCCTCGTTCTTGACGTGGCCCATCTCGTGGGCCACGACGGCCTGCAGTTCATCTCGGGTCAGCACGGCCAGCAAGCCTTCGGTGACCGCCAAATGGGCCTCAAGCGGCCTCGTGCCGGTGACGAACGCGTTGGGGTCCGCGTCCGGCACGAGGTACAGCTTCGGCTTCGGGACGCCGGCCGCGATCGCCATCTCCTCGACCACGTTCTCGAGTTGCCGTTCGGCCGGCGTGGTCGCCTGCTCAATGGGGCGCGCCCCCGCCGTCCAGAGCACCTTCTTGGCCCCGTTGCGGAGCACGTCCGCCACGAGGTACAGCGCGATTGCGCTGGCGACGAGCCCGACCCACGGAAAACGGTGGACGTACCCGTACTGAGGCACCCCGCCGACCGGCTGCGTCTGGAGGTAGAGGAGCAGGTCGCCGCCAAAGCCGAGCCAGGCGAAGAACGCGAAGAACCCGCCGACCAGCAACCAGCTCTTCCGCCGGTTGCTGGCCTGCTGTTCGAACAGGTTCAGCGTGGGTTCCGCCATCCCGACGCCCTCGGTGGGCGTCAGTTCCGCTTGAACTCGACCTTCGGCACCGCGCGCTCAGCGGCGTCCTCGATCTCCCAGAGCTCGGCGGGCACGGCCTTGGCGAAGCCAGCGACGAGGTTGGTCGGGAACTGCTGTTGGCGCGTGTTGTAGAGCGTGGCCGTGTCGTTGTAGAGCTGGCGCGCGAACGAGACTTTGTTCTCGGTCGAGCTGAGCTCCTCCTGCAGCTGCCCGATGTTCGCCGTGGCCTTGAGGTCGGGATACGCCTCGACGACGGCCATCAGCCTGCCGAGCGCGCCGCTCAACTGCGCCTCGGCGGCGGCACTGGCCTGCACGTGCTGCATATCGAGGCCGGCCGCGGCCTTCACGGCGGAGTTCCGCGCCGCGATCACACCCTGCAGCGTGTCCTTTTCGAAGTCCATCGCGCCCTGCACGGCGGCGATGAGGTTGGGGATCAGGTCGTGGCGACGCTTGAGCTGGACATCAATCTGCTTGAGCGCGTTCGCGGTCTGGTTGCGCGCTGCGACGAGTCCGTTGTACGCGACGACGAACCAGATGCCCACGGCGACCGCAATCACGATCATCAACACGGCAGACTCCGGCGAGAGGGGGATGCTTGAACCTACCGTTGGGCGGCGAGGCCGGTAACGGCGCGGGGGGCGGCGCCAGTCGGCACCGCCCCCCCTTCACTACGCGCACGCGGCGCGCCGAGTGTCAGTTCTCTCCGCCGGCCTTCTTCTTGGCGAGCGCGTCCTGCACCCAGGTGAGCGGAATGAGGAACAGCGGCGTCAGCACGATGCCGAGGAGGATGTTGATCCACGTCAGGCCGATGTAGTAGCCACCCATCCCGAGGCCGGCGATGAGGGTGCCGAGGGGACCGCCGAAGTTCTGTTCCACGATCAGACTCCGCTGCTGCGAGGTGAAGATGACGCGTGCGGGATATTTTAGCCGCGTGCCCAAGCAAAGTGAAGCGGTGATGGCGGTGCATCGTTCCCTCGACGCGCTGCCGCGCGGACGGTGGTTGCTGGCCGTCTCCGGCGGTCGCGATTCGATGGTGCTGCTGCACGCGATGGCGGAGCGCCGCGGGCGGGAGCTTGCGGCGGTGGCGACCTTCGACCACGGCACGGGCTCGGCGGCGCGGCGCGCGGCGGCGCTGGTGGAACAGACCGCGCTCGCCCGCGAACTCCCGGTGGTTGTGGGCTCTGCGGTGCCGTCGCCGACGGCGGCTGACGCGGCGCGCGGCGAGGCGAACCGCGAGGCCCGCTGGCGCGAGCAGCGCTGGACGTTCCTCCGCGGGTGGGCCGCGGAACTTCGCGCGACGGTCGTCACGGCCCACACGCGCGACGACCAGATCGAGACCGTGCTGCTACGACTGCTCCGCGGTTCTGGTGTGCGCGGGCTCGCAGGAATGCGCGCGCCCACGGAGGGTGAGCGGGTGGAGCGCCCGCTGCTCACGGTGCCGCGGACGGAGGTCGCGGCGTACGCGGCCGCGCAGCGGCTGGAGTGGATCGAGGATCCCTCGAACGCGTCGCGCGAATTCGCCCGGAATCGGGCGCGGTTGGACCTGTTGCCGGCGCTTGAACGCGTCGCACCGGGCTTTGGCGAGTGGTGCTGGGCCCTCGGTGAACGCGCCGCATCGTGGCGCGTAGGCGTTGCCGCACTCGTGGACGAGTTGGGCGTCACGCGTGCCGGCCCGGACGCTGTCGCGCTCGACGCCAAACGTGTGCAGGGCCTCGGCCCGGCGGAGTGGGCTGTGCTCTGGCCGGAACTCGCGTCCCGCTGTGGCCTCGCGATGGACCGTCGGGGCATCGAGCGGGCCAGCGAGTGGGCGCCGCACGCTGCGTCGGGGGCCGAGATCCAGCTGGCGGGCGGGGGCCGCATCGGGCGAACCCGGGGCACGTTTGTTGTATATTGTAGGCCTCAATGACCTCACCCTCGAAGTCCGTGGACCCTCGGTTGCTCGGGCGGGCCATCCGGCGCATCGCGTTTGACGAGCCGACCATCAAGCAGCGCGTTCGGGAACTGGGGGCGGAAATCACCGCTTCCTATCCAGACGGTGACCTGCTGGTGTTGGGGCTGCTGAAGGGCAGCTTCGTGTTCTTGGCGGACCTGGTGCGCGAGATCGAGCGGCCGCTGCACGTGGATTTTCTCGTGGCGTCGAGCTACGGCGCGGGGACGGTGTCGTCCGGGGACGTGCAGTTGGTGTACGACCCCGAGACCACGCTGGAAGGGAAGCACATCCTGCTGGTGGAGGACATCGTGGATTCCGGCCGCACGTTGCAGAAGCTCGTGGAGCTGCTGCGCACGCGCCGGCCGGCATCGCTCGAGATCTGTGCGCTTCTCCACAAGCACATCGCGGAGCATCTCTCGCATCCGGTGCGGTTCGTCGGGTTCGATGCGCCGCACGAATTTCTTGTCGGCTACGGCCTGGACCACGCGGAGGATTTCCGTCACGTCCCGTTCGTCGCCAGCCTCGAGTAGGAGCTATGTCGAATTCTTCGCAGAACAAGCCGGGTGGTTTTGGCAAGGCGTCGCGCACTCTGTCGCTGTGGGTGCTGGCGATCCTCGTGCCCTTCGTCTTCTTCCAGATGGCGAACGGGCGCAACGAGGCCGCGCCGCCGATTGACTACTCGCTGTACGACCAGCAGCTGACGGCCGACAACATCTCGCGCGTGACCATCATTGGTGGGCGCGAGGTGACGGGCGAGTTCAAGAACCGCGTGCTCATTGACGGCCGCGAGGCCAAGCGCTTCTCGACCAAGTTCCCGGTGGCCAACTCGGAGAACGAGGTGGAGCGCCTGCGCGCGCGTCAGGTGGCCATCAAGGCCGACGACCCGCGCGTGTCGATCGGGGCGCTGTTCCTGCAGATGCTGCCGTGGATCATCATCATCGGCATCTGGGTGTTCCTGCTGCGCCAGATGCAGGCGGGCGGCAACAAGGCGTTCTCGTTCGGCAAGTCGAAGGCCAAGCTGCTCTCCGGCGACACGCCGAAGATCACCTTCGCCGACGTCGCCGGCGCCGACGAGGCCAAGGTCGAACTGCGCGAGATCATCGAGTTCCTGAAGGATCCGGCCAAGTTCACCAAGCTCGGCGGCCGCCTGCCCAAGGGCGCGCTGCTGGTGGGCCCCCCGGGCACCGGCAAGACGCTGCTCGCCAAGGCGGTGGCCGGCGAGGCGGGACGTCCGTTCTTCTCGATGTCGGGCTCCGACTTCGTCGAGATGTTCGTGGGCGTGGGCGCCTCGCGCGTGCGCGACCTGTTCGAGCAAGGCAAGGCCAGCGCGCCGTGCATCATTTTCATTGACGAGATCGACGCCGTGGGTCGCCACCGCGGCGCGGGCCTTGGCGGCGGGCACGACGAGCGCGAGCAGACGCTCAACCAGCTCCTCGTGGAAATGGACGGCTTCGAGTCGAACGACGGCGTCATCCTCATTGCGGCGACGAATCGTCCCGACGTGCTCGATCCGGCGCTGCTGCGTCCGGGTCGCTTTGACCGGCAGATCGTGGTGGATGCCCCGGACCTCAAGGGTCGCGAGGGCATCCTCAAGGTGCACATCCGGAACAAGCCGCTCGCCGAGGACGTGGACATCCACCGTCTGGCACGCGGCACGCCGGGAATGGCCGGCGCGGACCTCGCGAACCTCGTGAACGAGGCCGCGCTGCTCGCCGCGCGCCGCAATCACGACAAGATCTATATGGTCGACTTCGAGGACGCGAAGGATCGCGTGATGCTCGGGGCCGAGCGGAAGTCGCTGGTGATGAAGGAAGACGAGCGCAAGCTCACGGCCTATCACGAGGCGGGGCACGCGGTCTGCGCCATCCACGTGAAGGGCAACGATCCGCTGCACAAGGTGACGATCGTGCCGCGCGGCCGTGCGCTGGGCATCGCGTTCACGCTGCCCGAGGACGACCGCGTGAGCGTGACGCGCGAGCAGCTCGAGGCGCGTCTCGTGATGGCCTACGGCGGTCGTGTGGCCGAGGAGATCATCTTCGGACGCGAGCGCGTGACGACGGGTGCGTCGAGCGACATTCAGTTCGCCACGGGCATCGCCCGTCGCTACGTGTCGCAGTGGGGCCTCTCGGATGCAATTGGTCCGATTCTCGTCGGCGACAACGAGCAGGAAGTGTTCCTCGGTCGCGAGCTCACGAGCCGTCGGCAGGTCAGCGAGCGCACCGCACAGCAGGTGGACGATGAGGTGGCGCGCGTGATCAACGAGGCGTACAACCGCGCGATGGACACGTTGACCAAGCATCGCCCGCTGCTGGACTCGATTGCCGCGGCGTTGCTCGAGCGCGAGACGCTCTCGCGCGAGGATATCGCGGTGCTCGAGAAGGGCGAGCAGTTGCCGCCGCGGCAGGATCCGCCGTCGGTGCTGCCGCCGGTTGCGACGGCGCTTGGGAAGGACGCGGAACCGCGTCGGGCGCCCCTGCTCGGTGGCCCGGAGCCGTCACCGGCCTAAGCCCCCTCGGCTTGAGCGTGAGCCCGAGTCGGCGCACCGCATCGCGCGGTGCGCCGACTTTGTTTTCCGGGCCTTCGGCTCACTTTCGCCAGCTCCTAAGTCCCAGTAATTTCAGTGGGTTATGGGCTTTCAGGGTCTGAACGAGCGGCTGGCCGAGATTCGGGATCGGATTGCGGCCGCGGCGCGGCGTGGCGGGCACGGTCAGTCGGTGCGAATCGTGGCAGTGACGAAGACGCACGGACCCGAGGCGGTTGAGGCAGCGTGGGCGGCGGGACTCACCGATGTCGGTGAGAACAAGGTGCAGGAGGCGCTGGGCAAGCGGGACGCACTGGAGGCAGCCGGGCGAATGCCAGCCGGATTGCGCTGGCACCTGATTGGCCACCTGCAGTCGAACAAGGTCAAGGCGCTCGCGCGCTTCGATCTGTTCCACGCACTCGACCGCACGCGTTTGGTGGATGAGGCGGCGGCGTACGTCGAGCGCGCGGGTGTCAGCTGCGACGTGCTCGTGCAGGTGAACGTGGTGGGCGAGGAGAGCAAAGGCGGCTTTGCGCCGGCAGACGTCGCCGCGGTCGCGGAGCGGCTGCGGCAGCACCCGGCGCTTCGGGTGCGCGGCGTGATGACGATGGCGCCGTTCGATGCGAATGAGGCGGTGTTGCGGCGGGTGTTTGCTGGCGCGCGTGCGGCGCGCGACGTGCTGCAGGCGGCAGGGCACGCGGCCGATGAGCTGTCGATGGGAATGAGCGGCGACTACGAGATCGCCGTCGAGGAGGGGGCCACCCTGGTCCGCTTGGGAACGGTGCTGTTCGGTGCGAGGAGCTAAGGCGATGGAGAGCGAAGACGCATTCCACCTGACCGCCGTGGATGTCCGGCGGTACGACTTCGGGACCGCGATGCGCGGCTACGACCGCGCGCGCGTGGACCAGTTCCGCGATCTCGTGGCCGACGAACTCGAGCGGCTCGCGCGCGTGGCCAACGAGCTTGAGGTGAAGACGCGCAGCATCGCCGAGCAGCTCAAGATCTACCGCGAACGCGACAAGGCACTCAACGAAGCCCTCGTGAGCGCGCAGCAGATCCGCGAGGAGATGCGCGAGCAGGCCGCGCGCGAAGCCGACCTCGTGCTGCGCGAGGCCCAGGCCAAGGCGATGGACGTGATGGAGGACGCACGCCTGCAGATGGCGGCACTGCAGTCGGACATCGAGGCGCTGGACCGCGTGCGTCGCGGCTACGCGGCCCAACTGCGCGTGCTCGCGGAGCGTCACCTTGCCGAGGTGGAGTCGCTCGAGGAGCTGCCGACCCCGAACGTGATGCTGCCGAGCGTCGCCGCCGAGGAAGCGGCGTCGCGGCCGTCGGTGCGCATCGAAGCGCCTGCTGCCGAACCAGGGGCCGAGTAAACGTGAGCGCTGTCGCCACCGAGCTCCCCGTACTGCCGACGCCCGCGGATGTCGCGAGCGCGGTCGCGGCGATTCGTGCGCGTACCGCGCTCGTGCCCGAGGTGGCCATCATCCTCGGCACCGGACTCGGCGGGCTCGGACGTGCGATCGACGTGGAGTGCGCGATCGAGTACGCGGATATCCCGGCGTTCCCGCTTTCAACCGTCGAGTCGCACAGCGGGCGGTTGCTGTTTGGAACGCTGCGCGGGCGTCGCGTGGTGGCGATGCAGGGGCGCTTTCATCGCTACGAGGGCTACGCGCTGCAGCAAGTGGGGTTTCCGGTGCGCGTCCTGCGCGCGCTCGGTGCAACGACGTTGGTGGTCTCGAACGCCTGCGGCGGCATCCGCGCCGACTGGGCGCCGGGTGACCTGATGCTGCTCGCGGACCACATCAACCTGCTCGGGGACAATCCGCTGGTCGGACCGCATCACGCCGAGTGGGGCGCGCGCTTTCCCGATATGTCCGCGCCCTACGACGCCGCGCTGCGCACGCTCGCGCATCGCGTGGCGGCGGCGCGCGGCATCACGCTGCGCGAGGGCGTGTACGCGGCGGTGATGGGGCCGAACCTAGAGACGCGCGCCGAATACCGGATGCTGCGCACGGTCGGCGCCGATGTGGTGGGAATGAGCACCGTCCCCGAGACGATTGTCGCGGTGCAGGCGGGGATGCGCGTGCTTGGCATCTCCATCATCACGGATGCGTGCGTGCCGGAGACGCTCGCGCCCGCGTCGCTCGAGGCGATCCTCGCCGTGGCGGCCACGGCGGAGCCCAAGCTCACGGCGCTGGTGCAGGGCGTGCTGGAGGCGATGTGAGCGCGACGTATCGCCTGATCCCGGCGGAGCTCGGCGCCGATGCGCTGGAGCTCGAGGTCACCGAGCGCTGGACGCGCGACGGCGTGTTCGCCGCGGCGCAGGCGCAGCGCGCGGACGCCCCGGCCTGGGTCTTCTACGAAGGTCCGCCGACGGCCAACGGACGACCGGGCATCCATCACGTGTTTGCGCGGACGGTGAAGGACCTCTTTTGCCGTCACCGCGCGATGCTGGGGCATCACGTCCCGCGCAAGGCGGGCTGGGACACGCACGGCCTGCCCGTGGAGATCGAGGTCGAGAAGGCGCTCGGCATCTCTGGCAAGCAGGACATCGAGCGCGTGGGCGTGGCGGAGTTCAACCGCCGCTGCCGCGAGAGCGTGTGGAAGTACAAGGGCGACTGGGAACAGCTCAGCAGCCGGATGGGCTACTGGCTCGACTACGACCATCCGTACATCACGTACAGCAACGAGTACGTGGAGAGCGTGTGGTGGGCGCTGAAGACGCTCCACACGAAGGGGCTGCTGTATCAGGGCCACAAGATCCTGCCGTACTGCGCGCGCTGCGGCACCGCGCTGTCGTCGCACGAGCTGGCGCAGGGCTACGAGGACGTCGAGGATCCGTCGGTCTACGTCGGGCTGGATCTGGAACCGAACGGGGCCGACGCCGGTGTTCGTCGTCGCATCATCGTGTGGACGACGACGCCGTGGACGTTGGTGTCGAATGTCGCGCTCGCGGTGCATCCCGCGCTTGAGTATGTCGAGCTGCGCAAGAAGAACGTCAGCGACTGGACGATCACTCTCGCGGCGGCGCGCGCGGGCGCGGTGCTGGGTGGCGACTATCACGAGCGCTGGGACGAAGTGCGGCGCTTCGCGGGCACCGAGCTCGTCGGGCGTCGGTACCGGCGGCCGCTGGACTGGGTGGAGTATCCCGAGGACGGGCAGTCGCAGGTCATCGTCGGCGAGGAGTTTGTCTCGGCCGACGACGGCTCCGGCGTGGTGCATATGGCGCCGGCGTTCGGTGCGGACGACTACGCGGCGGCCCAGCGCCACGGGCTGGCGTTCGTGAATCCGGTGGACGCGCGCGGCCAGTTCCCAGCGACGATGCCACTTGTTGGCGGCAAGTTCGTGAAGGACGCCGACGCGCTGATCATCGAGGAGCTTGAGCGGCGCGACCAACTGTGGAAGGCGCAGAAGTTCGTGCACAGCTATCCGCACTGCTGGCGCTGCGGCACGCCGCTGCTGTATTACGCGCGCGGCAGTTGGTTCGTGCGCACGACGGCGTATCGCGATCGGATGATGACGCGCAACGCAGCCGTGAACTGGAATCCGCCGGAAGTGGGTTCGGGGCGCTTCGGCAGTTGGCTCGAGAACAACATCGACTGGGCGATCTCGCGCGACCGCTACTGGGGCACGCCGCTGCCGGTGTGGGTGAACGACGCGGATCCCAGCGAAGTGGACGTAATCGGTTCGTACGCGGAGTTGGCGGCGCGCATCGGGCGCGCGCTGCCGGCGGACTTCGATCCGCACAAGCCGCACATTGACCAGTACACGTGGCCGGCCCCGAGTGGCACGGGCACGATGCGGCGCGTGAGCGAGGTGATCGACACCTGGTTCGACTCGGGCTCGATGCCGTTCGCGCAGTGGGGCTATCCGCATCAGCCGCGGAGCGCGGAGCGCGTGCAGCGGTACTTCCCCGCGGACTTCATCGCCGAGGGTGTGGACCAGACGCGCGGCTGGTTCTACTCGCTCTTGGCGATCGCGACGGGGCTCGGCGACGCGCTGCCGAACAACGCGGGTGATGTGGCGAGCGGCGCGGCCCGCGATGTGGCGGCGGCGCCGTACCGCGCCGTCGTCGTGAACGACCTCGTGCTCGACGCGAACGGGCAGAAGATGTCGAAGTCGCGCGGGAACACGGTGGATCCGCACGCGGTGCTCCAGCGTCACGGCGCGGATGCGGTGCGGCTCTTCTTGATGGCGAGTTCGCAGGTGTGGGTGCCGCGGCGCTTCGACGAGAACGTGATCCGCGAGACGGCGGGCCGATTCCTCGTGACGCTGCGCAACGTGTACAGCGGCATCTTCGCGCAGTACGCGAACTTCGGCTGGCGTCCCTCGGCGCAGGACCCGGCGGTGGCGGCGCGCCCGGTGCTGGATCGCTGGGTGCTCTCGCGCTTGGCCGCCGTGGAAGCCGAGGTGGACGAGGCACTCGCGCGGTTCGATGCCACGGCGGCTGCGCGCACGCTGATGGAGTTCGTCAGTGAGGATGTCGCCAACTGGTACGTGCGGCTCTCGCGCGCGCGGTTCTACGAAGTGAGCGGCGTGGAGAATCGCGCGGCGTTCGCGACGCTGCGCGAGGTGCTGGTGGTGACCAGCCGCTTGCTCGCGCCGTTTGCGCCCTACGTCTCCGATTGGATCCATCACGAGCTCGCGGGCACGTCGGTGCATCTCGCGGACTTCCGTCGCAGCGCGCCGACGACCGATGCCGCGGCGCTGGCGCGGGACCTGCCGCTCGAGTCAGCGATGGCGGCGGCGCGCACGCTCGCCACGCTGGGCCGCGCGGCGCGCGAGAGTGCCGGCATCAAGGTGCGGCAGCCGCTGGGGGCGCTCACCTGCGTCGCACCGGGCATCGCCACGGAGTGGCACGCGATGATCGCACCGATCGTCGCCGCCGAGCTCAACATCAAGCAGGTGAGCTTTGCCGACTCCGCTGCGGACTGGGTGCGACTCGAGGGCAAGGTGAACTTCCCGGTGCTCGGCAAGATCGTGGGGCCGGCGATGAAGGCGACCAAGCCGATCGTCGAGGCGCTGGGCCAGGATCAGCTGCGGTCGATCGAGCAGGGAGGCACGGTGACGGTCGAGGTCCCGGGCCACGGCGCGCTCGACTTGAACGCCGAGCGCGTGACGATTGTGGCCAAGGCCGCGACGACATTGGTGGTGCAGCAGGGCGACGGACTGTCGGTCGCGCTGGACCCGACGGTCACGCCGCAGTTGCGCGCGGAAGGGATGGCCCGTGAGGTTGTTAGCCGGGTGCAGCGGCTGCGCAAGGAATCCGGGCTCGCGGTGAGCGATCGGATTCGGCTGGCGGTGACGGCTGATGCAGAGGTGCAGGCGGCGCTCGACGCGCATCGCGCGTGGATGGCCGCGGAGGTGTTGGCGACAGAGTTGGTCCTCGCCGCAGCGGGCGAGTCGTCGGCGCAGTGGGACGCGCAGGCCGAGGTGGACCTCGACGGTCCGGCCGCGCGCATCGCTTTAACCAAGGTGAGTTGAGATGGCGACCCCGACACCGGGCGGAGAGAAGGGAGAGAAGAAGTTCAAGCCCTTCCCCAAGAAGCAGATCGCGTACTTCGAGAAGCGGCTGCTCGACGAGCGACGGCGCGTGTTGAAGGAACTCGGGCACTACGACGAGACCTTCGGCAACACGCCGCAGGGCGCCGACGGCGATCTCTCGGCCTACTCGTTCCATATGGCCGACCAGGGCACCGACGCGATGGAGCGCGAGAAGGCGTTCCTGTTCGCGAGCAAGGAGGGTCGCTTCCTGTGGCACGTGGATCAGGCGTTGCGGCGGCTGTACCGCACGCCGGAAGAGTTCGGCAAGTGCCACAACTGCGGCGGCGAAGTGGGCTTCGACCGACTCGACGCGCTGCCGCACGCGCGCTACTGCATTGACTGCAAGCAGCGTGAGGAAGATGGAAAGAAGTGAGCCCCAGCGCCCCGGGGGCATCGCGCCGACGGCCGTCTTCGGCACCGTCGGCGCGATCGTTCTCGTGGATGCCTTCACCAAGTTCCTCGCCGTGGACCGCCTCGTGCCGGTGCATATGCCGCATCAGGTGTTCGGCGAGTGGCTGCGGCTGACGCTCGTCTACAACCGCGGCGCGGCGTTCGGCTTCCACCTCGGGCCGTATTCGCGCTGGCTGTTCATCGGGCTCACGGCGGTGGCTTTGGTCGTGCTGTGGAACCTCTACCGCACCAGCGCCGCGACTGCGCGGCTCCGCGTGGTCGCGCTGGCGAGCATCGCCGGCGGCGCGATCGGCAACGTGATTGACCGTGTGCGATGGAACCGCGGTGTCGTCGACTTTCTCGATCTCGGGGTCGGCGAGTGGCGCTGGCCGACGTTCAACGTGGCAGACATCGCCGTGAGTGTCGGGGCCATCACCCTGGCGGCGGTGCTGTGGCGCGAGGACGCCGCGGCGGCACGCGCGGCATCGCAGGGCGCGATTGCGCCGAGCGCAGACGGCGCACCGACGGCCTCCTGAGATGACCGAGCCCCTGGGGCCGGGTCGTCACGCGTTCACACTCGCAGACGCCGACGGAACCGAGCGCCTCGACGTGCTGGTGGCGCGCCTCACCGGCGCGTCGCGGACGCAGGCCGCGACGTGGATTGCCACCGGTCGCGTCACGCTCGACGCGCGGCGGGAACGCGCGAGCTTCAAGCCGGAGGGGGGCGAGGAACTCGTCGTTGAGATTCCGGCGCCCCCGGGGCGCGAGGTCATCCCCGAGCAGATCCCGATTCGCGTGGTCTTTGAAGACGCGGACGTGGTGGTCGTGGACAAGCCCGCGGGAATGGTGGTCCATCCCGCGCCCGGCAACTGGAGCGGCACGCTGGTGAACGCGTTGCTCGGACGCGGGCAGGGGCTGGCCGAGGGCGGCGGTCCCGAGCGCGCGGGACTCGTGCACCGGCTCGACAAGGAAACGAGCGGGCTGCTGGTGGTCGCCAAGAGCGATCGTGCGCACCGCCGGTTGAGTGCGGACATCGCGGCGCGCGCGGTCAAGCGGCGCTACGCCTGCCTCTCGTGGGGCCACCTCGATGACGACCGCGCCACCGTGGACAAGCCGATCGCGCGCGACCCGAACGACCGCACGCGGATGTCGGTGCAGCGTGAGGGACGCAACGCCAAGACGGACTTCACGCGGCTCGCGCGGTTCGACAGCACCGATTTGCTGCGCGCCGACCTTCACACGGGTCGCACGCACCAGATTCGCGTCCACCTGGCGGCGATCGGCCATCCGGTGGTGGGGGACGACACCTACGGTGGCGGGGGCGGGCGGCGCCTCGTGGGATTGCCGCCGAAGCGACATTTCCTTCACGCCGCCTGGCTCGTCTTTACACATCCGGTCACGGGCGCGGCCATCGATCTGCGTTCGCCGCTGCCGGAGGACCTGAAGAGCTCATTGGCCAAGGCGGCCGAGGACCCCTCGTTGTTTGCTCACCCCGACCCGCTGGAGTACTTTGGCTTCTATAGAGCGACCGGGTGATATGACGGGTCTTGAAGGCCTCGATGCGGAGTTGTTGCCTGAGGCCGGGGGGGCGCGTTATCTGGTGGCGCGGTCAGCGGATACACGCGTCGCGATTCCCTTGGCCGAGGCCCGGGAAATCATCGCGACGCGGGTGTTGACGCGCCTGCCGGGTGCGCCGACCTGGATTGCGGGGCTGTTGAACCTGCGCGGAACGGTGCTGACGGTCGTGGATCTGGACGCGCGACTGGGCGGCTCGGCGGCGGCAGGGCCGGTGGTGGTGGTGGAACGCGAGGGGCGCACGTTTGGCGTGCGCGTCACGGCGGTGGAGGCGGTGCAGGGCACCGGGGGCGACGAGCTGCCGGTGGACGCCGCCCGTGCTGCTGGCGGGGTGGTGCGTGGGCTGGTGCCGGTCGGCGAGCGGCCGGCACTCGTGGTGGATGTAGCTGCCCTGTTGCGGACGGCGCTGGCCGACGCGACGGGGTCGAACTCCTGACCCGAACGAACTGAGGGGGACGCGTGGCTCCGACGGTGCTGATCTGTGATGACGCGATCTTTATGCGCACGATGGTCGGCGACATCCTGACGCAAGCGGGCTTCGAGATCGTGGGCGAAGCCGAGACCGGGAAGCAGGCGGTGGAGCGCTACAAGGCGCTGCGCCCCGACCTCGTGACGATGGACATCGTGATGCCCGATATGGGCGGCATTGATGCCGTGCGCGAGATCACGGCCTTCGACCCGGGCGCGAAGGTGCTGATGTGCAGCGCGATGGGCCAGCAGTCGCTGGTCGTCGAGGCGATTCAGGCCGGCGCCAAGGATTTCGTAGTGAAGCCCTTCCAGCCGAGTCGCGTGCTGGAGGCGGTACAGCGCGTCCTCGGCTGACCGCGCGCGCACCCGGCCGCCGGACCGCCGCGTGGACACGTCGCGCTACGCCGAACTCTTTCGCACCGAGAGCCGCGAACAGCTCTCGGCGGTGAACCGCGCGTTGCTCGCGATCGAGCAGGGCGATGAATCGCGCGAGCCGGTGGACGCAATCTTCCGTGGCGTGCACACCATCAAGGGAATGAGCGCGACGATGGGTTACACGGCCGTCGCCGAGTTTTCGCACGAACTGGAGTCGCTGCTCGAGAAGGTGCGCGACGGCGAGCAGACGATCAGCGCGGAGTTGATGGACGCGCTGTTTGCCGCGGCAGATGCACTCGAAGAAGGCGTGGAGTCCGCACGCGAGGGCGCCGTGATGGGCGAGGCGATGCGCCGCGCGCTGGAGCGCCTCCACGACGTGGCCGGTGGGCGCTCGACGGCCGAGTTCCGGATCCCGCGCGCGAGCGGCGCCGTGCCCTTGCCGTTACCTGCGCCGCCCGCACTCGAAGGCGAGGGCACGCTGGTGCACGTGGAGCAGGAGGGCACGACGATGCTCGCCGGCGTCCGCGCGTTTATGGCGATCCAGCGACTGCGCGAGCTTGGCGAGGTGTTGGCCAGCGAGCCAACCGTGGAGCGCTTGCAGGCGGCCACCACGCCGCAGGCCTTCTCCGTGCGGATCAAGACGACGGCCGGTCCCGCTGAGCTCGAGCGTGCGGTCCGCAGCGCAGGTGACGTTGCGACGGTGCGGATCGAGGAGCGCGCGGCGCCCGCCGCGCCGGCTGCGCGCGCGTCGTCGCCGGTGGTGATCGAGGGACGCACGCCGCCTGCGCGCGCGTCCACGCCGGTGATCATCGAGGGCCGCACGCCGGACGAAGGCGATGACGTGCCGGTGCATCCGCTGCGTCGCGCGAGCGATCGCGTGGCGATTTCCGAGGCGCTGGGACCAGCCGAGCGTGGGGCGGCGCCGCGGGCGCGGCACGTGCGCATCGAACTGTCACGGCTCGATGCGCTGCTCAACCTGGTTGGCGAACTGGTGATCGTCCGTGGGCGCCTGCAGGCGATTGCGCGCGGCATCGCCGATGCGGCGCTTGACGAGGCGATGGCCGAGGCCACGCGCCTGATCGGCGACCTGCAGGCCGAGATTATGACAAGCCGGCTCGTGCCGGTGGGGCAGGTCTTCGACCGCTTCCCGCGCCTCGTGCGCGACGTCGCGCGCCAGTTGGGCAAGGACGTGCTGTTCAGCATCGAGGGCAAGGACATCGAGATCGACCGCTCGGTGCTCGACGAGATCGGGGAGCCGGTGGTGCACCTGCTGCGCAACGCGGTGGACCACGGCCTTGAGTCGCCCGACGTGCGCGAGGCGGCGGGCAAGGCGCGGGCGGGCCGCTTGATTCTCGCGGCGTACCGCGACCGCAGCGCGGTCGTGATCGCCGTGCGTGACGACGGCAAGGGGATCGATCGCGGGAAGGTGCTCGCGCGCGCGCTGACGCTGGGTTTGGTGCCGCCGGGCACGGAGCGGCTCGACGACGACGCCCTCCTGCGGTGCATCGCGCATCCGGGGTTCTCGACCGCCGAACAGGTGACGGACGTGTCGGGGCGCGGCGTGGGCGTGGACGCGGTGATCAGCCGCGTGCGGGCGCTGGGTGGCTCGGTGGAGATGACGTCAACGCCAGGGCAGGGCACTGAGGTCACGCTGCGCCTGCCGGTGACGCTGGCGATCGTGCGGGCGCTGCTCGCGCGCGTCGGGAACGAGCGCTACGCGCTGCCGCTTACGCACGTACGCGAGACGCTGGAGCGCGGGCCGGCGCTCGTGCGCCCCGTGCAGGGGCGGGAGATGCTGGTGCTGCGCGATGAGGTGCTGCCGCTCCTGCGCCTGCGGGAAGTGGTGCGGCTCGACGGCGCCGGTGCGGTGCGCGAGGAGGAGATCGTGGTGATCGAGCGGGGCGAGCGGCGGGCGGGACTCGTGGTGGACGAACTGACCGGGCAGGAGGATATCGTGGTGAAGAGTTTCGACGGCGCGCGCGACGGGCTCGCGCTGTTTAGTGGCGCGACCATCCTCTCCGATGGCGCACCAGCCCTCATCGTGGACGTGGGGAGTCTCCTGTGACCCGACACACTCCGTCGGACGACCTGAAGCAGCTCTCGCGCGAGGCACTCGACGCGATGCGCGAGGTGGCCAACATCGGCGCCGGCCACGCGGCCACCGCGCTCTCGCAGATCACGACGCAGCGCATAATGATCTCCGTGCCGCAGATCAACATCGTGACGCTCGAGGCGGTGCCGAACCAGATCGGCGCGGCGGAGGAGCCGGTGGCGGCCATTGCCATCCGAATGGATGGCGATCTCACCGGCGTCACGCTGCTGGTGTTCCCGCAGCCGATCGCGCTGCGGGTCGCCGGGCTGATGATGGGCAAGCGCGTGAGCGAGCTCGGTGACATCGAGCAGTCCGCGCTCAAGGAGGCGGCCAACATCCTCAGCGGCGCCTATCTCAACGCGCTGGCCGAGTTCCTGCGGATGCGCATCCTGAATTCACCGCCGGTGCTCGCCGTGGATATGAGCGACGCGGTGCTGAGCTCGACCTACCTCGAGGCCAGCCAGGGATCCGAGTACGTGTTCTGCGTGGAGAGCGAGTTCCAGCTGCAGAACGACACGGCCCCGCTGCGCGGCTACTTCCTGCTCCTGCCCGATCCGCCGTCGCTGCGCGCGATGCTGAACGCCATCCGGGTCGCGTGACGAACCCGAGCGCCCCCACCGTCTCGGCGCGCGACCGCGAGGTCCTGCGCGGCTTCGCGCGTCGCATTGACGCGTCGGACGCGGGCGCGCACAACAACCTCGGCGTCCTCTACTACACGAAGGGTCTGCACGAGGAGGCCGTCGAGGCCTTCACCAAGGCGCTCGAGCTCGACCCGAAGATGCAGGTCGCGCAGCGCAATCTCGAAGTCGCGTACTTCAACACCGGTTACTACGATCGCCGCGTGGCGGAGCTGCGCGAGCGCCTCCGACAGCGGCCCGACGACCGCGACGCACGCTGGGAGCTCGGCCGCGCGTTCGCGCTGCTGGGACAGCCCGAGGATGCCATCCCCGAGTTCCAGGCGCTGCTCGGCCTGCGGCCCGGCGACGCGGGCGTGATGATCCAGCTCGGTCTCGCCGAGAAGGCCGCGGGCCGCCTCGGTGTGGCACTCAGCTGGTTCCGCACGGCGCTCGCCCGCGACCAACAGAGCTCGCTGCTGCACTTCTACGTGGGTGAGGTGCTCTACAACCAGGGCGTCTTCGAGGAGGCGCTCACTTCGCTGCAGCGGAGCATTGCGCTGAACCCGGACAATCCGGACGCGCACTTCCTGCTCTCGTTCGTGCTTGGCGACCTCGGGCGGCAGGAGGAGGCGCAGGCGGCGTCGAAGCGCGCGGTGCAGCTCAATCCGGCGCTGTCGCGGGCGCAGGCCAACCTCTCGCTGGACGAGTACGATCCGCGCAAGTACGAGGCGCTGGTGCCGGGGCGGCAGGCGCGCCGATCGCAGGCGCAGATGCGGATCGCCGAGGGCGAGCCGCTGGCGCACTTCACGCTGGGGCAGGCGTTCCGTCAACAGGGGCTCGTGCCGGAGGCGATGCGCGAGTACCAGCTCGCGATGGATCGCGGTGAGGATCGTGCGCTGGTGCTGCAGGCAATGGCCGAGCTGCACCTGGTGCAGAAGGCGCCGCAGGACGCACTCAAGCTCTACGACGAGCTGCTCCAGCTGCGCAGCGACTCGCCCAAGCTCTGGAACGAGCGCGGCGTCGCGTTGCACCAGACCGGCGACCATCGTGCGGCGGCCGAGAGCTATGCGAAGGCGCTCGAGGTGGACGCGACCTATGCCATTGCGCGCAATAATCGTGCGGTCGCGCTGTTCCACGCCGGAGACGGCGACGAGGCAATCGACGAGTTCCGCCAGGCGCTGACCGATGCCCCGGGCTTCACGAAGGCGCGCCTCAACCTCGCGCTGCTGCTCATTCGCGGCAAGCGGTATCAGCTGGCGCTCGAGGCGTATCGCCAGGTGCTCGAGCACGCGCCGGAGTCACCGGTCGCGTGGAACGGCGTGGGGCTCGTGCTCTCGGAGCTGCGGCGGTTCGAAGAGGCCAAGACCGCGTACGCGCGCGCCATCCAGGCGGATCCGGAGTACGCCGAGGCGCACTACAACCTGAGCTTCACGCTGGCGAACCTCGGCGATCACACCGGCGCGCTGCGCGAGACCAAGCGTGCGCTGGAGATCGATCCCTACTACGTCCCGCAGTCCTTCCAGCTCGCCATCGACCTCGAGTACGAGGACGCGACGTTGACCGTCGTGCCCGACCTCGGTGGCGAGCAGCGACTCAGCCAGGGCGTGGAGACGTTCACGTTCGACCGCGGCCTGCTCGACTCGATCTTCCAGCAGCTCGAGCCGCCGACGGAGGCCGAGCCGCCGTCGGTCGCACTCGAGAATCGCTACGCGTTGGCGGAGGAGTATCTCGCCAAGGGGCTGGTGGACCGCGCGATGGCGGAGATTCGCCGCGTGTTGGGGCGCGGTGGCGATCCGGTCACGGGCGACGTGCTGCTCGGTGAGGCGTTCGGGCGGCAAGGCGCCTGGGGCGATGCGCTCGAGCGGTTCGAAGCCGCGCGCCACGCCAAGCCGGACGACATCGAGGCGCTGCGCGGCGAGACGCAGGCCCTGCTGATGCTCGGCCGCGGCGGTGATGCGGACGTTCCGGCGGAGCTGCTGCTCGCGCGGGCGCCCGAGGACGTGGATGCACTGCTGCTCGTGTCCACCGCGCGCTTCGAGGCGGGGCAGGCCGAGGGCGCGCTCGAGGTGCTCGACCGGGCCCGCGGACTCGCACCGGACCGCCCCGACGTGCTGCGCGGCATCGGCAACGTCACGCGCGCGATGGGCAACCTCGACGCGGCCATCGCAGCGTACCGTCACGCGCTCTCGATTGACGGCGACTACGCGCAGGTGCGCTACGACCTGGCGCAGTTGCTGGAGCAGCGCGGCGACTTCGACGAGGCGGAGCGAGAACTCGTCGCCGCGCTCGACGTCGTGCCGACGTACGCGGATGCGATCCTCGCGCTGGGCAAGCTGCACCGGGCGCGCGGACGCACCGCGGCCGCGCTCACCCTGCTGATCGAGTTCCTCGAGCGCGACCCGTACAGCTTCGACGGGCTGACCGCGCTGGGCGAACTGCTGATGGAGATCAACCGGCCGCAGGACGCGGCCTACGCGTTCCAGCGGGTGCTGCGCTACGACCCCAGCCACGTGGGGGCCGTGTTCCACCAAGGACTGTTGCTCGCCGGACAGGAGCGCTACCGCGAGGCCTTGGCCTGCTTCCGTCGCGTGGCCGAGTTGGAGCCGCACGGCGAGTTCGCGCGGCGGGCCTTCCGCGAGGCGCGCGCGGTGCAGCATCGGCTGGAGGGGGCCGATGACGACGAGGAGGCGCGCTAGTGGCGATCGAGGGCCCGCTTGCGGAACTCGGGATCCACGACGTCTTCCAGCTCCTCGACCTGAGCCGGAAGACGGGCACGCTCGTCGTCACGTCGATGCTGCGCGACAACGAGGGCGTGGTGCTGTTCGAGAACGGCAAGGTGATCTCGGCGGCGATTCGGTCGAATCCGCATCGCATCGGCGACCTGTTGGTGCGCTCGGGGCGCCTCACCGACGCGGACCTCGCGCGCGTGCGCGACGCGCAGGACAAGGGCGACCGGCGCCGCTTTGGCGAGATTCTCGTCGCGATGGGGATGGTGACCGCCCGCGAGATGGAACGGCAGATGCGGCTGCAGATCGAGGCGGTGGTCTTCGAGCTGATGAGCTGGTCCGAGGGGCACTTCCGCTTCGAGGAAGGGCTGAGCGAGGACGCCCTGCGCGATGCGTCGGCGCCGCTGAGCACGGAATCGCTCTTGATGGAAGGCGCGCGGCGCATCGACGAATGGTCGCGCATCGCCGACCGCGTGCCGAACCTCTCGGTGATCCCCGACTTTGCGCCGATGGATGCGGAGCATCCCGGCCTGATCGACCTGCTGCCGCAGGAGTGGAAGGTGCTCGCGGCGGTGGACGGCACGCTGGACATTCGTGGCCTAGCGGCCACGGTCTCGATGAGCGAGTTCGACGTGGCGCGCGTGGTCTACGGCCTGGTGAGCACCGGCGTGATCGTGCTGCGGCAGCCGAAGCGCGTGTCGGAGCCGGCACCGATCCCGACCACGCCGCGTTCGGCGATGCTGACGCCGCGACACACGCTGCCGAGCGCCCTCAAGCAGGGCGCCGAAGCGTTCCGGCGCGGTGCGCTCAGCGACGGCATCGCCACGTGGAGTGCGTTCCTCGAAGCCCAGCCGACGTACCCGGGCGTCGCGAGCATCAAGGATGCGGTCGCGGCGGCCTCGCGCTTGCTCGAGATCCTCGACCGCGAGGTGCCGCGTGAGCGTTGACGCAATCCGCGCGATGAGCGAACAGTTGGCCGCCGACCCGACGAGCCTCGTGTTCCTCCCGCTCGCCGAGGCGCTCCTGGCGCGCGGCGAGGTGGCCAACGCGTATCGCGTGGCGCGACGCGGCGCCGACCGTCACGTGCACCGGGCCGACGTACACGACTTGGTGGCGCGAGTGGCGCTCGCGCAGGGCGACGCGCAGACGGCGGAGCGCGCGTGGGGCGAGTCGCTGGCGATCGCGCACGACTTTGGACCGGCACTGCGCGGCCTCGGTTTCCTGTGCTACCAGCAGCAGCGGTGGGCGGAAGCGGAGGCGCACCTGACGGCGGCGCGTGCGGCGTCGCCGGGGGATCCGGCAGTCGAGGCCGCGTGGAGCGCCCTGCAGACGGCGCGCGCCGACGCGGCGATGAGCGCGGTCGCCGAAGTCGCGAGCACGACCTATGCGCCCATCGCGACCCCCGTGCCGCCGGCTGAGGCCGTCGCGGCACCAGTCGCCGCACCCGTCGCGGCCCCTGCGGTGACTCCGCAGCGTACGTCGGCGTCGTCGCGCACGCCCGCCGCGAGCGCGTCGCTCTTCGATGCCGCCCTCGGCGACACGGCGCAGGTCGCGCTCCTGCTCGACGCCGACGGGCTCGTGGTGGCGGGACGCTACCAGACGGCAGACGGCACCGACCTCGGCGCCGTGATCGGGGCGCATCTCAGCGGCGTGTCGGACGAGGCGGCGCGCGCGATGCGGCACTTCGGTCTCGGTAAGTGGACGCGCATCCTGCTGGAGAGTGAGGCAGCCACGCTGATGATGGCGCCGGCCGGCAACGGCGTGACGCTGGTCGCGGCTCCGCGGGAAGTGCCGCTGGGCTTCGTGCGGCGCACGCTGGACCAGAGCGCCGCGGCGGCCGCGGGCTGGCTCTCGGGGGGCTCGTGAGTCAATTCGCGCCCCTCATCGCCAGCGTCACCCGGCACCGCGGCGTGACGGCCTGCCTCGTCGTGATGGAGGATGACGGCATCCTCGTGGACGGCACCGCGCAGATCGGCGTGGATACGGCGGCGTTCGCGGCGCTCACGGCGTCGCTGTACCGCAAGGCGGCGCGTGCCGCCGACGCCGCGGGGTTCGGTGGCGTGTCGTTCTGCGAGCTCGAGGCCGAGCGCGGGCGCGTGCTCGCCGCGGGCAAGAACGGCCTCGTGGTTCTCGCCGTCGCGGAGAATCGGGTGAACCTCGGTATCCTGCGCGTGGAACTGCTGCGCGTGGCGGGGGGCCTGTGATCCGCTACTCGATGGCCGTGGGCTGGGCCGACGCGCCCCTCAAGCGCTTCGTGGACGACGCGCGCCTGCAGCTCGCCATCCTGATGCACACCAGTGGTCAGGTGCTCGCGCAGATCGGCTTCCAGCGGTCGCTCGACGTGCAGACGGCCTGTGCGCTCTCGGCGGCGATCAACGCCTCGGCGGAGCATCTGGGGACGATGGTGGACGGCACGCCGTTCCGCGGCCTGCACTACGCGGGGAAGGGGCGGCAGATTTACCTGGGGCAGGTGCCGTCACGGGGCGGGATGCTGCTGGTGCTCGCCGTGTTCGACGCCGAGAGTTCGCTGGGCATCGTGCAGCTCTACCTGAAGGAACTCCAAGCCAACATCGCCGCGTCCGCGCCGAAGGCGGACACGGGCGCGCCTGCGCTCGCCGAGGATTTCGAGCGCGACCTCAACCGCAACCTCGCGCAGTTGTTCGGGAGGGGCTGATGACGCACCGCAATCCGGAGCGCCCGCGATGAGTCTCGTCAACTACGCCACGCGCGAGATCACCTGCAAGATCGTGTACTACGGCCCGGGACGCTCGGGCAAGACCACGAACCTGCACTACATCCACGGACAGGTGCCGACCGACCGCAAGGGCCAGATGGTGTCGCTGGCCACGCAGACGGACCGCACGCTGTTCTTCGACTTCCTCCCGATCGATCTCGGGACGATTTCGGGATTCACCACGCGCTTCCAGCTCTACACAGTGCCGGGCCAGGTCTACTACCAGACGACGCGCAAGCTGGTGCTGCAGGGCGCGGACGGCGTGGTCTTCGTGGCGGACTCGCAGGCGCGCCAACTCGAGGAGAACATCGAGAGCTTCCAGGATCTGCACGCGAACCTTGCCGAGCAAGGCGTGGATGCGCGCACGATGCCGCTGGTGATCCAGTACAACAAGCAGGACCTGCCGGCCGACCTGATCCTGACGGTGCCGGAGCTCGAGGACGCGCTCAACTTCCGCGGCGTGCCCTCGTACTCGGCCGACGCGCTGCACGGGACAGGCGTGTTCGAGACACTGCGGGGCATCTCGGAGCAGGTGCTGCGCAAGCTGAGCGCGGGGCAGCGGGGCTAGGGTGCGACTCGACGCGCGCTTCACGTTCGAGCGACTCGTCATCGGCGGGGCCAATCGGCTCGCCGCGGCGGCGGCGCGCGCGGTCGCGGAGTCGCCGGGCACGACCTACAACCCGCTGTTCATCTACGGCGGCTCCGGGCTGGGCAAGACGCACCTGCTGACGGCGACGGCGCACCTGCTGCGGCAGTTGCAGCCGGACGCGGAAGTGATGGCGCTGACGATGGACGAGTTCAGCGAGCAGTTTCACGCCGCGGTGAGCGCGGGCGAGACGTCGGCGTTCGCGCACCGGCTCGCGCGCGTGGACCTGCTGCTGCTCGACGACCTGCAGTTCCTCACCGGGCGCCGCGAGATGCAGGCGGAACTGCTGCGGCTGTTCGCGACGATGCAGGGCGAGGACCGGCAGATCGTGTGCGCCAGTGATCGCCCGCCAAACGAGATTGCCGACGTGGACGAGCGCCTGATCTCGAAGCTCGCGGGCGGCCTCGTGGTGGACGTCGGCATTCCGGAGTACGAGGCGCGGGTGGCGATTCTGCGCGCCGCCTGCGCCGAGAAGGAATGGGCCGTCACGGAAGAGATCATCGAAGGGCTCGCGCAGCGCGGCATCAGCAGCGTGCGCGAATTGCAGGGCCTGCTCAATCAGTTCATCGCGCAGCGGGCGATGGGGGAGTCCGCCGGCCCGCGCGTGACACCCAAGCCGGGCAGCGTGGATGCGCTCGCCGCGTCCGGTGAGTTTCTCTCCTTCCTGAGCGACGTCGCCGCGGTGGTGCAGGAGCAGGTCGAGACCTGGCAGGTGCGGCTGCGCGAGGTGATCGCGTACTGGAAGGGCGAGGGGTACCGCACGGCGGTGCTCGAGCGCGCCCTCGCGTTGCCGCACGAGCCCGACGTGCAAGGCCTGATTGCGACGTACGTGCAGGCGGTGGAGCACCTGCGCGCGCTGGAGTCCGAGGCGACCGCGGTGGACCGCGCGCTCGGCGGCCACGAACTCTTCCGCGATCCGGAGCGGCTCGCCGAGGCCGAGGACCTCGTGGAGCGCGCGATTGCGGGCGAGACGCCGCCGCCGGGGCCGAACGCGA
The DNA here is from genome assembly GCA_964414995.1 of uncultured Gemmatimonas sp. GTDB lineage: Bacteria > Gemmatimonadota > Gemmatimonadetes > Gemmatimonadales > Gemmatimonadaceae > Pseudogemmatithrix. The sequence continues at coordinate 31,209 of CAYPYY010000010.1, forward strand.
CGTTCACGCGCGGGGGCTTTGACGTCGGCACGAGCAATCAACTGGCGGCGCACGCCGCCGACGAAGTCGCGGCGCAGCCGGCGTCGAAGTACAACCCGCTCCTGCTCACGGGTCCCAGCGGCGTGGGCAAGACGCACCTCGCTCACGCGATCGGCAACGCCATTGCGGCGGCGACCGGCCAGCCGGTGGCCTGCGTACACGCGCAGGCGCTGGTGGACGAGCTCATCGCGGCGATCCAGCAGGGCACGATCGAGCGCTGGCGCTCGCGCTACCGCGGCGTGGGTGCGCTGGTGGTGGACGACATCCAGTTCCTCGCCGGCAAGGAGCGCACGCAGGACGAGTTCTTCCTCGTGTTCAATGCGCTCATCGAAGACGGACGGCAGATCGTGCTGACCAGTGATCGCCTGCCGTCGGAGATTCCGGAGTTGGCGGCCCGACTGCGCTCGCGGTTCGAAGGCGGTCTGATCGCGCCGATGGCGGCGCCGGACCGCCCGCTGCGGGAGCGCATCGCCTCGCGCATTCTCGCGGGAATGGGGCGCGGTGCGCCCCCGGAGCTGCTCGACGCGATCTGCGACCCGGCCGTGCAGAGCGTACGCGAGCTGATCGGCGTGGTGAACCGCCTCGGTGCGGCCGCCGACGCGATGGGCGCGTCGCTCGACGCGCGATTCGCGCGCGAGGAACTCGGGCTCGACGCGCCGGAGCAGGCGAGTGCGGCGCCGCCGCGCGCCGCCGCGCAGGCCGGCGATCCCACCTTCCTCGACCGCGAGCGCGTGGTGTGGGAGTGGGCCGATATCGGCGGACGCCTCATCGAGGAGCTCCGCTAATGGCCATCAAGGGCTCCCTCAAGGAAGCGTCGCTCCCCGACGTGCTGCAGTTGCTCTCGATGGGCAAGAAGACCGGCTGCCTCTCGGTGTCGCATCGCAGCAACTTCGGTTCGATCTACTTCGACAAGGGCAAGATCTCGTACGCGAGCATCGTCAACCGCCGCGACCGCCTGGGCGACATCCTCGTGAAGAGCGGACTGCTCTCGCAGCAGGCGCTCGACGAAGCCATCGTCCTTCAGGGCAAGGTGCGCGGCAAGCGGCTCGGCGAGATCCTCGTCGAGCACGGGATGATCCAGCGCGACCAGCTCAACGGCCAGATGCGCGTGCAGATCGAGGAGGCCGTGTACTTCCTGTTCACGTGGGCGGAGGGCTCGTTCAACTTCGAGTCCGACATCCGCCCCGAGGAGCAGGACTTCCTGGTCGCCATCAACCCCGAGTCGCTGCTGCTCGAGGGCGCGCGGCGCGTGGACGAGTGGAGCCTGATCGAGAAGAAGATTCCCTCCTTCGACATCGTGTTCGAGCTCGATCACCGGCGGCTACAGGAGAGCCAGCCGCAGCTCACGCCCGAGCAGCAGCAGCTCGTGCCGCTCATCGACGCGCGGCGCGACGTCGCGGGGCTCGTCGACGCCTCGGGGCTCGTGGAGTTCGAGGTGGGCAAGGCGCTGTTCGGCCTGGCAACCGCCGGCTACCTGCATCGCGTGGGGCGCTCGAAGGCGCCCGAGGACGTCGCCGCCGACGTAAAGGTCGAGGAGCATCGCAACCTCGGCATCGCGTTCCTGCGCGCGGGAATGCTCGACGAGGCCGTGCGCGAGTTCCGACGCGTCACCGAACTGCGCCCGGACGATCTCGCGGCGCGCTTTCAGTTGGGGCTCGCGTTCCTGCGGCTCGGCAAGTGGCACGATGCGATCGCGCAGCTCGAGGCCGCGGCGCGGTCTCGGATGGCGAAGCCGGCGGTGCACCACAACCTCGCGCTCGCGCTGGAGCGACTCGGCCGCGACGCCGAGGCGGCGGAGGCACTGGCGCAGGCGCTGGCCAAGGGCGGTGAGGAGGACCCGCGGATTCATCTCTCGCTCGGAGTGCTGGCGTTGCGCCGCGGCGACTTCGCCGAGGCCACCGCGCACTTCGATCGCGCGCGCCCACTCTACGGACGCCGCCCGCCCGCGGCCGTGTGGTACCACGAGGCCGCACTCGCCGCCGCGCTGGCCGGCGACACCGAGCGTACGGTCACGCTGCTCACCGAGGGCACGGAGTCGCATCCGCACGCCGCTGTCCTGCACAACAATCTCGCCGTCGCCCTGATGGCCCTCGGCCGCGACGATGCCGCGCAGCAGGCCATCACGCGCGGGCTGCGTGAGGACCCCGGTCTCGCTCCGCTGCACCGGAACCAGGGCGATCTGCGACTGGCCGAGGACAACCTGCCCGCAGCACTTGAGGCCTACCAGCTCGCCGTGCGCAACCTCGACACGCTGGGGCCGGAGACCTGGTCGCGGATTGGCATCCTCCGGGAGCAGCAAGGCGATCACGATGGAGCGCTCACGGCCTATGAGCGCGCGCTTGGCCTCGACCCCGCACACGAGGAAGCGCGCGCGCGCCTGTCGGCGCTGCGCGGCGGATGACCACGGCCGAGGACGAGGCCCCCTTCCGGGCACTCCTCGCGCAGATCGCGCAGGACCGCGGCTTTCCGTGCGCGAACTACAAGGACGGCTGCCTCCGCCGCCGCATCGCCGTGCGAATGCGCGCCTGCGGCGTGTCGACATTTGCCGACTACGGCCTGCGCCTGCGCGCGGACAGCGCCGAGTACGACCGCTTGGTGGAGGTGCTGACGATCAACGTCACGCGGCTCTATCGCGACGCGGAGGTCTGGGATTATCTCGCGGAGGCCGTCCTGCCGGCGCTGTGGGGTCGCGGCGACGCGGCCTTCACCGCGTGGAGTGCGGCGTGCAGCTCGGGCGAGGAACTCTACACGATCGCGGCGCTGTTGCATCGCCACGCCACGCGACTTGCGCAGCCCGGCCGGCTCGCGCGCGCCCGCGTGATCGGCACCGACATTGACGAGCCATCGCTCGCCGCGGCGCGGCGCGCGACCTACGTCGACGAGCAGTTCACGGAGATGCCCGCCGAGCTCAAGTCGCGCTACTTCGGCACGGTGCTCTCGCCGACGCCGGCCACGCACGGCAGCTCGCAGCGGGTTGCCGCACCGGAGCTGCGTGCGATGGTTCGCGTGGAGCGCCGCGACCTGCTGCTCGAGTCGGCGCCGGCCGCCGGCCTGCAGCTCATCTGCTGCCGCAACGTGCTCATCTACTTCGATCGGGCGAGCCAGGAGCCGCTGCTGCGACGCTTCCACGAGGCGCTGGCCCCGGGCGGGATCCTCGTGCTGGGCAAGGTGGAGACCCTACTCGGCCCGGCGCGCGCGCTCTACGAAGTGGTGGATCAGCGGCAGCGGATCTTCCGACGGCGGGAGGCCGCGTGAGCGACCAGCACGTGCGCATTGCGCAGATGGCGGTGCTGCGCGGCTCTGGCCGCCTCGTCGCCATCGGGCTCGGCTCCTGCGTGGCGATCATCGTGCACGATCGCGTGGCGAGAGTGGGCGGGCTCGCGCACGTGCTTCTGCCTGACCCGACTGCGGCGCGCGACGACCAGAATCCCGCGCGTTTTGCCACGCGGGCGGTGCCGGCGTTGCTCGCCGAGATGAAGCGCGAGGGCGCACGCGGTCCCTACGAAGCGCGGCTCGTCGGTGGCGCGGCGCTGTTTGGCAATATGCTGGCCAGCGCCCAGGGACAGATGGGCGATCGCAACGTCGCGGCTGCGCGCGAGGCGCTCGGGCGGTCGCGGGTGCCGGTGGTGGCGGCCGATACCGGCGGCAACGCCGGACGCAGCGTCGCGTTCGACGTGGCGAGCGGCGTGGTCGAGGTGCGCGGTGTCCGCGGGGGCATTCGCCAGCTATGAGCCTGCTGCAATGACCCAGACGGTCGCGCACACGGTGCTGGTGGTGGACGACTCGCAGCTGGTCCGCGAGGTTGTCCGCGACCTCATCAATGCGTTCCCGGGATTTCGCGTCGTCGGCACGGCGCGCGATGGTGAGGAGGCGCTGCGGCTCGTGCACACGCTGCAGCCGGAGCTCGTGACGCTCGACGTGGAAATGCCGGGCATCGATGGCCTGCACGCGCTCGGCTACATAATGAGCGAGGTGCCGCGGCCGGTGGTGATGTTCAGCGGCGCGACGACGCGGGGGCCGCTGGATCTCACGATTCGTGCGTTTGAGCTCGGTGCCGTGGAGTTCGTGCGCAAGCCGGACGGCGCCGCCGGCTGGGAAGACGTAGGCCCACGGCTGCACGACGCGCTGCGCGCGGCCACGGCCGCAAACTTCTCGGTGCCCCTGCTCGCGCGCCCGACGGCGCGCGTGCGCGCGGCGCCGACGCCGGCGCGCGTGGCCGACACGGTCGTCGTCGTGGCGGCGTCCACGGGGGGACCGCGCGCCCTCGCGGAGATCGTGCCCGCGCTGCCGGGATCGCTGGAGGCCGCCGTGCTCATCGTGCAGCATATGCCGCCGGGATTCACGGCCAGCTTGGCGCGGCGCCTCGACCACCTCGGCGAGTTGCCGGTGCGCGAGGCGCAGAGCGGCGAACCGGTCCTTGCGGGCTGCGCGTACGTGGCGCCGGGCGGCAAGCATATGCGGCTCGTGCGCGAGGCACAGGTGCCGCGGATCGTCTGCGAAGGCGGGCCCACCCTGCACGGCGTGCGGCCGGCCGCGGATCCGCTGTTCGAGAGCGCGGCCGCCGTGTTCGGGCCGCGCGTCATCGGCGTGGTGCTAACAGGAATGGGTCGCGACGGCGCCGCTGGCCTCGCCGCCATCCGCGCGGCCGGCGGCTACGCGATGGTGCAGGACCGCGCGACGAGCGCGGTCTACGGAATGCCGCAGCAGGCCGTGACGGCGTCCGGGGCGGATGCCGAGGTGGCGTTGTCGACGGTGGCGTCGGCGATCGCGGCGGCGGTGCAGGGCACCGGCGCTCGCGTGCACGGGCGGACGCGATGAGCGCGACGACCCGCGTGCTCGTCGCTCGGCTCGGACACGAGCGCATCGCGATCGATGTGGCCGTGCTGGCCGAGGTGCTGGATGCGCCGGAGATCCAGCCGCTGCCACTGGTGCCGCCCGGCGTGCTCGGGCAGTTGGGCTGGCGCGGAGGCTTCGTGCCGGTGCTCGATCCCGGCGTGCTCCTCGGGGTGCCGCGCAGTGCGCAACCGGGCAGGGGCGCGGCGCTGGTGCTGCGGGACGTTGGCGCCGCGCTCTGGGTGGATGATGCCGAGGACGTGTGGGCGCCGGAGGAGGCGGAGCGGCGTCCGGTGCCAGCGGGGAGCGACCGCCTCGGCGTGTTGCGCGCGTTGCTCGCCCGCGGCGACGATGTCGTGGCCCACGTGGACGCCCCCGCGCTCGTGGCGGCCGTCTCCACTACCTTACGGCAAGGACCCTTGTGATGACCACTACCACGGCCACCTCGCGCCGCGCGCTCGTGATGTGCGAAGCCGCCGGCGAACTTGTCGCGCTCGACGTCGCGCGCGTCGAGCGCGTGCTGCGCTACGAGCCGCCGCGCCGCGTGCCCAACGCCACGGCGTGGCTGCCGGGCGTCATCACCGTGGGGAGCCGCACGGTACCCGTACTCGACCTGCGGGAGCGGTTGGGACTGCCGGCGCCGCCGCCGCGCGAACAGGCCCGCGTGGTCGTGGTCGTGCTGGAGGAGGGGCCTGTCGGATTCATTGTGGATGCGGTGCAGGAAGTGACATCGGTGGAGCCTGCGGCGATCGAGGACGCGCCGGCGATCTACCGGGGACTGGCGCGGGAGTTTGTGCAGGGCATCGTGCGCCGTGGCGAGCGGCTCCACGTGCTGCTCGACGCCGCCCGTCTCGTGTCTTCAACGGAGCGAATCGCAATGCGTGAAGCGGTCCAGGGGGCAGCCGATGGCCGATGAGACCTACGCCGCGTACAAGGCACAGTACGCGGCCATCGATGCCCTGCTAGAGAGCGGCCTGACGGCGGAGAACCGCACGAAGGTCAAGACGGACATCGTCGCGCTCTTCAAGGCGGTCGAGGCGCAGGTGGCCGACCTCACGCAGCTCAAGGACGACATCAAGCAGCTGGTCGACAAGTGGAAGTCGCAGCAGGCGGTCGAGGGCGCGCAGGCACCGCAGTTCCAGGGCGAGCGCCCCGTGGTGCACGCCGATCATATCGGCGCGAGCACGTTCATCGAGAAGGGCTGGAGCCGCCTGTCGCTCGGCGACTACGAAGGGGCGGAGACGGCGCTGACCAAGGCCATCGAGCTGTCGCCGGGCGATCCGCAGAGTGAGGCGCTGCTGGGCTGGGCGCAGATGCTGCAGGAGAAGTACGACGACGCCCTGATGAACTTCCAGAAGGTGCTGATGCGCGAGCCGTCAAACGCGCTCGCGCGCATCAACGTGGGCTACATCTGCCTCAAGAAGCGCATCTTCGGCGAGGCGATCGAGCATCTGTCCAAGGCGATCCGCCTCGACAACGACCGCAAGGCGACGTTGTACGCGCATTTCTACCTGGGACTCGTGTATCTCGAGCGCGAGATGTACGAGGACGCGCAGACGTTCTTCCAGAAGACGCTGGTGCTGGGTCCGAACCTGATCGAGGCGTACTACGAACTCGGGCGCGCGTACTGGTTCAACGACGAGCCGGAGGAAGCGCGCGCCGCGTGGACCAAGGGCCACCAGACGAACAAGTTCAATCCCTGGGGCAAGAAGTGCGCGGCGACGCTCGCGCTGGTGGACGCCGGGGGCGAAGTCCCGCGCTCGTGATCGGGCGCTTGCGGGCGCTCATCGCGCTGCTGTTGGTGATGCTGGTCACGTGGGGCCGCGCGCTCCCGGCGCAGGGCGTGTCGATTCCGCCGGGTGCAACGACACTGACCGCGGGGCGCTTCACGGTCGCGCACTACGCTGACGAGGCGTTGTTGGCGCGCAGCCTGCTGGCTGAGGCACAGCTCCGCGACTCGTTCCCGGGGCTGCCTCGCCCCGCTGCGCGGGTGCTGCTCCTCCTTGCCCCGGACGCGAATCGGTTCCGCGAGTGGGTGGGCGCGGGGGCGCCCGAATGGGGTGCGGCCATCGCTTTTCCGGCACAGCAGGTGATTGTGATGTTCGGGCGCGATGCGGCCGCCGCGTCCGGGGACCCGCGCGTCACCCTGCGGCACGAGCTGGCGCATCTCGCGCTGCACGAGGTGCTGGGCGCCACCGTTCCGCGCTGGTTCGACGAGGGCTACGCGTCGTACGCGGCGGGCGAGTGGGGTCGCGATCAGGTGATCGCGACGAGTCTTGGGCTCGTGTGGCGTGGAATCCCGAGTCTCGCCGGACTGGACTCCGGATTCTTCGGTGGATCGGAGGGCGCGCAGCGCTCGTACGCGCTTGCGCATCGCGCCGTGGCGGAGCTCGCGGCGCTCGCGCCCGAGCGCGGGCTCGGGCTGTTGTTTTCGCATTGGCAGCGTGAGGGCAGCTTCGAGCGCGCGCTGCGTCGGGCGCACGGGATGTCGTCCAGCGACTTCGAGCGCCATTGGCGATCGCGGATTCGACGGCAATACGGCGCGCTCGCGCTCGCGGCTGACCTCTCGATTCTGTCGGTGTTCCTGGTGTTGCTGCTCGGACCGATGTGGTGGCAGCGGCGCAAGCGCATCCGACGCCGACTGGAGAGCCTGCGCGAGTCCGACCGGTTGCAGGAGGCGCGCGAGCGTGAGAGTGCCCTCAGCGCCCTGCTGGGCGACGTGGTGCCCGACCCCGCAGATGACGACCGGATTAAGGGTTCGTGAAAGCCGGACAAACTTGGTTGACACCCTATATAGGTAGGTCTAAACTCCCTCGCCTATGTCTAACCAAGCAAACTCGCCGTCCGGGGCGCTCTCGCGGCCGGCAGTCTGGTGGGGATTGTCAGCGGCGGTCCTCGCTTTGGGCTATGCCGATCTGTGGCGGGGGGGCATCACCGTGGCTCCAATCCTGCTGGTGGTCGGGTACTGCATTCTGGTCCCGATCGCGATCCTGAAGTGACCCGTCCGGGCGCCTCGGGAACGAAAGCGCCGGGCGAATAGCTCAGTTGGTTAGAGCACCTGCCTTACACGCAGGGTGTCGGGGGTTCGAGTCCCTCTTCGCCCATTGGAACCTGGCCGGGGAACCCCGGCAGAGCATTGCGGGATAAGAAGTTCAACGCCTTGGAGGAGATGGTCGTGACAGTTGCCCGTCCCTTTGCCGCGCTGGCGGCGATTCTCGCGGTGGCGAGTGCGATTCCGGCCGATGCACAGCCGGTGCGTCGCCCGCCGCGCCCGGACACGCCGTTCATGACTGTGCAGGTGTTCCGCTCCGCGGACAAGGTGGCCGGTCCGGCCGCTTCGGACGCGCTGCGCGAGCGGCTGATCCAGATCTATCCGGGTCCGGTGCTGTGGGTGATTGAGAAGGAGCGCCTTATCGAGCTCCTCGAGCAGTCGGGCTATCCCACGAACGAGCAGTTGGCGCGCACGGACGAGAACTCGCTGGCCAAGTTCCAGCGCGCCGACGAGTACATCCGCGGAGCGGTGACCCGTGAGGCGGACGGCCAGTGGCGCGTGGACGCGCAGCTGGTGCTCACCCGCGACGCGTCGCTAACGCAGCCGCTGCCGTCGTCGCGCGGCCGCAACCCGTCGTCGGCCGCCAACGGCCTCGTGCGGTCCATTCAGGACGCGCGCCGCCAGCTGGCGAACGAGAAGAAGTGTATGGAGCACGCCCGTGCCGAGCGCTATGCGGCCGCGATCGCCGAGGCCGACGAGGCCATCGCCGCGTATCCGCAGGCCACGCTGGTGCGCTACTGCAAGCTGAACGTGCTGGTGCGTCAGCAGGCCGGCAACGATGCGGTGCTGGCGATCGCCAATGAGATTCTGGCAATCGATCCGAACAGCCGCGCCGCGCTCGCCATCGCCGCCGACGCGGAGCAGGCCAAGGGCAACGTGAACCAGGCGAACGAGCTCCTGGTCCGCCTGCTCGCCACGGAGCCGAACAACGCGCAGCTCGCCACCCGCGTGGTGGACGCGCTCGCCGCCAGCCGCCAGTTCGATGTCGCCAAGCGCATCGTGCTGCAGGCGGTGCAGGACAATCCGGGCGACGTCTCGCTGATCCGTCTGCAGTACCTCATTCTGGCGGCCGCGGGCGACTACAAGCCGGCGATCGCCACCGGTGAGGAGATGGTCCAGCTCGATACCGCGCTCGCCGACGTCGCGTTCTTCACGCGTATGACGGCGCTCTACACCGCCGACAGCCAGCCGAACAAGGCAGTGGAGGCGGCGCAGCGCGGCACCGCGAAGTTCCCGCAGAACGCCGACCTGTGGCAGCTCTACGCGCAGACGCTGCGTGTGGCCGGCCGCGTGCCGGAGTCCATTGACGCCTCCAAGAAGGCGCTCGAGATCAATCCGTTCATCCCGAACGGCTGGCTGCTCGTCGCGCAGGCGTACATCAACCAGCAGCAGCAGGACAGCGCGATCGTCGCGCTGCGGAACTCGACGGTCGCCGGCGACAA